>CAZWPY010000001.1:0-33554 GCA_964635475.1 uncultured Acidimicrobiia bacterium
GCAACGGTACGCACTACGCACGGGAGCCGACCTCACCCGTTTGCCCTACTACACGGGTTTTGGTTACTGGAAGCTCGCGTGCATCTTGCAAGGCGTGGCCTATCGCTACGCGCATGGTGCTGGGGTTGGTGGAGACCCCAAAGCCGTCGAATACTTGGGAACTCAGGTCGCGGTTCTCGCCGACCTCGCCCACCGCGCACTTCGGGATGACACATGACCGACCTCTACACACTCGAACGCGACTTGCCGAGTCTGGGCAACGCCGTGTTGGTCGTCGGGCTCGACGGATGGATCGACGCGGGAAACGGCGCCGCCTCGGCGATCGAGTCGCTCACCGCGGCGAGCCAGCCGGAGTTGCTGGCTCGTTTCGACGTCGATGCCCTGCTCGATCACCGCGCTCGGCGGCCTGTGCTCCGGGTGCAAAACGGCCTCAACAAGGGACTCCGATGGCCCGAGTTGACCCTGGCGCTCGGCACCGCGCCGGGATTCAGCCGCTGTCTGCTGCTCACGGGCCCTGAACCCGATCACTCGTGGCGTGCGTTCTCTCGTGCCGTCGTCGACTTGGCGCAGCAAGTCGGATGTGAGCTTGTGGTCGGCCTCGGCGCGTTCCCCGCGCCCGCGCCGCACACCCGCCCCGTGCGCCTCACGACGACAGCGACAACCCCCGAGCTCGCCGAACGCGTCGGATTCACAGAAGTCGACATCGAGGTTCCCGCAGGAATCGCGGCCGCCTTGGAGGTCGCCTTCGACGACGCCGGCGTTCCCGCTGTCGGGTTGTGGGCGCGCGTTCCGCACTACGCCGCGGCCATGACCTATCCGGGCGCGGCCGCCGCGCTGCTCGACGGTTTGGCAAACCTGACCGGAATCAACGTCGACACAACGGAGTTTCACGCAAACGCGAGTTCGGTTGCCGCGCGCATCGACACGTTGATGGCCAACAACGACGAACACTTGGCGGCGTTGCGAGCGCTGGAAATCCAAGCCGACAGCGAAGCCCACACCCCGCCGGGTCCCTCGCTGTCGGGACCGCTGCCCTCGGCCGACGAACTTGCCGCAGAAGTCGAGCGTTACCTACGCGAACAGGGCAACTCTTAGCCCGCGGCGCGCCTATCGACCTGCGGCCACAAGTCCGTGCGGCCCCGCGTCCTTGAGCTCCTGGGGCCCTGAGCCGGGCCCGGCGCGGGCGCCCTACTCTCGCGCCATGCGAATCGACACAGGACTCATGGTTGGCCTCGACCGAGGGCCCGCCAGCATCGCCGACGCGGCGCGGCTCGCCGAGGAGCAGGGTTACGACGGCGTATTCACCGCAGAGACCAGCCACGACCCCTTCGTCGGGCTCATCCTCGCCGCCGCAAGCACCACGAGGCTCGAACTCGCGACGGGAATCGCCGTCGCCTTTGCCCGTTCGCCGATGACAACCGCGCAGATCGCCAACGACATCCATCTGCTCTCCCAGGGACGTCACTTGCTCGGTCTCGGCTCGCAGATCCAACCGCACATAACAAAGAGATTTTCAATGCCGTGGAGCCAGCCCGCTGCTCGCATGCGTGAGTACGTGCTCGCGCTGCGCGCCATTTGGGACTGCTGGAACAACGGCACCCGACTCGATTTCCGCGGCGAGTTCTACCAGCACACCCTGATGACGCCCTTCTTCAACCCCGGTCCGAATCCGTATGGCACCCCGCGCATCCTCATCGCGGCCGTCGGTCCGGCCATGACCGAGGTCGCCGCCGAAGTCGCCGACGGCGTGCTCATCCATGGGTTCACGACACCGAAGTACTTCGACGAAGTCACCGCGCCAGCCATCGAGCGCGGCCTCGCGAAGGCCGGCAAGACGCGCGACGAGTTCACCGTGAGTTACCCGGCCTTTGTGGTCACCGGTGAGGACGACGCCGCGATGGCCAAAGCGGCTGCCGCCGTTCGGAGCCAGATCGGCTTCTACGGATCAACCCCCGCGTACAAACCAGTGCTCGACATCCACGGATGGGGTGACCTGTCGGGCCAGCTCAATCGACTCTCCAAGGCCGGCGAATGGAATGAAATGGCCAACCTGTTGTCCGACGACGTGCTCGACGCGTTCGCCGTCGTCGGCGCGCCCGACACGGTGGGCACGGCACTAGCGAAGCGCTGGGCCGACAAGGTCGACCGCGTGAACTTCTACGCCCCCTACGCGCTCGACGCGAGCCGCTGGCTCGACGTTGCCGACCAGATTCGGGCCGGTTCGACAAGCGCTCCCCGCGGCAACTGAGCTACACGACCTCAGTCGAGCGGCTCGCCCAGCTCCTTCAAAGCCAACCCAAGCGCGGCCCTCAGCACCCGCGCAGACGCCGGATCGAAAACCGCCGCGTGGCCCGAGTCGGTGTCGCCGCGTTCTTCGACGAGCAACACGACACGCGCAACGGAATCGTCGAAGTCGTCAACAACTGACACGGCCCACGTGTGGTCGGCCAAGTCGTCGTCCGACGGTGGCGCGGGCGCGATGCCCTCGGCAATCGAGCGCCTCATCTGATCACCAGGTTCAACAGCTTCGGCGGCCGAGCAATCACCTTGAGCACGTCCGCATCGCCAATAGCGGCAGCGATTTTTGGCGAAGCCAGCGCGAGGGATTGCATCTCGGCTTCATCGATGTCGGCGGCCACATCGAGCCGGTCTCGCACCTTGCCATTGACTTGAACGACCATGACTTCGGTCGCTCGGGCCACCAGAGCGGGGTCGGCGACCGGCCACGACAACTCGTGGATGTGGCCTCCACGACGCTGCTCCCACAGTTCCGCGCACATGTGTGGCGTCATCGGTGCCATCAGCAGCAACAACGTGTCGAGCGCGTCGCGCACGACGTCGCGCTGGGGAGCCAAGTCGGACTGCACGTAGCGATACAGCTCGTTGGTGAACTCCATACACGCCGCCACAGCGGTGTTGTATGACCAACGATCAAAGTCAGTCGTGACCCGTTCGATGAGTCGATGGGTTTGGCGACGCACTTCGGCATCGACGTCGGTTTCCTCACGTTCGACCGCGGTGCGACCCAGCGCCGACTCTGGTTCGGCCAAACGCCACACCCGCTGCAAGAACCGCGAGCAGCCCTCGATGCCGTGGTCGTTCCAGTCGACGTCATCTTGTGGCGGGCCAACGAACAAGTGGTAGAGCCGCAACGCATCGGCACCCAAGGTGTCGAGGAACTGCTCGGGAGCGACGAGATTGCCTTTCGATTTCGACATCTTCGCCCCACCCAAACGGATCATCCCTTGGGTGAACAAACGTGTGAAGGGCTCGCGCACCTCACGAGGAATCACGCCCAAGTCCGCCAGCGCCTTTGTGAAGAAGCGGGCGTACATCAAATGCAAGATCGCGTGTTCGATCCCACCGATGTACTGGTCGACGGGCAGCCACGACTGCACTGCCGCGGGGTCGATCGGCGACTCCTTGTCCCATGACGGCGGCGTGGCAAAACGCAGGAAATACCACGACGAGTCGACGAAGGTGTCCATCGTGTCTGAGTCGCGTTGCGCGGGCCCGCCGCACTTGGGGCACTCGACGTTGAGAAATCCCGCGTGGCTGCGCAGCGGCGACTCTCCAGTCGGGCGAAACTCGACGTCGTCGGGCGCGAGCACCGGCAACGATTCATCGGGGACGGCCACGACGCCGTCGGTTGGGCAATGCACAACCGGGATCGGGCACCCCCAGAAGCGCTGTCGCGACAGCAGCCAGTCGCGCAAACGAAAGGTCGTGGAGCGAGTGCCTTTGCCGTTGGACTCGAGCCATTCGATCGCGGCCGCGATCGCGTCGGCCTTGTTCAGGCCGTTGAGCCATTCGCTGTTGATGGCCGGTCCGTCACCCACGTAGGCCTGGCCGTCGAAGTCGGCAGGCGGTTCGACTGTGCGCACGATTGGCAGGTCGTAGGCGACAGCGAAGTCCCAGTCGCGCTGGTCTTGGCCGGGCACGGCCATGATCGCTCCGGTCCCATAGGTCGACAACACATAGTCGGCGATATACAGCGGGACTTGTTGGTCATTGAAGGGGTTGCGGACGTACGCGCCGGTAAAGACCCCCCGCTTGTCCAAACTGCGATCGGTCGACACACGATCGACCTCTGAGGTTTGCCGCGCCGTGGCGACAAACGCTTGCACCTCGGCGGCTCGATCGGGCGCGGTCACGGTGGCCACGAGTGGGTGCTCGGGGGCCATGACCGCATACGTCATGCCGAAAGCCGTGTCGGGCCGAGTCGTGTACACCCGCAACGCAACGTCGTGACCAACCACGGGCAGGTCGAATTCGGCGCCGTGCGAACGGCCAATCCAGTTGCGTTGCATGGTCTTGACACGCTCGGGCCATTCGACCGTGTCGAGATCATCGAGCAGTTCGTCGGCGTACTTGGTGATCCGAAAAAACCACTGGACGAGGTCACGTTTGACGACGGCGTCGCCACTTCGCTCGCATGTGCCGTCGGCGAGCACCTGTTCATTGGCCAAGACCGTCGCGCATCCCGGACACCAGTTGACGGGCGACTCCTTGCGGTACGCCAAGTCGTTCTCCAGAAAACGCAAAAACAACCACTGCGTGCCACGGATGTAGGACGGGTCGTGGCTGTGTACCTCGCGGCGCCAGTCGTAAACCGATCCGATCCGCCGGATCGACGACTTGAGCTGTTCAATGCGGTCGTCGGTGAATGTTCGCGGGTGAACACCGGTCTTGATGGCCGCGTTTTCTGCTGGCAAGCCGAATGAGTCAAAGCCCATCGGCGACAGGACCGCATAACCCCGCATGGTCCGGTAGCGCACGATGAGATCGCCAAACGTGTAGTTGCGCACGTGACCCATGTGCGCAGCACCGCTGGGATAGGGGTACATGCACAACGCGTAGAAGTGCGGCCGCGGGTCGTCGTTCGCGACCTCGTAGGTGCCCTCATCGGCCCAACGCTGTTGCCAGCGGCGCTCCACCTCAACTACGTCATACAGCTCAGCCATGGATCAACCAGCGTACCGGTGACCCCCACGAGCCTCGGCTGACTTGCGGACTCACAATCGACCCCGCGGCAGACAAGGATGCTCACGATGGACAGCAGAAGGCGGGCGGTGCTCGGTCGACACGTCCAGGTCGCGCTGCGCGACGCGGCTCACGCGCCCGTCTGGCGCGACAGCGTCGAGCAAATGCCCGATTGCGACAGCCTCGCCGCCCCGAAACACAGCGACGTGGTGATCGTTGGCGCAGGATTCACCGGACTGTGGACCGCGCTCGCGCTGAAGGAACTCGACCCCTCCACAGCGGTCACGGTTCTCGAAGCCTCACGGATTGGAAGCGGCGCGAGCGGAAAAAACGGCGGCTGGGCCTCTGCTCTGCTTCCCGTCGCGCTACCCGTAATCGACCACGACCATGGCCCCGACGCCGCTCGGCTTGCCGCAACCATCATTCACTCCGCGGCGGCCGATCTGCACAAGTGGGCAACAGCACAAGGCGTGAGCAGCGAGCCCGGAGGGATGGTCTATCTCGCGCGAAACGCGCCGCAGGCCCATCGGTTGGTCGAAGAGATCACCACCTTTCACCGCTATGGCCTGACGGAATACGACTATCGGTGGCTCGACGCGGCCGATGCCTTTTCACGAGTCCATGCGACCCGGGTCCATGGAGCGCTCTATTCGCCGCACTGCGCGGCCGTGAACCCGATGCTGCTGCTCCACGCGCTCGCGAGCCAGTGTCTAAAGGCCGGAGTCATCATTCGGGAGAACACGCCTGTGGTCGAGATCAGGCCCCACGAGGCACGCACACGATCGGGTGCTGTGCGCGGCGAGGTCATCATCCGCGCGACCGAGGCATTTACCCCACGCTTTGAGGCGGTCCACCGCTGCGTTGCGCCGATCTACTCACTCGTGGTCGCCACCCAACCACTGGCGGCCGAGCAATGGACCGAGATCGGTCTCGCGACCCGCGAGTGCTTCACCGATGGTCGTCGGGCCGTCATCTACGGACAACGCACCGCCGACGATCGACTCGTATTTGGCGGTCGTGGCGCGCCCTATCACTGGGGATCACGCACGTCGGCTGCCTACGACCAACATCGGCGGACACATCGCAAAGTCGTCGAGACGCTGTGGGATCTGTTTCCCTCGCTCATCGGCACCCCGATCTCACACTGCTGGGGCGGAGCGGTGGCGGTGTCGCGCGATTGGTATCCCTCGATTTCGTTTGACCCGCACACCGCGCTCGGCTCCGCGGGCGGTTACGCCGGCGATGGACTGACGTTCGCGTACCTCGCCGGACAGACGCTGGCCGAGCTGATAGTCGGGCGTGACTCACCCCGTACGCAGGCCCCGTGGGTCAATCACACCTCACCGACGTGGGAAGTTGAGCCGTTGCGCTGGCTCGGGATCAACGCCGCCGTGGCGTTGTCGTTGTGGGCCGACCGAGCGGAAGACCGTCGGGATCGACCAGCCAGGGTGCTCTCGGCTGCACTGGGCGCCTTGGGTGCGTGAGGGCGCCGAGCTTCCGCGGCGGTCGTGGGCTCTGCTAGCTTCTCGACCCCACGGGGCTGTAGCTCAGTTGGTAGAGCGCTTGCATGGCATGCAAGAGGCAGGGGGTTCGAAGCCCCCCAGCTCCACAAAGATCCCGCGGCGCCAACAGCGCCCCGCGCCGCAGGCCGGGCACGCCGGCGGCAAGCGCAACACGGGCGGCCCGCATGGCGACGGCTAGTTCCGCAGTGCGGCGCACCACGCGGTCACTACGCGACCCGCTCGGGTTTAAGGTGCTTACGTCTGAATCTGACGCGCCATCTCGCGCTGTTGAACGGAGCCACCCGATGAAGGTGCACGTAGATCAAGAACGATGCCAAGGGCACGGCCGTTGCTACAGCCTGGCCCCCGAGGTGTTCGAACCCGACGACATCGGCAACGGTTTCGAACTACACGACGGGATCGTGCCCGCAGGCCTCGAGGAACTGGCCCATAAGGCCGTGGCCAACTGTCCGGAAAACGCGATCGACATCCTTGCCGACGACACCGACCAGGCCGCCGACGAGGCTGCCGGCAAAACCCCTGTCGCACTCGGCCACACGAGCGGAGAGCAGCGATGACCATCGACGACGACCGCTTCCCGGGGTTGGGCGAACTCGACTTTGGTGACGGGTTCTTCAACGAGCCGATCGTCGGTCCCGTGAGCGACTGGGCCACCGACTTCGACCACACCGATCCCGAGTGGGTCGCCGACCCGTACCCGATCTGGGACAACCTTCGCGCGACCTGCCCAGTCGCCCACTCAGATCGTTACGGCGGCACGTGGCTCCCAACACGCCACGCCGACGTCGCCGCGGTTGCTTACGACACCGAAAACTTCACGTCTCGCTCGGTACTCGTCACCAACAATCGGCCGCCCCTCGAACTCGCACCAGTCGGCATTGCCGCCCCAATCAGCTCCGACCCACCGTTTCATCACAAGTCACGACGCATCTTGTTGCCCGCGTTCTCGCCGCAAGCGATCGCCAAGCTCGAACCCGGCACTCGCGCCTACTGCCACGAGCTCATCGACGCGATGGGCGACCGCGACGTGGTCGATGCCGCAGCCGACTACGCGCAGTTCATTCCCGTGCGCGTGATCTCGGACATGTTGGGCTTCCCGCAAGCCGACGGCGACATCATGCGCGGCTTTGTCCACGACATCCTCGAAGGCGTAGCGGCCCCAAACGAGGAGCGCATCAACGCGTTGATCCGGGTCTTTGAGTACCTACGAACTCAGATCATCGACCACCTCGACAACCCGCGTGAGGATCTCACCACCTACCTGATCAACTCCGAGCTCGACGGCCAGCCGCTCGATCCGCTGCAGATCGGCGGCACCATGTCGCTGCTGATGCTCGCGGGGATCGACACCACGTGGAGCGCGATCGGGGCGTCGATCTGGCATCTGGCCGACAACCCCGCCGACCGCACGCGCCTCGTGGCCGAACCCGAGTTATTGCCCACAGCGATGGAGGAGTTCCTGCGGGCCTACGCGCCCGTCACGATGGCCCGCCTGGTGAAACACGACATGGACTGGAACGGCTGTCCGATGAAGGCCGAGGACTGGGTCCTGTTGTCGTTCCCATCGGCAAACCGCGACCCGGACGCCTTCGACGATGCCGACCAGGTGCAGATCGATCGTGAAGTGAATCGCCACGCGGCGTTTGGACTGGGAATCCACAGGTGTTTGGGCTCCCACTTGGCTCGGATGGAGCTGCGCGTTGCCCTTGAGGTCTGGTTGGAGCGTTTTCCAGAGTTCTCGCTCGCCGATCCCGGTCAGGTCACCTGGTCGGCCGGGCAGGTCCGCGGTCCGCGCACGTTGCCCGTGCGGGTTCGCTAGACACTGCGTCGCCATCGGGAGTTGACTTGGCCGATGGGCCTTGACTTTCCGACGGGGAGGGGTCGATGGACTGCGGCGATGGGCATCGCGCTCGCGTCCGCGCTCGTTTGCTCGTCCAACGCGGCGAGCGCCACACTCGCGTCGAGCACGCCGCTGCCGTCGCCCGTGTGGGGAGCCGTCCGGGCACAAGTCGGCCACGTCGCTGAGCAATGTTCTCGATGGGGAATGGACCCGGCCTTTGATGCGACTCGGGTGGTCACCTACCAGGAGGCCACTCGGCTCTACACCGCTGTCGGCCGCAGCCTTGTCGGCGCCGACTGGCGAATGAACATCCCCGGCGGAGCCCGCAAACTGAGCGGGCCGGGCAACTACCCCCGTCTTCCATCACCATTGTCTGACTGGACTGCCGGTTTCAGCGCAGGTCGCCCCGCGACGTTCGGCCAATTCAGCCACCCACTCCTGCTGTGGATCTCAGCCGCACCGGTTCGATCGGCGTGCACCGAACCGTCGGTCACGTTGCGCCTCTATCCGGGGATCACCGCGCAAACCCCGATAGGGGCTCCCAGGGGTGAACTTTTCATTCACGATGGGTCGATCGAGGTCACCTTGGAGTCGAGTGATTCGGCCGAACTCGAACGGATAAGCCGCCTCGCGACAGCCGTCGGGATATCGGCGTTGCGTCGCACGGCAGGCGCTTCGCGAACACCCAGTTACGCCTTCGCGTGCCCCGACCGAGAGGCGTGGTCCACGGCAACCGGTGGCGCGTCGGACACTGAGGTCTGGACGTCACAATCAGAAGGGGACGCAAGGCCGAGCGAGTCAGCGGCGATCGCGCTCCCCTGGAATGGTTACCTGGCCGCCCATCTGGTTCGACGGCTGATACGGATCGAGTCGATCGGTCCAGCTCGGGTCAGAGTCGTGAGCGGTTCGAGGCCCACGCGAGTGTTGAGCGACGGCGACGACATCGAAGGCGGTCGAGCCGACCTCGTAAACGCAGTGTGGGAGCCGGGCCACGACATCTTGGCTCGCGACGCCACGACCGGCGCATGCATTCGGATGTGGGTCCGCGGCGGCCAAACCACCGACCCCAGAAGCGGAGGCCTGCTCGTGACGCCGGGCGTCGATGTTCCGGCCAATCTCCGGGCCGGAGAGGCCATGGTGTTGTTCGGCTCAGACGACTCGGGAACCTACGACCTGATGGTGCGCATCTTGCCCACCGAAGAACTCATCACGCACTTCTCCTCGCCGAGCGAAGTCGTTGCAGAGCCCAACCACTTCCTCGACGAGGTGATCGAACCAGTCCCGCTCAACGCGTGAGAGACACACCGCGCCGACCGGCTAGTCCGTGCGCGCCTCGCCAGGGGACTCCGTGAGTTCGCGCTGGCGGGCGGCTTTCCACAGGTGTTCGAGGTCGTAGTACCGGCGTGTTTCCTCTAGGAAAACGTGGACCACGACGTCGCCGAAATCAACCAGTACCCATGTCGCGTCGTCGAGGCCCTCGGTAGCTCGCGGCGAGCGTCCAAGAACCGAACGAGCCTGCTTTTCGATCTCCTCGACCACAGTGCGCACGTGGCGAACGTTGGGCGCACTCACGACCACGAACGCGTCGGCGAGGCCTTCGACAACTTCCCCAACCATCACCGCTACCGGTCTCGTCGCCTTCTTGTCGAGGGCGGCTCGAGCAACCTCGTTGATGAGCTGAAGTGCCTCGGGATCGTCACGCTCGATCGACCCGGCCTGACCGTTTCCGGGAAACGGTGGTTTCGGCAACACCGATGGGGATTCAGTTGTCGTGGGCAGTGCGGCCTCCTTCGTCTCGCGAAGCGTAGAGGCCGCGGTCGTAAATGATGCGCACCACCGGGTCCGGGACGAGATAGGCGATCGATCGGCCGCCGCGTACGCGGGCGCGGATATCGGTCGAGGAGACCTCAAGCGCGCTCACGTTCACCGTGCTGCATCGCCATGGCTCGGGCAGCCCGGCCCACTCCGGCTCGCCCGGCCGAGCAACGACGGCGACATCGACACGGCGCGCCAGGTCGTCGCCGCGGTGCCACGACTGCAACCCACTCGCGGCATCCGAACCCAGGATCAAAGTCACCTCAGGTCGCCGCAGCGCACCGCCAAGCCCGCCGCGCAACACCCACTCGACAGTGTCGATCGTGTAGCTCGGCCCACCACGATCCAACTCGATGTCACACACGGCCAGGCCGGCAACTCCGTCGATTCCCGCACGCACCATCTCCACGCGGCCTGCCGCGGGTGACACCTCACGGACCGAGGACTTCTGCCAGGGATCGTTGGCGACCACCAAGTGCACCATGTCGAGCCCCAACGCCTCGCGAACCTCCAGCGCGGCGACGAAGTGGCCGATGTGCGGCGGATCAAAGGTGCCACCGAAGAGCCCAATCCGTGCCGCCATCGGCGCAGTCTAGGGACAACGACCTGGTCACAGCAGTGTCCCACCCCCCTGCTTCACTTACGCCATGACGCAGCTCAGCCTTCTTGACTCAGCGGTGGCCCAGCCGTCGGGCCGTCGGTCGACTCGCCGATCCTCCGGGCAATCGCCACTGTTCACCCCTCCCGGCCCGAGCGCCAAGCGGGCGCGCACCTCGGCCGGCGCGGCCGTTGCGCGGGCCAGCCGTCGAGCCCGACCAGCCCTCGACTCCTGGGCTGAACACGACGACTGGCAAATCGCGCCCGAGGCTCGCGCCGACGGCAGAGCCCACATCGCTGAAATCCGCGCTCGGCTCGCCCGGCTGCGCCTCGCGAGCCCGGCGGCGTAACTCGTCGACGGCGTGCTCAAATCGACGGGTCTAGGGTGAGCCACATGCGCGAAGTTGTGATTGTTGATGCAGTCCGCAGCCCCATCGGGCGTCGTAATGGCGGCCTGGCCACCAAACATCCCGCGGACCTGCTGGCCGACGTACAAGCCGAGCTGGTTCGTCGCAGCGGCGTCGATCCAGCCACGATTGATCAGGTCGTGGGCGGTTGTGTATCGGCTGTCGGCGAACAGAGCTTCAACATCACCCGCACCGCGTGGCTGATCGCGGGCCTGCCACTCGAGGTGGCCGCCAGCACCGTCGACAGCCAGTGCGGCTCCTCGCAGCACGCGGTGAATCTGGCCGCGTCGCTTGTCGGTTCGGGCACCGCCGATGTCGCAATCGGCTGCGGCGTCGAGTCGATGACGCGGGTCCCGATTGGCTCGAACACGGCCAACGGACCAGGTCGGGCGATCACTCGGTCCTACTTCGCCCACTACGAGTTCACCTCGCAATTCGAAGGTGCCGAACGAATCGCGCAGAAGTGGGGCGTCACCCGTGCCGACGCCGATGAGTTCGCGTTGCACTCTCAGCAGCGCGCCCGCCAGGCCTGGGCGGAGGGCCGCTTCGATCGCGAAGTTCATCCGATCAACGCTCCGGTCCTCAACGACGACGGCAAACCGAGCGGCGAGTTCACCACCGTCGCTCGCGATGAGGGCCTTCGCGACACCACTCTGGAGGCTCTCGGCGCTCTCAAACCCGTCGCTCGCGAGGATGGCGTGCACACCGCTGGCTCCTCGTCGCAGATCTCCGACGGCGCTGCGGCCGTCCTATTGATGACTCGTGAACGCGCCGACCAACTCGGCTTGCGACCACGAGCGCGAATCGTCGACACGTGCCTCGTGGGGGTCGACCCCGTGCTCATGCTGACCGGACCGATCGACGCGACACGTCGGCTGCTCGATCGCAACGGGCTCACGGCCAACGACATCGACGTGTTCGAGGTAAACGAGGCGTTTGCATCCGTCGTGATGGCGTGGAATCGTGAAATCGGCGTTGATCTCGATCGAGTGAACGTCAATGGTGGTGCCATCGCAATCGGCCACCCACTCGGCGCGTCAGGCGCCCGCTTGCTCACCACGGCGCTACACGAACTGGAGCGCATCGATGCAACACGCGCGCTCGTCACCATGTGCTGCGGCGGAGGCCTCGGCACCGGCACCCTCATCGAACGCATCTAAGGCGTTCCTCAGTCCCAGAGCCACCAGAGCGCGGCTCCCTATACGGGCGCTCGCTCTTGCATGCATGGCGGTCCTCCTCACCATCGGCGGGTGCAGCCGTAGCCGACGCAGCGCCGAAGGCGCAGGCCTCGACCGGCGACAGCCTGGCCCAGAGCAGTCACGCACGTCCGCGCCGGGCGAGTCACTGGCCGCCGTCGTCACCTCGGTGACCGACGGCGACACGCTTGTAGCACAGATCGGCTCGACAAACGAACACGTGCGCCTCTTGGGAATCGACACGCCCGAAACAAAACGACCGGGCCAACCCGTTGAGTGTTTCGGGCCACAAGCCGCAGCTGCGCTCAGCTCGTTGCTGCCGCCGGGGACCACGATCCGCGTCGAACGCGACAAGGAGTTGCGTGATCACTTCGGTCGTGCCCTGCTCTACGTCTGGCGCAGCGACGGCGTGTTTGTGAACGAGGCGCTTCTCAGTCTCGGAGTCGCCGATGTCTTGGTGATCGAGCCCAACCACGCTCACACGACCACCCTGCTCGCGAGCCGCGACGCCGCGCGCGCTGCCGGCATCGGGTTGTGGAGTGCATGCGTTCACACCACCGGCCCGCCGTGAGTCGCGTAACCGCGCCACACCACTACCGTGGTCCTCGTGTCGACCGTGCTCGAACGCCTGGGATACTCGCCCGACGACCGTGTCGTGATCGTGAGCTGCGACGACGTCGGACTTAACCACTCGACAAACGAAGCGGTCTTTGCGTCCTTACGCGACTCAGCAGCCACCAGCGCAGCGGTCATGGTCCCGTGCCCGTGGGCACGAGATGCGGCGCTTCGCGCCGAGCCGGGCGACGACCTCGGCGTGCACCTGACGTTGAATGCAGAGTGGGACCGCTACCGCTGGGGCCCGATCACCCACGCACCCTCGCTCGTCGACGGCGACGGTGGATTTCCCCGCACCGTGTCAGACGTGTGGGATCACGCCGACCTCGATGAGGTCCGCAGGGAGCTGCGAGCGCAGATCGAACGAGCGGCCTTGTGGGGTATCGATGTCAGCCACCTGACGTCGCACATGGGCAGCGTGCAGGTCCGGCCCGAGTTTTTCGACGTGTACCTCGACTTAGCCATTGAGTACAACGTGCCGCTGCGACTCAGTGGTGCCAGCTCCGAGCGGGCGCTGGGTTTCGCGTTTCGCGAACGAACCGCAGCGGCCGGCGTGGTGTTCCCCGATCGGCTCATCGTCGTACCCGGAGTCGGATCACGCGAAACCCTGACCTCCACGCTCCCGCAACTTCGCCCCGGGGTCACCGAGCTCTACCTGCACCCCGCCCGCCAGGCAGCAGATCTCGAGGCATTTGCCCTCGACTGGCGCGCACGAGTCGACGACGACGCCATGCTCGCCAGCGGCGACCTCGCCGCGCTGTTGACTACCCACGGCATTGGCACGACGAGCTACGCGACGTTGCGCGAGCTGCAGCGCGCCGGCTGACTGAACTCGCTCCGCCGTTACTCCGCGATCAGCTCGGGTCGGTGAAGCCGCGCAGGACTCCAACCAAGCCGGCGAAGTCGGGCGCGTTCACGACCGGCAAAACCGCCATAAACACGCCGATGTCACCGGCGGCCTTGATCTGGCCGCGCATGAACGCACTCGGCAAGTGCAGTTCGCCGCAATACACCGCCCGCGCGTCGGCGTAGCTGGACGTCAACGCAAACGCCGGACCGCGCGCGGGCCCAAGCCCCCATGCTCTGATCCGGCCTGACTCGAACTCGAGGTGATGCGTCGACTCGCCGCCAGGTGCCGCGGTGACCTTCCACTCCAAACTCGCGTCAACCCCTGGCCGTTCCCGCAAGGACTCGGCGGCGCTGCGCGCCCGCTCGAACCACTCCGGCGACAAGAACTCAGCCACGCGCCGACGCCAGACGGCGGAGCTCATCCACGCCAGTCGCAGGGTCCTCCACGACCTCGTACCCGCACAGTCCCGCGAGGAGGTCGTGACCTTCATATGGACCGGTCGCGATCAGTTCGTCGCCGGCAAGCAGTACCACCCCCGGGCGCGGCCGGTAGAGATAACGACCGCCGCGCCGCACGGCCAGGAGGTAGAAGCCTGTTTCAGTTTCGAGCTGAAGTTCCCTGAGCGATTTGCCCTCGGCCCGGCATCCGTCGGCCACGGGAACACGAACCGAGATCTCCTCGGCGTCACCGAGGCCCAACGCGAGCACGGGGTGGAGCTCCTCGCCCTCCTCGATCATCCACACCATCTGTTTGGCCGCGTCGCCAATAGTTTCCGCCGCGCCAGCGAGGTGCAGCAGCCCACGCAGGCCCGACGGATCAATCTCTTCGTGCGCCGCGCGCAGAACCCACAACTCCAAACGCTCTTTCATCTCGTCAAGGCGTTGTTCGAGATGGCTCACCTCTGCGGCCAACCCGATGTCGCGCAAGACCAACGCCGAGTAGGCGAGGCCGACGGCCACCTCTGACACGTTTTTCATGTCGACGAGCACGTCGACAGCGCGATCCAAGTCGGTGATCACCCACTCGTCGAGCGCCCGCGGAGGCTCGGCGGTCGGCTCGCCAGCCAGCTCTCGCAGCTCGGGGACCCCAGCGGGCGCGCCCTGCACGATCACGACGTCGTCGGGTCGTAAGACCTCATCGCCCTCGACTTCGGTAACCCACGACCGCCCGCGACGGATCGCCACCACACGCATACCCACCTCAGTGGGCAACTCGAGTTCGGCCAACGATCGATGTGACAGCGCCGAGTTCTCGTGCACGTGGAACCTGTGCGTGACTTCTTCCGCTGCGGAGAGGTCCGCCACCAGCGCGGCCGGAATTCCCAGCGAGCGAGAAACGATCCGAGCGATGTCCGACGCCGCCTCGCCCATCGCGGCCATCGCGTCGGTGACCTGGAGAACCGAGGCCATCGCGTCGGCGTCGCGAGGCGAACGCGCGGCGAGAACACACACGGAGCGAATCTCGTGGATCAGGTCGTGCAGGTCTTCTGCCAGCTCGCCCACCTCCGCGGCCATCTCGGAGTCGCCGAGGTACAACGACGCGTAGCCAAGGTCAACCATCAGTTCCGACGTGTCCTTGGCCTCGGACAACATCACTTTGAGATTGCGCCGACGTTCATCCACCATCGTTCACGCCCGTCGCGATACCGAGGCCGACGCCCGCGGCGAGACCGAGCCTGACGCCAGCGGCGACACGAGGGCTCGCGGCGCGCACGGCGTCGAGCGGTTTGACGTTGGCCGCACGACGCGAACAGGCGACTGCGTGGCATTTGCCATGGGTCTGTTCAGGAGTACAACTCCTCAATCTCGGCCGCGTAACCCTCGTTGATCCCCCGCCGCTTCAGCTTCATGGTCGGGGTCAACTCCGCGGAGTCGGGCTGCCACTCCACGGGCAACACTCGGATCTTCTTGACACCCTCGGTGCGGGAGAACTCCTCGTTGACCTGCTCGACCCAACGATCAAGTTCTGCCAGCACGAGCGGATTCTCCGCGAGCGCAGGTATGGAGGTGTCAGCAATCCCCTGGGCTTTGGCCCACACAGGCGCCACGTCGGGGTCCAACGTCAACAGCGCCACCAGATAGGGCCGCCGGTCGCCAATCACACACGCTTGCCCGATCAGCGGCGAGCCCTTCAACTTCGATTCGATGTTGGCAGGCGAGATGTTCTTTCCGCCGGCCGTGATGATCAGTTCTTTCTTGCGATCGATGATGAACAGGTAACCATCGGCGTCGAATCGTCCGATGTCGCCTGTATGCACCCAGCCGTCGGCGTCGAGTGTTTCCGCTGTCTTTTCCGGCTCCTTGAGGTACCCACGGAAAGCGTTGCCACCGCGGAAAATCACCTCGCCGTCGTCGGCCAGCGCAACCTCGATACCCGGACAGGCCCGGCCGACTGAGCCAATCCGCACGTCGTAGGGATCCCAGGTGATTGGGCCGCACGACTCAGACATGCCGTAAATCTCGGAGAATTCCACGCCGAGGCCACGGAAGAACCACAACGTCTCCTGCGCGATCGGCGCGGCACCCGTGATCGCTGTTTTGATTTCGTCGAGGCCGACCAGGCCCCGAGCGGGTCCCAACAACGCGGCCTCAACTTGGTCGTAGCCAGCCTGTAGTTCCTCGCTGATCGGCTCGCCGCTCAGACGTGCCTTTGCATAAAGCTGCGCGACGGCAAGGCCCTTCTCCATCCGCTCCCGGGCGTCGTCGGGCTGGGTCGCGACAAACGAGCGCAAACCTGCCTCGATCTTTTCCCAGATGCGCGGGACGCCGAACATCAAGTTCGGGTGCACCTCACGGCAGTACGCCGCGATCTGGCTTGGTTCAGGACACGTGTACACGATGGTTCCGGCGCGGATGTGGTTGTAGTGGCCCGTCATCCGTTCGGCGATGTGCGCCATCGGCAAGTAGCTGATCTGCCGCCACCCGGCGGGGTCGCCCATCAACGACAACAAACACTCGCCAGTCCACGCAATGTTCGCGTGGTCGAGCATGACCCCTTTTGGCGGGCCGGTCGTTCCCGACGTGTAGATCATCGTCGCAAGGTCGTCGGGCTGTGTGACCTCAACGATCGACGCGAGGTCGACAGGATCGTGTCGTGCGACGAGTTCGGCCCACGACAACACTGCGGAGTTGTCCGCGCCGCTATCGCCGAGCGTCACCAACGACTCCAACATCGGCAGCTGCTCGCGGATCTCCAAGAAACGCGCCAAGAACGCGTCGTCCTCGACCACCGCGACCTTGGCTTCGCTGTGCCCCACCAAATACTGAATCTGGTCCGACGCCGAGCTGTTGTAGATCGAGATCGAACAGACGCCGAGGTATGCAAGCGCCATATCCAACGCGTGAAACTCGGGCACGTTGCGCATCATCAACACGGCCCGATCGCCTCGACGGAGGCCGAGCGCGGAGAACACGCCCACGGCACGGCTGACCTCGTCGGCGTAGTCGGCCCAGGTCCACTCCGACCACCCATCGCCGCTTCGCCAACGAATCGCGGGTTCGAATCGACGGGCGGCGAGCGTGCGGGCGAACGCCTTCGGGACCGTGAGGCCCTCGCTTCGTTTCGCTATGTCGGCTGCGGTTAGCAAGACAGGTCCCCTTGTGTGGAGTGTGACGTACTCCAGGCTAACGGCGCCGTGCGGTCAAGCGACAGGCGCGACGACCCAACGGTCGCCGCGGCGGGCAGCGGCCGGCAGGAAAGGACGGGCTGCTCGCCGCACTGCCTGCCGAGTAAGCCCGAGCAGGCCCGAGCATGTCGAGGAGGCCCGAGCAGGCCCGAGTAGGCCCGAACAAGCACTGTCAACCGACGTAGAGCTGAACCTGCACGTCGCTCGGGGCCGCATCGGAGACGGCCTGTACAGCGGCTGGATCGCTGCGATACCGAATCACCCCGACAGCAAGCGCCACTCCGCCAGTAGTGCCCGGCTCGAGCATGATCCCTCGTACACACACGTTCGGGTCAAGCAGCGGCGAGCCGTCGCCTCGGTAGGCGGTGATCGCCAGCGCCTTTGCCTCTCGTCCCAGCGTCTCGGGCACACCGGTGGCTCGCGAGAGCAACGTGTCGAGCTGGTTTCTGACTTGCTCAGGGGTGAGGCAATTCCCCTGTCCCGCTGGCAGTAGTGGTGGTTCGCCGAACAGGTTGCCCACGGTCGACTTGGGCGGCGCCTGCGCAACACTCAGCGGCTCAGGGTTCGCCGAACGCCACCGTGATCCCAAATCGGAGCTGGCAAACGAACTCGACGCCGAACTCGACTGCTCGCTCCGGGCTGAACCTGCCGAGCCCTGCTCGGTCGGCGTCGGTGACGTCCCCGACGAACACGCCGAGACACACGCCACCACGACCGCTAGCACGCGACCGCGATTGCAACGACCGGCCCGACCCACTCCGATTCCACCGTCCAAGAGCACCTCCCTCCCCGTTCGCGCAGCCGCCTCAGAAGCCGCTTCGTTGTACCAGAGCCGCTCGCGCCTCGCCGGTACCCGAAAGGCCTATCAAGCACACGGCTACCGACGTCCGCGGCGCGGGCACCGAAAATCAACATCGCCCGAGGCGACGTTTACGCTGGACGAGTGGCACTCGGCATCATCGGTGGCAGTGGGATCTATGAGATCGACGGTCTGCGCAACCGCAGCTGGAGATCGGTCGAGACGCCGTGGGGTTCGCCATCTGACGAGCTGCTGCACGGCGAGCTCGACGGCTCACCGGTGATCTTCTTGCCCCGGCACGGTCGTGGCCATCGGATCCCACCCAACGAGTTGAACTTCCGAGCCAACATCGCCGCGTTGAAGTTGGCTGGCGCGACGTCGATCCTTTCGCTGTCAGCTGTCGGCAGCTTGCGCGACGAGCTTCATCCGGGCGACTTAGTCGTCGTCGATCAATTCATCGACCGCACTCGCCAGCGTGTGGGCACATACTTCGGCACCGGCTGCGTCGCACACGTGTCGATGGCCGAGCCTGTGTGCCGCCGGCTCGGTGACCTCGCGCACCAGTGTCTGGGCGAACTAGGCGCGCGGGTGCACCGAGGCGGGACCTACGTAGTGATGGAGGGCCCGCAGTTCTCAACTCGGGCCGAATCACACTGGTATCGATCGATGGGCGCGTCGGTGATCGGCATGACCAACCAGCCCGAAGCCAAACTCGCTCGGGAAGCCGAGCTGTGTTACGCAACAGTCGCGATGGTGACCGACTACGACTGCTGGCACGCCGACCACGACGCAGTCACCGTCGAACAAGTCGTCGCTGTGTTGCAGCGAAACGCCGAAACCGCCAAGGCATTTGTAGCGGCGGCCGCGCGCTCGGGTGCGGTCGTCGAGTCATGCCCGGCCGGGTGCACGAACGCGCTCGATCATGCTGTGATGACCGCCCCCGACGCTCGTGATCCCGAGCTCGTGCAACGGCTGTCGGGCCCGCGTGGCGTCGCTGGCCGTGTGCTCTAGTCGGCCCGGGCCTGTCACGCAACGGTCACGCACTCGCCCCTGCTCACACTCCGACGCGCTGTCATCCACGTTGGTAACGGAAGGATTTTTATGGTCGTCGAGCCCATCCCCCTCCTCGCCCCCGAGCTGGCACAGTCGATTCGCACGATTCCCGATCACCCCCGGGCCGGTATCCAGTTTCGAGACGTCACGACTCTGCTGGCTTCAGCTGAGGCATTCGACCACGCCCTCACGGCGCTGGCCGACGGCATCGCCGGCCACGTCGGCGCCGTCGACGTGGTTGTCGGCATCGAGGCCCGCGGCTTCATCGTCGGAGCGGCGCTGAGCGACCGACTGAAGGTCGGCTTCGTTCCCATGCGAAAGCCCGGCAAACTCCCGTGGCACACGGTGAGCGAGTCCTATCAACTTGAGTACGGCGTCGACGAACTACACGTTCACCGCGACGCGATCGCCAATCAGCAGCGTGTGCTGATCGCCGACGACTTGCTCGCCACCGGTGGCACCGCTGGCGCGGCGGTCGCGCTGATCCGCCACCTCGGAGCGACCGCGGTCGGCTTGGCAGTACTGGTGGATCTTCCCGACCTCGGCGGCCGAGCGCGGGTCGAACAGCTCGACGTACCCGTCCTCGCCTGCTGCGAATTCGCCGGTGACTAACGACGGAGCCGACAAACAGCGCCGGCCCATGAGTACACAGCGTCGACCCGTCGGGGAAGAGCCGGGACCCGTCAGCAACACGACGGCGGGCAACTAACCGCCATGCGGGCCAACGGCGTCGAGCGGCGAACAATCGAGTGGAACGGCGAGGTCGTTTCGGTCCTCGATCAGACTGCTCTGCCCTTTGTGGTGACCACGCTCGACATCTCGACGAGTCACGAGATGGTCACGGCAATTCGCGACATGGTGGTACGCGGAGCTCCACTGATCGGCGCGGCCGTCGCGTACGGCATTGCGCTGGCCGCGGCCCACAACCCCGACGACGACGCGCTACTGAACGCGGCGGCACAACTCGTGGCCGCTCGACCCACAGCGGTGAACGCACGGTGGGCGGCCGAGCAGATGACCGCGGCGTGGCAAGGAGTGCCCCGTGCCGAGCGAGCCCGACGCCTGCGCGAACACGCACAGGCCATCGCCGATCACGACGTCGCCTGCAATCGGCGCCTCGGCAGCTACGGAGCCGACGCGCTCGTCCAACTCACAGCAGGCACGGCAGGGGGAGCGGGTACGCCGAGCCAACCCGGCCCAGCGAGTACACGTCCCAACCCCGATCGACCGCTGTCGGTCCTGACCCACTGCAACGCCGGCTGGCTCGCCACCGTCGACTGGGGGACGGCCCTCGCGCCGGTGTTCGAGCTGCATCGCCGCGGGGTCGCTGTACATGTCTGGGTCGACGAAACCCGCCCCCGCCGACAGGGCCTGCTGACCGCCTGGGAGTTAAGTAACGAGGGCATCGCCCATACCCTGATCGCCGACACCGCAGCCGCGTCGGTGATCGCTTCAGGTCACGTCGACGCGGTGATAGTCGGCACAGACCGCACCACGGCCAATGGCGACGTCGTCAACAAAGTTGGGACATACGGGGTCGCGTTGGCTGCTGCTGACAACAATGTGCCGTTCCTTGTGGTGGCACCGACAAGCTCAGTCGACCTCGATCTCGCGACGGGTAACGACGTCGACATCGAACAGCGCTCCCGCGGCGAACTCGACCGCGTGCGCGGGCGCGACGACGCCGGTCGTGTGGTCGACGTGAGCACCCTTGACGAGTACACCCAGGTCGCGAATCCCGCATTCGACGTCACTCCCGCTCGCCTTGTGACGGCGATCGTCACCGAACACGGCGTGGTAACACCGGGCCAACTGGCCGCGTTCGTGCGTGAACACGACAGCCTTTGGTGTATGGACACGACAAGCGGGACACGACTTGATCACCAGGTAGCGTCGACTCGTACCGACCAGGTGCGCGGCGCGAGGGATCGTGGGTAGTAGCCACACGGGCGAAGGGACACAGCGATGAACGTTTTTCTCGCGGGGGCGTCGGGTGCGATCGGGCTTCCGCTCCTGCGGGCGCTCAACGAGGCCGGCCACAACGTCACGGCCCTCACTCGCTCGGCCGACAAGATCTCGCTGCTGCGCGACGCCGGGGCACGCACCGTCGCGGTCGGAGACGCGCTCGACGAACAAGCCGTCGCCGCTCACCTCATCGCGGCTGAACCCGACGTCGTCATCAACCAATTGACGGCAATTCCCGCCGACGTCGACCCAAAGGGTTATCGCGAGGCCTTCGAGCCGACGAACCGGCTGCGCACGCAGGGCTCGCTCATCTTGACGAACGCCGCCGCACGCGCCGGGGCACGCCGCTACATCACGCAAAGCATCGCGTTCGCCTACGAGGCGACCGATCTCACAACACCAGTGGCCGAATCGCAGCCGTTGGTCAGCGAACCGCCGGAAATGATGCGCGACGCCCTCGCGGCGATTCGCACCAATGAGGACCGCGCGTTCAAAAGTGAGAACGGCCCGCAGCCATTTGATGGTGTCGTATTGCGCTACGGGTTTTTCCTCGGACGCGGCAGCGCGTATCGGCCCGGCGGTGGCCTGGAAAAGATGCTCCGTCGACGTCAGTACGCGATCGTCGGCGGTGGACGAGCCCGCCTCCCGATGGTCCACATCGATGACGCGGCGGCAGCGACCGTCGCAGCACTCAGCGCGCCCGCGGCAGCCGGGCGAGTCTTCAACGTCTGCTGCGACGACGCGCCCACCGCCAAGGAGTTCACACGGATGTGGGCCAAGGAGGTGTCGGCGCCTCGGCCGCTGCCTGCGCCTCGTTGGCTCGCTCGACGAGTCGCCGGCGAGGCAGCCGTGTGGATGGCCACCAAGGTCCAGCCCGCCTCGAACGCTGCTGCTCGCGCCGCTCTTGATTGGGCCCCTCGCGACAACACCGTCGCCCGCGCGCTGCGTCACATGATCGACGACTACCGCCGCGGCGACGCTGCTACGGCCTAGCCGACGTCGACCACACGACCACACCCGCGGGCACGTCGGCCCAGCGAAACGAGCGCGCAAACTCGGCAAAGTCGCGCGCGGCGCTGCCGCAGGACCCGATGAGCCAACGACACAGTTCCCCATCTGTCCAACCTCGTTCGCGCAACTGCCAACGTGTCACCGCACCGTGGCGTTTGGCCAGCCGCTGGCCATCGGGACCGACAACTAGGGGCACGTGTACGTACTCGGGGGTGGCGAGGCCGAGCACACGCTGCACGTAGACGTGGCGCGGTGTTGTGGTCAAGAGGTCATCGCCGCGAACAACCTGGGTGACGCCGAAGTCGGCATCGTCGATGACCGACGCGAGGTTGTACGCGGGTACGCCATCGGCCCGGCAGACCACGAAATCGTCAACCACACGTTCCACCCAACCGGCACTCGCATCAAACACACCCACTCGCTCACCACGGGCACGCACACGCCATGCGGGCGATCGGCCTGATTCCAAGCGCTGTGCCCGCTGCGCCGTACTCAGCTGTGCGCACGTACCGGGATACGCCCCGTCGATCGCGTCACCGTGCGGAGCGGTCACGGCCTCGGCGATGTCGCGGCGTGAGCAGAAACATGGGTACAACATCTCGCGGGCCCGCAGCTCCTCGAGCACCTGCTCATGACGAGAACGCCGTTGCGACTGCCGAACTGGCTCCGAATCAATCTCGACTCCCAACGCCTGGACGTCCGCGAGTTGCGACTCGTAGAACTGCGGCCGGCACGCGATCGGGTCGAGATCCTCCCAACGCCACAAAAAGTCCCGCCCCGACGATCGCGCTGCGGCTGCGGCCAGAAGCGCCGTCCGCAAGTTGCCGACATGCAGATCGGCAGTGGGTGACGGCGCAAAACGGCCACAGCCGGGCTCACGCAAGATCGACCTCCCCCGGTGCGGAGCACCTCGCCGCGACGCCCAGCGCGGAGCGCCTTGCCGCAACGCCCGGTGCGGAGCGCCTTGCCGCGACGCCGGTCGTGGCGGGCAGCGAAGGGGCGAAAGGCCCTGTCAGGTTTGCGGGCAGTAGGCCCATGCCTCGATCTCGACCAACCCACCGAGCGGCAGACCCGCAACCCCGATGGTCGAGCGAGCGGGCCGGTGCTCTCCGAAGCCATCCACATAAGCCTCGTTGAACTCAGCGAAATCGTTCATGTCAGTGAGAAAACACATCGTCTTCACCACGTCGGTCAATGCCGCACCCATCTCAGCTAGGTGCGCGCTCAGGTTCTGCACGGCCATCCGCGTTTGTGCACGCACGCCGTCGACCAACCCGTCGGGCGTGAGGCCAAGTTGCCCTGAGACGATCACCCACTCGCCAGCTCGCACGACGGGGGTGTAAGGACCTACCGGAGATGCCATGAGGCCGAGTGTAGGGAGATCCCAAACCCCCGCAAAACCTCCGATGAGGCACACGACGGCCGTCCATCGAACTCAGCGGAAGTCACGAGAACCAATCGGCAAAACCAAGGGCAAGTCGTCGATTCGTTGAGCCACGATGTTGACGACGATCCCGGTGCGCTCTAGTCGCCCGTGAATCACCAACGCGCCCGCCCTTTGCACGACTTGGCGATAACGCGCCCATGCTCCCTTCGAAACCACCACGTTCATCAGCCCCGTTTCGTCCTCGAGACTGATAAACGTGACACCGCCAGCCGTTGCAGGTCGCTGACGATGCGTGACGACGCCTGCCACAGCAACACGGCTGCGATCGGCCAGACCGACCAACGCGCTAGCCACGGTGATGCCGCGGCGAGTGAGCTCGTCACGCAAAAACAACGTCGGATGACCCTCGGGCGCAACCCCGGTGCTCCACAAGTCGGCCACCGCCTGTTCGGGCTCGGCCATCGAGGGCAGTTGCGGCGCACGTGCGCCGACCACGATGCCATTCAGCCGATCGTTACCTGCCTGCGCGACCGCCCCCGCCGCCCACAGTGCAGCGCGCCGCGACAAACCCAACGAATCAAAAGCGTTTGCAGTGGCGAGAGCCTCCACCTGGACTTGCGACACACCAGTTCGGCGCACCAGATCCTCGGGCGACACGTAGTCGCCGCGCGCGACCCGTTCAGACACAATCAGTTGCGCCGTATCGCTACTGATGTGGCGCACAGACTCCAGACCTAAACGAATCGCCGCGCCCCGCGCGGAGGTCGGGTCGCTCTCAAGTGATGCCCCCGCCGTACTGCGGTTGAGATCCGGTCGATGCGTCACCACGCCATGACGAGCCGCGTCGTTTACCAGGCTGTGGGGGGACCAAAAACCCATGGGTTGCGCGTTCAATAACGACGCGGTGAATGCTGCGGCGTAGTGGTGCCGTAGCCATGCTGAGGAGTACACGAGGTACGCGAAACTCACTGAGTGACTCTCAGGAAAGCCGAAGTTGGCAAACGCGGCCAATTTGTCCCATATCGCATCTGCTATGGCGCCTTCGATGCCTCGTTCGGCCATACCCGTAAAGAAGCGGGCTCGTAGTCGTTCCATTCGTGCCGCACTGCGTTTGGAGCCCATTGCTTGGCGCAGTTGATCGGCTTCACCTGCGCTGAACCCGGCAACGTCGATGGCGATTTGCATCAACTGCTCCTGAAACAAGGGAACGCCCAAGGTTTTTGCCAGTGCTGGCTCCAGCAGCGGATGGAGATAGGTGACCGCCTCGGTACCGTTGCGGCGGCGTAAGTACGGGTGCACCGATCCACCCTGAATCGGCCCGGGACGGATCAGGGCGACCTCGACCACCAAGTCATAGAAGTGGCGCGGGCGCAGGCGGGGCAACGTAGCGATCTGTGCACGGCTCTCGACTTGGAACACCCCGACCGAGTCGCCCTCACACAGTTGGTCGTAAATCGCCTCCTCCTGCGGAAGGGTTGCCAAGTCGATGTGATCGCCGTGGAATCCAGCCACAAGGTCGAGGCATCCATGAATGGCCGACAACATGCCAAGACCGAGCAAATCGAACTTCACCAAACCAACGGCCGCGCAGTCGTCTTTGTCCCACTGCAACACGGTGCGCCCCGGCATCCGCCCCCACTCGACGGGACAGACCTCAACCACTGGTCGATCACAGATCACCATTCCGCCTGAGTGGATGCCGAGATGTCGCGGCAAGTCTTCGATTTCACGGGCCAGATCAAGGACGTGGGGGGGTATCCCCTCACCACGCTGATCGGGCAACGGCGTCCAACCGTCGAGCTGTTTTGACCACGCGTCGACTTGTCCTTGCGCAAATCCAAACGCTTTACCGATGTCACGCACCGCGGAACGAGCTCGATAGGTGATGACGTTTGCGACCTGCGCCGCGTTTTGTCGGCCGTACCGTTGGTACACGTACTGGATAACTTCCTCGCGGCGACCGCTTTCGATGTCGACATCGATGTCGGGCGGGCCATCCCTACCCGGCGACAAGAACCGCTCAAACAACAGCCCCAAACTCACCGCGTCGGCGTTGGTGATTCCCAACACGTAACACACCGCCGACGTGGCAGCCGATCCGCGGCCCTGGCACAGAATGTCTGAACGACGGCAAAACTCCACGATGTCCCACACCACAAGGAAATACCCAGGAAATCCAAGGGCTTCGATCACGTCGAGCTCGTGGGCCAAACGCTGGTAGGCGCCATGAACGCGTTCAGCATCAGGCGAGCCGTAACGGCGGCGTGCGCCCGCAGCCACCAACTCGCGTAGATACGACATCTCCGTGTGCCCCGGCGGTATGGGAAAGTCGGGCAGTTTTGGCGCCACCAAAGCGAGATCAAACGCACACTGCGCGGCCAGCTCAGCGGCGGCTGCAACAGCGCCGGGAAATCGCGAGAATCGCCGATGTTGTTCAGCGCCAGAGCGAATGTGCGCTGCGGCTGAGGCGGGCAGCCAGCCATCGACTTCGTCGAGCGAACGGCGAGAGCGCACGGCAGCCATCGCCGTGGCCAATCGCCGTCGGGCCGGGGTTGCATAGTGGACGTTGTTGCTCACCACAAGATCGACACCCGCGTGGGTAGCCAACTGCGCCAGCGCATCGTTGCGGTGCGAGTCGAGCGGGTCGCCGTGGTCCCACAACTCGACACGAACGTGCTCACGACCAAACGTTGCAACGAGCTGATCCAACTCGCGCCGCGCAGCACGCGGGCCGTCGGCGACCAGCTGCGCGGGTACTCGGCCCTTCCGACACCCGGTCAACACACACCACTGACCCTCGGCAAGCTCGCCCAACTCCGCCATACCGATCCGCGGTTGACCCTTTTCCCCGCCGGCGAGGTGTGCGTGTGAAATGGCTCGTGCAAGGCGCGCGTACCCCTGCGGCGACCGTGCGAGAACGACCAAGTGGGCCTCAGGCGGATCGGGCTGACCAGGCTGACGTCGCGTGAGGTCGAGAGTGAGTTCAGCACCAAACACCGTCGGCAGACCCCAGGCTCTGGCCGCCTCGGCAAACCGCACGATCCCGTAGAGGCCGTCGTGATCGGTCAACGCCAACGCCTCGAGGTCACGGCGTACCGCTTCTTCCACCAAGGCCTCCGGCGTCGACGCGCCGTCGAGAAAGCTGAACGCCGAGTGCACGTGCAACTCGGCATACCGGTGAGCGGCGTTCGAGTTAGTTCGCGGCCGGGTGACCTCCCCAGCCGGGCCAGCCGGGCCAGCCGGAGCAACTGGGGCAGCCGGAGCGGGGGAAGGAGGTGAGGAGGGGGGCTGATACGGCTCACGACGCCGAGACCACGCCGGGCTATCGCCTCCGTTGGCACCGCGGGGACGGTCCTGAGGTTGTGCGCTGCGCTTTCGCGAAACCTCACCGTCGGAGAGCCGCCGTTCCAACTCACCCCACGGCATCATCGACGACGAGAAGCCCATTACCTGTGCCACCTCCTGAGGAAGAGGTTGGCGACCGTACTCGAACATATGTTCGAGTACAAGACCTTGAGCCCTCACACTCGTGCAACGATGAGGGCGTGCGCCGACTCGCCCGCAAACTCCTGATCATCGTCACCCTCACGCTGCTCGCGTCAGTGTGGCGGCGACGTAGGACACAAAAACACCCACCCACCGCCATCAACGTCACAACACGGTGGGGTCGCCAGCTGCAACTCGCAAAGGTCAGCGCCAAATCGGGAACGGCTTACGTCGGCCACCAACTGCGGTCGATCGGCGCCGACGAACAACGTAAAGCAGAACTCGACGAAGAGTTCCAGCTGCGCACTGCGCAAGAGGTCGTCGAGACCCTGGGCAACATGAAGGGTGCCCTGATGAAGCTCGGGCAAATGATCTCGTACTTGCACGAGGGTCTGCCCGAGCCCGTCCGAGAAGCGATGGCGCAACTCCAGGCCGACGCGCCGCCGATGGCACCCGAACTCGCCGCGGGCGTGGTGCGTGCGGAACTAGGCGACTCCCCCGAAACGCTATTCGCGCAGTGGGACGAACGGCCGCTCGCTGCTGCTTCGATCGGGCAAGTCCACCGCGCGCAACTACACGACGGCAGATGGGTAGCGGTCAAGGTCCAGTACCCCGGCGTCGACGAAGCGATCAAGGCCGACTTGGCGTCGTTGCCACAGTTTTTCGGACTCATTTCGATGATGGCAAAGGGGCTCGACCCCGCACCGCTCGTCGAGGAGCTACAAACCCGGCTCGCCGAAGAGCTCGACTACACGCTCGAGGCCACCAACCAACGTGCTTTCGCCGACGCGTACCGGGGACATCCCTTTATTCACATCCCTGATGTCGTCGACTCGCTGTGCACTCAGCGTGTACTCACAACCGAACTGGCACAAGGGGCGCGTTTTGACGAGGTGTTGAATTGGGACGAGCACCAGCGCAGCCTCGCCGGCGAAGCCATCTACCGGTTCGTGTTTCGCAGCTTGCACTTGCTCGACGCATTTAACGGCGATCCACATCCGGGCAACTACTTGTTTCGACCCGACGGCAAAGTGACGTTTCTCGACTTTGGCCTCGTCAAACACTTCTCACCCAAAGCGATCGAGTCGTTTCAACACATGACCTCAGCGATGGTCACCGAGCCGAACCCACAGCGTTACCGCGCCGCAATCGAGGCCGCGGGCTTCTTGCGGCCAGGTGCACCCGTAACCGACGAGCAGGTAGTCGAGTACTTCGGCCACTTCTATGAGTTTCTGTTGGACCGCGACGCGGTCACCAGCTTTGGCGGCCAGTACGCGGCCGAAACCGTCGGCCGATATTTCGACTTCAACGGTCCGTTCAAAGACGTCATCCAACACGCCGACATGCCGCCCGAGTACGTGTTGATCCAACGAATCAACCTCGGCCTATACGCACTACTCGGACGACTGGGCGCCCGCGCACCGTGGCGTCGTGTCTCAGAGGAACTGTGGCCCTGGGTTGCGGGACCGCCGTCGACCGAACTCGGCGAACAAGAGGCGGCGTGGCTCGCTGCGAGGAAGCGCCCAAACGCCCATTCCGGTGCGGCTCCTGCGTAACGCCATGCCAGCCTCTGCACGGGCGGCTCACACGTCGAGATGCCACGGCCCCGGATCGAGTGAGTCGGCGATTTCGGGACCCCACGAACCCGGCGTATAACTAACCGTTGGGTGTGGCGATCCGAGGATCGGGGCCACGACTCGCCACGTCGCCTCGACGCCGTCTTGGCGAGCAAACAACGTCGCGTCGCCCTCGAGCGCGTCGCCGAGCAGCCGCTCATAGGGACTCATCCCGCTGGCCGGGCTGCTCACTTCGAGCTGCACGGGGTGTCCAACAAACGCCTCGCCGGCGGTCTTACTCACCAACGTCACACGCACGCCGACGTCGGGGCTCATCACGTAACGCAACTCGTTGGCCGCCGTCGGGTCGTCGAATATCGACACCGGGGGGCGGTGAAACCGGATCCGTACCTCCGAGCCGCTGCGCGCGAGACGTTTGCCAGCACGCACCACAAAGGGCACGCCCGCCCAACGCCACGAATCAACAAAAACTCGCACGCCCGCGAATGTCTCCACGTCGGAGTCGACAGCAACACCCTCCACATCGCGATAACCCTCGTACTGCCCACGGACGTAGTCGCGAGGATCAATCGGCCTCATCGAGCGAAACACCGACACCATTTCGTCACGGATCGCTTCGGAGTCGTGCGAACGGGGGGCCTCCATCGCCAGGAGCGCAACGATTTGAAACAAGTGGTTCTGCACCACGTCGCGTAGCGCGCCGACGCCGTCATAAAACCGACCACGGCCGTCGACCCCGATGTCCTCGGCCATAGTGACCACGACACTGTCGACGTAGTTGCGATTCCACAGCGGCTCGAGAATCGCGTTGGCAAAGCGGAAGTACACGATGTTTTGCACCGCTTCCTTGCCGAGATAGTGGTCGATTCGAAAGACCTCGCTCTCGGGAAATCCCGCATGAATCACCGAGTTGAGCTCGACAGCCGACGCCAAGTCGTGGCCAAACGGTTTCTCGATGATCACTCGACCGTGCCGGTGCAGGTTCGCGTGGCGTAACCCTTCAACAACTGCTCCGAACAGGCTCGGCGGGATCGCCAGATAGTGCGCAGCTTTGTTCACACGGCGACTCGCCAACTCACGGGCCAACGCAAGAAATGTCTCGGGCTGCTGCAGGTCGCCACGTAAGTAAGTGAGCCGTTTCGCCAGCAACGAAAAGGCGGTTTCATCGACGCCGCCACCGTGCGACTCGATGCCGTCTCGAGCGCGGGCGATCAGCTGCTCAGTGGTCCAGTCCGAACTCGCGACCCCAACGACAACTGCCGGCAAGGAGTCGTGTTGCGCCATCGCCTGCAACGCAGCAAACAGCTTGCGGTGCGCCAAGTCGCCCGTTGCCCCAAATAACACCAACCCGTCGGCGTGTCGGTCCGCTGCGGCATCTCCGTTCCCGGCCAACTGCGCCGTCATCCGCGTTGCTCACGATGGCCGCCGAACTGCGCACGTAACGCCGACAACGTCTTGTTGGCAAACGCTGCCTCATCGCGGGAAGCGAAGCGGCTGTAGAGCGACTCGGTGATGACCGGCGCGGGCACGCCGAGTTCGATTGCCGCCTGCACCGTCCAACGACCTTCACCCGAGTCCGACACCCGCCCGGCGAAGTCGGCCAACTCGGGGCTTTCGTGAAACGCAGCCGCGGCCAGATCAACCAGCCACGACGACACGACCGACCCTCGCCGCCACAGTTCGGTAATAGCCGCAATGTCGAAGTTGTAGGTGTAATCCGGCGGAACTGGCAGCGACGCGGACGCATCAGCCCCGTCGTTGCGCTCGGCGATCGCTGATCCCGCTTGTTTGAGGACCGTTAACCCCTCAGCGAGAGCGGCCATCATGCCGTACTCAATTCCGTTATGGATCATCTTCACGAAGTGTCCGGCACCTGGCCCGCCGCAGTGCAGCCAGCCGAGTTCCTCGGGCGCACGAGCACCCGAACGGCCCGGCGTGCGGTCGATCTCGCCCGCACCCGGAGCGAGGGCGTCGAAGATGGGCGCAACGGTCGCTACCGCCTCGGGCGAGCCGCCGACCATCAGGCAAAAGCCACGCTCTAACCCCCACACCCCGCCACTGGTACCGACGTCGAGATAGCCGACTCCGCGTTCGGCCGCGTTGGCCGCGCGGTCGATGTCGTCTCGCCAGTAGGAGTTGCCGCCGTCGATCAACACGTCGCCGGGTTCCAAGTGTTGCAGCGCCTCGTGCACCACAGACCCAACGACTCCGGCAGGGACCATGACCCACACATGTCGCGGCCGAGCCATACTCGCCACGAGTTCGGCCAACGTCGAGGCGCCGCGTGCGCCCTGCTCGACGAGCGCGTGCACGGCATTTGGGTCACGGTCGAAGACCACCCCCTGGTGGCCGCTGCGTTGCACACGCCGAACCAAATTGGCGCCCATGCGGCCGAGGCCGATCATCCCTAGTTCCACAAGATCTCCCGTCAGTTCGCAGTTCTTGTCGCCCGCAAGCGATCGAGCCACATCGCGGTCGACGAATCGAGCCCGTCGCGGGCTGTGTTCCCTGTGTGGCGCGCGTCGCCGCTGCCGCGCAAGATCCCGAGCAAGGAGGTTGCGAGCTCCTTGCCCAACTCAACACCCCACTGATCAAACGAGTCGATGTCCCACAAGACGCCCATAACAAACACGCGATACTCATAACAAGCGATCACAGACCCCAGCCCAGCCGCGTCGAGCTGATCAAGCATCACGATTGAACACGGCCGGTTGCCCGGCACGGCGCGGTGCGCGGCTACCTCCGCGCCGGCCGGCCGACCAAAAGCAAACGCCCGTGCTTGGGCCAACAAACTCGCCATCAGCATTTCGTGCTGGTCAACAGCCTCCGACATCGGACGCAACGAACCGATCAAGTCGATGCTGACGAGGTCAGTCCCTTGGTGCAGTAGCTGAAAGTACGCGTGTTGGCCGTTGGTTCCCGGCGTCCCCCACACCACCGGCGCGGTCCCGGCGCTGAGCGCCCGGCCATCGTTGGTCACACGTTTGCCGTTCGACTCCATCTCCAGCTGCTGCAAATACGCGGGCAACAACGTAAGGGCCCGCGCGTATGGGATCACCGCATGCGAAGCGGCTCCCAGCGCGTTTCGACACCACACGCCCAACAAGCCCATCAAAATCGCCACGTTTGATTCGCTGGGAACACTCGACATGTGTTCATCGACACGGCGCATTCCCGCGAGCAGTTCGTCGAACGTCTCGGGGCCCAGCGCGAGCATGGCGGCAAGCCCGGCAGCGCTGGGCAACGAGTAACGACCTCCAACCCAGTCCCAGAAAACGAACATGTTCTGCGGATCTATCCCGAAGCTCTGCACACGGTCGACGTTGGTCGACACTGCGACAAAGTGACGGGCGACCGCGTGCTCACCGAGCGCCGCGGCGAGCCAACGGCGAGCGGCGTTTGCGTTCGTCAACGTCTCGACAGTGGTGAACGTTTTCGACACGACGACAAACAGGGTCTCGGCGGGATCGAGGTCGGCGAGCGCGCTCCGCAGATCAACACCGTCGACGTTGCTGACAAACCGAGCGTGGGTGATCGGGTCGGCAATTCCGGTGGCCGCACGCAACGTCCGGATCGTGTCGGCAAACAGCGCCGGGCCCAAGTCCGAACCACCGATACCAACGTTCACAACGTTGCGGATCCGTTTTCCCGTTGCACCGACTCGCTCACCGTCACGGACTTCACGAGCAAAGGTGCGCAGTCGATTCAATTCGGCGCTCGCGAGATCCGTGGCGCCGGGCGGGAACATCGGCCACAGTTCACTGGACTGCACACTGCGCAACGCTGCGTGCAGAGCTGCGCGGTCCTCGGTCCTGTTGACGTGGCGCCCTCGAATCATGTCGGCGAAGCGCTGCGAGAGATGCGCCTCACGCGCGAGCTGATGAAGCGCATCGAGCACGGGCGTGTCGACCAGGTGACGCGAGTAGTCGAGCGTCAGACCGTCGACCGAGGCGATCAGTTGCTCGCCGCGTCGTGGATCTTCGGCAAACAGTGCCCGCAGCGACAAGGGCCGCCGCGACAGTTCACGCAACGTCGTCCACGCCGCGAACCGATCGAGGCCAACAGGGGATTCCCCGCCAGCAACCATCGAATTCACGCGGTTGCCCACGGAGCGCCGCGCAACCGAGGCATTCGCGACGCGGCCGCAACGTCACACACCACGGTGACCTCACCACGCAAATGGCTAGCCGGAAGTTGCACATCGCCTCGCGCAAGTCGCTCCAGCGCGTCGGCCTTGTCGGCCCCCGTCGCAACGATCACAACGTGGCGTGCTCGGGCCAAGGTCGACAACGACAACGTCATTCGCCGCCAACCCTCGTGTTGTTCAGCTGTGACACAACAGACATCGACACAGTCGAGTTCGGCGGAGCGCACAAACAATGACGCGGAATGTCCATCAGCGCCGAGGCCCAGATGTATGACGTCGAAAACAGGTGGATCACCAGCAAACGACTGAAGCGTCGCTGTATAACTCGCCACCGCGGCGGCTGGGTCGTCTGCGGCCAACTCGACGGGCATCGGCCACAGCTGTGCCCGCGGGCCCACAGCCGCGGCCATCCACGGCTCGTGGCGCGCGGGGTCCTCGCGAGCCACGAGTCGCTCGTCGACTTGGCCCACCTGAACCCGATCCCACTCGACCTGCATCGCCGCGAGTGCTTCGACGACGGCCCGGCCCGTCGTGCCGCCGCTCACCGCCAACGTCGCACGGTCTCGTTTCGCGACTGCTGCGTTGAGCAAGTCGGCCACGGTTGTCGCGCCGAAGATGTGCGCCATCTGCGCTCCATCTACAACACACCACTGCCACTCGCGAGCCACATCGCCGTCG
>CAZWPY010000001.1:33654-42962 GCA_964635475.1 uncultured Acidimicrobiia bacterium
CATCTGCGCTCCATCTACAACACACCACTGCCACTCGCGAGCCACATCGCCGTCGGTGTGCGCCGTGTTCACCCGCGACGACTTACCCGACCGGCGTCGATCACCACTCGGCCATCTCCACCCAAGGTTTGGAACACCGCGCCGTCGGCAACGTCCCACATCACGACAGTCAGAGCCTCGCCCGGGAACACCGGCGACGAGAAACGACCCTCCATCGACGCGAAAAGCGCCGGGTCGCCTCCGCAGACCGTGTGCAGCAGCGCCCGACCCGTAAAGCCGTACGTACACAATCCGTGAAGGATCGGCCGCGGAAACCCCGCCATTGCTGCGAAACCGGGATCGGAGTGCAGTGGGTTGCGGTCACCCGAGAGTCGGTAAAGCAGCGCCTGGTCCTCACGCGTGTGGTAGGTCACACGGTGATCAGGCTCACGATCGGGTGGCGCATTTTTTGGCCCACTCGGTCCTCGTTCCCCGCCCCATCCACCTTCACCACGAATAAACACCGACATCACAACATCGAACAGCGCCTCGCCGTCGGCAACCAACGATGCGCGGCCAGTGACCTCCACGACCGCGCCCTTGCCTTTGTCCCACACTGCGGTGACTTCGGCGACGGTGTCGATCTCACCTTGCACCGGGATCTCACGATGCAAAACGATCGCCTCTTCGCCGTGGACGAGCATCGCGGGGTTAAACGAGCCAATCGTGGCGAATGCTCCGGTCATCGTCGGCAAGACCACCGCTTGGGTTGGCAACACGCGTTGGGTGACGTTCATCGTGTTTTCAGTGGTGAACATCAGCTCGTCGGTTCCGGCACCGACGCCGAGTGCGTAGAGGAGCGAATCGCGCGACGTCCAGGCCGAGCGGGTCGGTTCCGAACGTGTTCCTACGGCATCGGGATTAATCGGCATGGTGTCCTTTCGGTCGCAACAGCGTTACTTCTAACACCGGCTGACCGCACCGGCACATCTGTCGACGAACCGTCACACCGCCGGCTCTGTGGCTCGCCGGTGCTCGGAAGCCTCAGTCGTAAAAGCCTTCAATCCACCAAGTTCCCGACTCAAGCGTTACCAACATGGCTCGTTCATCGACGGTTACCAACTGCCATCGCGCAACGCGACGCGACCGCGTTTCGTCCCACCAACGTTCCTCCACCGGCCATGGACCAGCCCACCCGCGAAGCGGTTGTCGACGACCTTCGAGCAACACCCACGCCGGAGTGCTCGTGGGCAAACCAAGACCGTTTACGCCCACGACGGCCCCCGTCGCATCCCCCACTTGTGTCGGGAGCGGTGGTCGCAAGATGGTGCTCGGGGCCGGACCACGACACGCTCCGGGCCACGGCTGATCGAACGGCAGTTGCGCGTGCGCTGCATCTCCCCAGGCAACCGACGAACTGCGTTCGTGGTGATGACGTCCACCCGCCGCGACGGGCACCCGCACCTCGTCGATCCCCAACAGACCTTGCAAACGCGCTACCGCCTTTTGCAGGCGTTCATCGGGACCACGCTCGCCCCATAGTCCTTCCTGATCACCACGATCGGCACGCAGTTCGTCGGGGAACAACCGCACCACCGTGACCCCACCACTCGTGGCTCCGCTTCGCACCCACGATTCGAGCTGCAAGCGGACGCGTTCGGCCAGTGCTCCAGGGGTGAGGCGACCGTCGTGGCGCCACCAGCGACTGTGTTGTTCTCCGTGTTCGGTCTCTGCCTCCACGCAGAGCCGTGCACATGTCATCGCCTGTTTGCGCATCGACTCCCACAGTTGGTCGGCCGCCATCTTGGCCACAAAGGCCACCTCATCGACACGATGTGCCGGCGGATCCAATTCACGCGTCACCACCATGTCTGGCGTCGGCGGCCGAGGATGAACTGCATGCGCGTCGAGACCACTTGCGTTGCGCCACGCGGTCCGACCATGTGGCCCAAACCGAGCGGCCACATCACGTTCACCTACACACGCAAAAGACCCCAAGGTGTGTAAGCCCAGTCGTACTAATACATCTGCAAGCTCGGGGTCTTCGATGAACTCGACCGGCAAGGGGGCGAGATACTGAGCCGTTGTTCCCGCAGCAATTACCCGAACTGCACCGAGGTTGAGTCGGGCAGCAACCGTTGCGGCAAACAGCGTGTCGGCCACACCGACCCCACAACGCGGCGCTGGTGTTGAAGCCGGCGGCGCTGGCGTTGCCGACGTCGCAGCCGGCGTGGTGGCGACAACCTCAGTCCGAATGGCCTCGAGCTGGCGTGCCACCGCGTGATCCACCGCTGCAGCCAGCACTTCGCCACACGCGAAATCTCCTCCGTAGTACTTACTCGGGCCACGCGCGCCGCACACCAACTCACCTGCAGCTCGAACTTCGACGGTAGTGACGAGAGGTTCAACAGCGGCAACGACCGCGTCGTACACGCGCAGGGAGAGCGCCTCATCAAGAGTGACGACGGCTGCATCGGGGCACCGTTGTTGTGCCGCTCGGCGGCGCATACCGATCTGCACACCCGCCGCGTGGGCAAGGCGTGTCGCGCTCACAACACCACGGGCGTTGACGACGATCGCTGCGTCGTTGGCCCCGAAACCCATCGCGGTCACGTGCCAGTCGGGATTATGAATCACGATGACGCGTTCGTTCACGTGATCACCGATAGTGGGTTAGCCAGTCGGACACCTCGATCGGACAACAAAACACTCACACTGCCTGCGCGTGATCGACCCTGGTGAGATGGGCAGGGCCCTGTTCCTGAGATCGCTGTTTCTGGGACTGCTGTTTCTGGGACTGCTGGTTCTGCGGCTGCTCTGACACACGGACCGCGCCATCGATATCAGGGACTACGAGTTCGACTTCACGGGGCAACTCATGTCGACCTCTACCGGTCGCCCGCACGGTCAGCCGTCGAGTTGCCAATGCCCCAAACCCGGTCCCCAATCCGGACCAACACGATGAGGCGATGCTCCACCTCACGTCGGGGCCGGGCATCCAATCGCCCAACGCCACCAAGGCCGAACGGCGTTCACGAGCAACAGCACGCAGGCGACGGGCGTCGAAACGGACTCCAGTTGGGGCAGGAGATGCAATGACGATCGATGTCACCTCCAGCAATGCCCCCACAGCAGTGGCCCACTGCGCGCCGGGCCGGGGTACCCATACACAGCGTTGCAGCGCCAGGCCCATAGCCGCGGCTGCCTCAAACCCCATGTCCTCGACTCCCACGATTGCAACCCATTCGCCACTTTGTGAGGGCCCAGCTGCAAGTACCCCCGCGAGGGTATGGCACTGCCGATCAAGCCCGATCGTCACGCCGCGTTTGATGCCGTGGGGTTCCAGATGTTCACACGCATCGAGCAAGGGCAGTGTGCCCTCACCGGCAAAATCCCACGTGCGATGACCAAGCCGGGCCGTTGTGCGTAATTCGCGCTGCCACTCAGCGGATTGGGATACCGCCATTTCGCCGACACGCGCCGCCCGCTCCATCTCCACATGGTATCGAACATTTGTTCGATTCTCTCTCGGAGCTCGTTCAGGCCGCCCATTCTCCCTGCGTAGTCACTATGCTGCCCCCGCCATGGGGACATGGGACGGCGACGAGCGAATTACCGCCTTCGGCCTGTTTATGGAAGCCCACCGGCTGCTGATGAATCAGTTCGAAACCACGCTGCGCCGCGTCAGCGGATTGCCGATGCAGTGGGTCGACATCCTCGTCCGCCTTACCCGGTCACCCGATCAACGTGAACGTATGACCGACCTCGCGCACCAGGTCGGACTCTCGCCCAGTGGTTTATCTCGAGCCGTCTCGCGTCTTGAGGAACGTGGTTACATCACACGCGTCGACTGCGAAGATGATCGGCGCGGCTACTACGCCGTGCTCACACCAGCGGGCAACGAGATCATCGACCATGCGTTGGCTTTCCACGTACACGAACTCGAACAGTTTTTCCTCGGGCCCCTCGACGATGCGGAGCGCGCAACCTTCATCAGCTCCTGTCGCAAACTACGCGACTCGATGACCGAGGACCGCGTGTACCGCAACGAGCCCGGTCCATTCCAGGGTTGGGTCACGCAGACCTGTTCAGGCTGAACACCACAGCACGACCCGCCTCTCGCGCTGCTGGCCGGCTCTGCTGACTAGGCGCTGCTGCGGCAGGCTGCCTCAGACAGCTGCTGCCGGGTAGTACAGGAACAGGTTCTCGATGGCCACGGCCAGACCGTCGCTCGTGTAGCCCTCACGCAGCTCGACGGTCACCATGTTGGAGTACACCGTCACCGCCATCACGCCCGGGTTCTCAAAAAGTCGCCGGGCCAGTTCGGCCGCCGGGGTACCTCCGACAGGTTCTGCGTCGTTGGTGAAACGCTGAATCCCCATGCCGGTCAGACTGCGGTTCAACTCGAAGCGGACAACACCTCGCCGGCTGCTTGCGCGTTCGGTCACGGTAATGCTCTGGCCCATGTGACCAGGCTACCCGTGCTCACTTACAGGCCAGGAAGCCCTACTCGGCCTTTGACCCCCACCGACTGGCCACACGCCACACGCCAACCGCCAACGCGACCGAAATCGCCGCGATGACGAGGTGTACCGCAATGAACCCAAAACTGCGGTCGTCATCTCGGATCAGGTTCCAAGAACGGAACACCCAGATGAACACCGTCCAGGCGGCTACCAATCGCAAGAACCACGCGTCACGTCGCACCTCGACAGCCTACGGGTGACGCCTGATGCCGTCGGCACACCCTCGGTCACCCCGGTTGCGCCTTCCACAGTTGCGCATTCCACAGCTGCGCCATGAGCAGGCCGGCCGGTAGAGCAACGACCGCAGAGCCATGACTGCCGAGCAACGACTGCCGAGCAACGACTGCTGTGCCACGACCGGGTAGCGCAGCGACGAACTAACTTCAGCGGGTCACCGAAGGGAGCGTCATGTCACAACCCACGCTCGATGAGTTCCGCGCTGAGGCATCGGCGTTTCTCGACTCACACGCGACTTTGCGTAAAGAACGCAGCCACCGCTGGGGCGAGGGCCCCGACACGATCGCGGTCTTGCCCGAGAAGACCCACGACGAGGAAGTGGCCGAAGTCGCCAATGCAAAAGCGTGGCGAGCAAAGGTCTTTGACGCCGGTTTCGGTTGGATCACGGGCCCGACGGAACTCGGCGGTCGCGGACTGCCCACCAGTTACCAAGCCGCGTGGGCTCAGCTTGAGTCGCGTTACGAAACGCCGTCGCAAGAGCCCTTCGGAATTGGTCTGGGCATGGTTGCGCCGACGATCCTCGCCCACGCGATCGACGACGTGCGTAAGGCCTACCTGCCCGGGATGTGGCGCGGTGATCTGATCGGGTGCCAGCTGTTCAGCGAACCCGCGGCGGGGTCCGACCTCGCCGGTCTACAGACCCGCGCCGAGCGCGACGGCGACGAGTGGGTGCTCAACGGCCAGAAGGTGTGGACGTCGAACGCCCAATACGCCGATATCGGCGAGATCATTTGCCGGACCGACCCCGACGCGCCAAAACACCGTGGCCTGACGGGTTTCGTGGTCAACATGAAGGCACCCGGCGTGGAGGTACGCCCGCTGCGGCAGATGACCGGCGGCGCCTCGTTCAACGAGGTCTTCTTCACTGACGTGCGGGTCCCCGACACCCATCGCCTCGGTGACGTCAATCAAGGTTGGACCGTTGCACTGACCACCTTGATGAATGAACGTGCCGCTATTGGCGGTGGCGGGGGCGGCGTCGGTGGAGGCATCGCCTTGCTCGATCGCATCATCGGTGTCGTATCCCACGTCGGTGACCCCAACGACGCGCTCGTACGCGACGAATTGGCCAACGTGCTCATTCACATGCGTGTCGCGCGGCTCACCGGTCAGCGGGCATCGGCCAAGATCAAAGCGGGCCAGCTGCCCGGCCCCGAGATGTCGATTGGCAAGCTGGCGCTCACGCAGAACTTGCAACGAATTTCTGCCTTGGTCAGCAACGTCCTCGGCCCTCGTCTGTGCGCCGACTCCGGCGAGTGGGGCACCTATGCCTGGAGCCAGTTCGTGCTCGGCGTACCGGGCATGCGTGTCGCAGGTGGTACCGACGAGGTCATGCGCAACATCGTTGGCGAACGCGTGCTGGGGCTGCCCAAAGAGCCCGCTCTCGCGACCACCACGTCGTCCTGAGGTAGTTCCGTCGACCGCGGCGCCGAGATCGGCGTCGAGCGCGGCCGCGTGTGACCGTGTGTGACCGCGTGTGGCCGGGTGTGGCCACGCCACGCTCGTCGAGACAACCCCCGTAAGAGTTAGGCCCCACGAACGCGGGACAAAAACTCACGCGTTCTCGGCTCTCGGGGTGATCCGAACAACTCCTCGGGGGCACCGTGTTCGACCACGACGCCGCCGTCCATAAACACAACGCGATCGGCGACCTCACGAGCAAATCCCATCTCGTGAGTGACCACGACCATGGTCATACCCTCATTGGCCAGCTGCTTCATCACGCTGAGCACCTCGCCGACGAGTTCGGGATCCAGCGCCGAGGTGGGCTCGTCGAACAGCATGACCTTTGGCTCCATCGCCAGCGCCCGCGCAATGGCCACACGCTGCTGCTGACCGCCCGACAGCTGGGCAGGAAACGCGTTGGCCTTGTCGGCGAGTCCGACACGGGCCAGCTTTTCCCGACCGATCGTCTCGGCGTCCTTCTGATTGAGCTTTCGGACCGCTCGCGGGGCGAGCATGACGTTTCCCAATGCGGTTTTGTGGGCAAACAAGTTGAACTGCTGGAAGACCATGCCCATGTGGGCGCGGATCGAGTCGAGGTCGGCGTCGGGGGCCGACACCCGCGCACCGTCGACGTCGATCGTGCCGCTGGTCGGTTCCTCAAGCCTGTTGATGCAACGCAACATCGTGCTTTTGCCCGATCCCGACGGACCGATCACACACACAACCTCTTGCGCCGCGATGTCGAGGTCGATGCCACGTAACACGTGCAACGTGCCGAAGCTCTTGTGCAGATCGCGAATCTGGATCATCGGGCGCCCTCTTTCGCGCGCCGCTCCAACCAACTCACGAGTCGCAACAACGGCAACGTGATGGCCAAATACACAATGCCTGCAGCGACCAGCGCCGAGGAGTTGCCTGTGCGGTTGGTGGCATCACGAGCAAACTTCGTTAACTCCTTGCCGCCGGCCTCGGTTCCCAGCACCGCCAAAAGCGCTGTGTCCTTAAACAGGAGGACCAATTCATTGGTCAACGGCGGGATGATGATCCGAAACGCTTGCGGCAAGATCACCAGGCGCATCGCTGCTCGCCTGCTGAGACCCAACGACCGCGCCGCTTCCATCTGTCCGCGAGGTACGGCTTCGATTCCCGCCCGGATCGTCTCTGAAATGTAAGAGCCGCCCACGAGCGACAACGCCAGACAGCCGGGAAAGTACTTCGCGAACGGGTAACGCCAACCCGTCGCGATCGGGATTCCGAAGCCGATCAACACGATCGTGAGAGTGGCGGGCAAGCCACGCAAGATGTCGGCGAAAGAAGCCGCAGGCCAACGCACAAGGCGTCGTGGGCTGAGACGTGCCAAGGCAATCACAAGGCCAACGGCCATAGCGCCGACAAACGAGAGCGCCGTGAACACCAGTGTGTTCTTGGCGCCCTCGGTCAATATGTCGGGAAAAAGGTCCTTGATGACGTCCCAGTTGAGGAATTCATGGAAAAGCTTTTCCATGACTAGCTCGGCAGATCCCCCACGTAGGCCTTCACGATCGCGTCGTACTTGCCGTTACTGCGCAGGGCGGCCAGGGCACCGTCGAGAGCATCGACCAAACCCGTATTGCCCTTGGCGACGACAAAGCCGTAACTCTCCGGGTCGGAGTCGAACTCGGCCGACAACACCAACGCACCGTCGGACTTCGTGGCTGCGTACCCGTTGATCGGCAGGTCCTGCACCACTGCGTCGACTTGGTTTGCCTTCAGGGCAGTGACCATCTCGTCGGCGCCGGTGAACTCTTTGATTTCGGCGCCCTCGAGCGTGTCGGCCGCATATGCCGCGCCGGTGGTCTCCGACTGGACGCCGACCTTCTTGCCGTTCACGCTGGCCGCATCAACCAGCGTCGAGGCATCCGCGGCACGCACCAACATCGACTGGCGAATGTCGTAGTAGCCCTCGGTGAACTCGTTTTCCGCCTTACGTTCATCAGTGATCGACACCGACGAGGCGATCATGTCGCACTGCTTGGCCTTCAGCGCCGCAAAAATCCCATCGAAGTCGGTGTCTTTGAACTCGACTTCAAGCCCGAGATCATCACCCATCGCCTTGACGAGTTCGATGTCGATCCCAACAAGCTCACCGGCGTCGTCCTCAAACTCGAAGGGCGCATAGGGGATGTCCGAACAGACGACCAACTTGCCGTCGCTGATCAGTTCCATATCGCCCGAGCTCGACGAACTCGACGATGTGTCGTCGTCATCGCCACCGCAGGCGCCCAGGGTCAGGGTCCCGACGAGCACAACGGCCCCTACTCGCAGCATCGACATGGTTCGGTTCAACAGCGCCTCCTTCGGCAGGGCGGAACACGTGTTCCGCCGTGGTTCACATGGCAACGGCCAGCCCGTCATGTCGTACGTGTTGGCAGCTCGGAAGGAGACGCAAAGAGGGTCTGTTGATCGAAGGGTGGTCGTCGCCGTCCGAAGGATAGGTGATCAAGGTAGGCCCATGTCTGACGATGTAATGACGTGGGTCCGTAGCCGTGTAGCGCGGCCACGTGAGCAGGCGCGGGGTAACCCTTGTTCGAGTCGAAGTCGTAAGCAGGAAACGACTCGGCGTGTGCTCGCATCAAACGGTCACGGGTGACCTTGGCCAAGATCGACGCGGTCGCGACCGACAGACACGTCGCATCAGCTTTTACCATCGCCCGCACCGGTAAGCCCGGGGGCAAGAAGTTCCAACGGCCATCGAGGATCGCTACATCGGGACGGACTGACAGCGCATCGAGCGCGCGGCGCGCCGCCAACCGTTGCGCCGCCGACATCCCTAACGCATCACATTCACGCTCCGACGCGTGCCCGACGGCCCACGACACACACCAGTTGGTGAGTCTGTCGAACAGGCGCTCGCGCTGCGATTCGCTCAGTTGTTTCGAGTCGCGCACCCCGTAGACCCGCCGGCTGCTATCGATCACTGCCGCGCCGACCGAAATCGGACCGGCCCAAGCCCCGCGGCCTACCTCGTCGACACCAACGACAAACTCGTGGCCGTCAGCCCACAGCTCGCGCTCGACGCGCAACGTCGGCGCGCGGGAAGCAACGCTGCGCCGAGAGGCCATCGCCCCGTTGTAGCCCAAC
>CAZWPY010000001.1:43062-47799 GCA_964635475.1 uncultured Acidimicrobiia bacterium
CGGCGCGCGGGAAGCAACGCTGCGCCGAGAGGCCATCGCCCCGTTGTAGCCCAACAGGCGGCCTGCTCCGGCAGGCGACCGGCACGAAGGATCAGGGACTACCCAAAGCACCGGGCGAGGTGTTGACCCTCGTCGCCCACCGGGCGAGGTGTTGACCCTCGTCGCCCACCGGGCAACGGTACGGTGTAGCTCGTGCTGCCGGCGGGGACCAAGGTGGAGATCCGCAACCGCTTCGACCGACGTTGGACCAAGGGTTTCATCGTCGTCGACGGCGACCCCGAAAGCGGCTACCGCGTTCGGCGTGTTTCGGACGACTCAATCCTCCCGGTCACCTTCGACCCCGACGACGTACGTGAACGCAAACGCGACATGTGGTGGGTATAACCCGTAGCCGCTGGGCCTCGCGTGCGAGCGTGCGAGTGCCAACCCTGAGCTGGTCACGCCTGAGCTCGGCCACGCCGAGCTGTACCGCCTGACCGGCACCGTCTGGCGGGTGCTGACACACGATGCGGCCTCGTCTCACCAGGAAATAGCACGCCTGTAACTCCGTACTACAGGTCAGCTTCTTGTAATTACATGACTGGTTTTTGTAATTACGACCCAGGGCTTTACACACAATGGGCGTTGTGTAATTCGCGGTAAGTCGACATCTCGCGCGCTCTCGTTGTATTTCGGCGCACCCCCATCCACCAGGAATTTTCCACTTGCAATGTGTGGGGGACTTGTGGCTAATGTTCCTCTCGTTGAACCTGCTATGAGGAGTGGTCAGATGGGAGTAACAATGCGATTGTCACGAGGGGGACGTGCGCTTTTCCTGGGTGCCGTCACGACCGTCGCGCTGTGGGGCATCGCTACACCGGCATCGGCCGCAACGGTCGATCCCGGTGGCAGCGATGTAGCGCTCGAAGTAACGAAGGATCTGGCTTGCTCGGTCGGGCGGAGCGGGCAGGCCCCCGCATTCCGGTGCGCCACGCTCGTCGCACTCAACGGGACCCTCTACGGGCCCGTGGCGGCGGCGGGCGCACCCAGCGGGCTCACGATCACGCCCTACAAACAAGTCAGCCAGTCGGGACCCAGCGGGGCCGGCACCGTCACTGATCCGTTCCGCATCACGACAGTTGTCGAGCTCGGCGACACAGGCGTTCGCATCGTCGAAACCGATCGGCTTGTCGCCGGAGAAGGCCGCATCGAGACCGACTATCGGCTGCGCACGAGCACTACCGCCGCGTCGGTGGTCCTGTTTCGAATCGGCGACTGCGACGGATCAGGTACCGGCTCGCGCGACGCCACTTCGAAGCTCGTGACGTGCACGAACGGCACCGGGCAAGTGCTGTTGCAGCCGACGTCGCCCAACGGCCACTCGGCGATGGCCGCGAACTCGACAATCTGGTCGACCGCCAACGCCAAGTCCGAGTTCGCCGACTCGTGCACGTGTGCCACGGTGCTCGACCACGGCCTCGGGCTGAGCTGGTCGAAGGTTCTCACCACCGGCGAGACCGTTGGCGCGGCTGCCATGACCCAGCTCACCACCGACACCACGTTGCCGCTGCTCAGCGAGGCAACTGCTCCCCGATTCCTCAGCCACGCGTTTGCGGCCGAGGAATACAACATCACCGTTCGCAACCTCACGGGCACCGCTCGCACACTCAACTCGCTCAACGTTGTCTTGCCGACCGGCGCCCGATTTATGACGGGTACGGTCACTGGCGACGTCACTGGCGACCCGAGCATCTCGAGCCGCACGCTGACGTGGCCGGGACCAATTGCAGTCCCCGCCGGCGCAACCATGGCCTTTAGTTTCAAGGCTCGAACGCCTGATGATCCCGGCTTGGTAACCATCGACGTAACGGCCAGCTCCGATGGGACCTTGGTGTCGCCGTCCCGCTACGCCGCGGTGATGCAGATCGGCGGTCCTTCGTCGTCACAGACCTTCACGAGCTCAACGGACGCCTCGACCACGACAACGAGCGAGACCAGCTCGACCGAGAGCACCAGCTCGACCACGAGCGAAAGCACCTCGAGCACGAGTCCTACGTCGAGTGTCCCGACGAGTCCGACATCGAGCACCTCATCGACGACCTCGTCGCATACCTCACGGGACTCGAGCACCACCACGACGACCACCGTGTCGAAAGAGTCGACCACGACCACGACGGTCCCCGATACGACGCCCGACACGACCCCGACCACCACGACGTCGATGTGCACGTCGTCGATGCCCAGCACGTCGGTTTCCAACCCGTCGACGTCGGTGCCGCCCTGTTATCCGCCGTGCACACCGGGGTCATCGATGCCGCCGGGAATGCCGCCCGCTCCTGGCTGCACCCCGCCGCCGCCGTGTTATGAGAACCCCAACATGCCGGCGACGACTCCGCCCGGCGGCTGCGTTCCGGTCTGCGCCTCGAACCCGACAATGCCAGCTGGCACGGCGCCAAATGACTGCAATCCGATCTGTGTGCAGAACCCGAACACGCCAGCAGCCGCCATGCCCGCCGGGTGCGCCCCGACGGCGAAAGCCCCCTCGAAGCCGGTGTTCACCGGATCTCGACCTCTACCTCTCACCATTCTCGGACTGGTCAGCCTCGGGCTTGGGGTCACCCTCGCCCACCGCAACCGGCCCAGACACCGTCGTCCCTGGTGGTCGACGCACTAAGGCTCACTACAAGGAGAAATATCGATTAGATCCCCATGCAGCAACCGCACTCAGCCCGGCGTCACCGACGCCGGGCTGAGTGTGTGTGGCTGACAGCGTCGAGAAGCGCTCGTGCCGGCGCGGGCGTGCCTTAGTCGTCGTCGCGTTGGTGGTCGTCGCGGCGGTCGTCGTCATCGTGGTGCTCGTGGCTGGCACTCATACGTGAGATGAACTGGGCAACGGGAATCGCCGTCAACGTCACGGTCTTGAGCGTTCCTCGTGAACCGAGTTGTGTCGCGACGTTGGCCATCGTCAAAGCATCGGGCGCTTCCAGCACCGTCATGAAGTCGTAGTGACCCAACAGCGCGTACTGCTCGATCACCTCCGCGCCCATCCGCCGAACTTCCTCGTTGACGGCCTCGATGCGCTCGGGGTTCTCGCGCAACGTACGTGACCCCTCGGGGCCGAGAGTCGACAACATCACAAAACGTGGCATAGGTCGACACTACGCCGCCGCGCGCCCACTCCATGCTCGGTCGCTGCGCCCGCCGCCGCTCTTAGGCTGTGCCCGTGAGCCGCCGAGTCGTCATCACACCCCACACGCATTGGGATCGGGAGTGGTACTCCTCGTTTCAGACATTTCGATTACGCCTCGTTGACATGCTCGACGAATTCCTCCCGCGGCTGATCGATGACCCGTCGTACCGGCACTTCCATCTCGACGGACAGATGGCCGTGGTCGACGACTACCTAGAAATCCGCCCAGAGGCTGAAGCGGTCCTGCTCGATCTCGCGCGGCAAGGGCGGCTCTCGATGGGGCCGTGGTACACACAGCCCGACGAGTTTTTGGTGTCGGGCGAAACCCACATCCGCAATCTGCGTCGTGGGATCAGTCGCGCTGAACAGTTCGGCGCGTTGATGAATATCGGCTATCTGCCCGACATGTTCGGCCACATCGCACAGATGCCGCAGATTTTGCGGGGCTTCGGCTTCGACCACGCGGTGGTGTGGCGTGGCGTCCCCAGCGCGATCGAGTCGTCGGGCTTTTGGTGGGAATCCCCGAGCGGGCACCGGGTGCGCGCCGAGTACCTCTGGGGCGGCTACTTCAACGCCGAGCGCATTACATCGGACCCCGGGCAACTCGTGGAGCGGACCCGCCGCTTCGACGCCCAGCACGGCTCACGATTGCGGGGCGCGATCTTGCTGATGAATGGCATGGACCATCAGGTCCCGCAAGCAGACCTCGGCAGCACGGTGGCCGCTGCCAATTCATCACAAGACGTCTACCGCTTTGAGATCGGCAAGCTGACCGACTACTTACGCGCTGCACCGGTCGACGGGTTACCCACCTGGCGAGGCGAGTTGCGATCGGGCGCGCGGTGCAATCTGCTGATGGGGGTGACGTCGAACCGGGTCGATGTACGGCAACTAGCAGCAACCGCGGAACGGTGTCTCGAGCGAGAGGTAGAGCCGCTGCTCGCGCTGTTCGGCTTGCCGTGGCCGGCACGTGCGCTCGACGTTGCCTGGCATCGCCTGATCCTCAACTCGGCACACGACTCGATCTGTGCCTGCTCAGCCGACGAAGTCGTTCGTGCGGTCGTGTCTCGCTACGAAGAGGCAATCGACATAGGAAACGGGCTCGCACAAAGGGGCCGTGCCGCGCTCGCACGCGAGTTCGCCAACCCAGGTTGGGTCGCGCTCAACATGACGAACTACCAACACCGCGCGGTCGTCGAAGTGGAAGTGCCCGGCCCGCACGCACCGCCGGGAGCCCAAGTGCTGGAGTCCCGGGACTCAACCCTGCTCGACCTTCGTATGAGTGGCGAGGCGCTCCGTGACTACTTGCCACTCCTCCGGAGTCAGGAGTTCGCCGAGGGTCACTTCATCAACAGCTACTCGCTCGACAGCAGCGCTGCCGACGTGGTGGTGAGCTTCGCCGTTCATCCGACGCTGCTCGCGAGTCTCGACATCCCCGCGCTGCGGCGAGAGATCGTCGCGCTCATCGATAACGATCCGAGCAGAACATTTCACGTGACGGCCACGCAGGCGCCTCTGGTTCGCGCGCTCGTGCAGACGGCCCCTCTACCGGCCTTCGGCTGGGCCGC
>CAZWPY010000001.1:47899-76110 GCA_964635475.1 uncultured Acidimicrobiia bacterium
CACGGCGCGGTGGTCGAGTCCGGCGACGCCGGCGACACCTACAACTACTCCCCGCCCCCACAGGATCGAGAGGTTCGAGACCCGCGCTCGGTCAGAGTCGACGTCGTTGAACGGGGTCCCCTACGCACCCGCGTGCACATCGTGCGCGACTTTGTCTGGCCAACCCACGAGCACGATCGCGCCCGAGCCGGCGAGGGCGAAGTCAGCGTCACAAGCACGCTTGAGATCCGAGCCGACGAACCGTTTGTTCGCCTGGAGGTCTCCTGGAACAACGCCGGATTTCGCGACCACCGCGTCCGCGTCGAGTTCGCAACGGGGACAACCCCGCACGGCTCAAGCGCCGAGTGCGTGTTTGCCGTCGTGGACCGCGGACTCGACGCAGAGGGCGGACCGCACGAACGAGCGCTCGCCACATACCCAAGCCGGCGTTTCGTGTCGGCCGGATCAACTCTGGTGAGTCACGACCGCGTCACTGAGTACGAGGTGCTCGCCGAGTCACGAGTACTGGCCGTGACCGCGTTACGCGGCACCGCGTGGCTCTCACGAGCCGACATGATCTACCGACCAATGCCCGCCGGGCCGGCCATGCCCCTCGACGGGTCACAAATGCAAGTCCCCGTCACACTGACGTACTGCGTTGCCAACGTCGCGTCGATCAGCGGATACGAGCTCGCCGAAAGAGCGTGGCTTGAACCACACGTTCTCGTCGCCCCGGGAGGCGGTCACCGCGGCGACCGCGGATCGGCGCTGCCGATTCACGGCCGAGTCGAGGTGTGCGCGTGCGAGAACCTCAACGGCCACCTCAACATTCGGGTCCTCAACCCGTCCGCGTATCCCGAAACCGTCGAGATCGACCGCTCGTGGCGTCGGGTCGACTTACGCGGGCGCGCGCTACACGATTGGGAGTCGCCCGGCCGTGCAGAGGTCGGTCCTGCCGAGCTTGTGACTTTCCAGTTCGCGTAATCGCCTGTTCGCACAGTCGCCCGTTCGCACGTGCGCGCCCGTTAGGAACAGCAGCGGCTAACGACGAGGCCGCAACGCCACGTTCGTCGACACAGCCCCGCCCGCAGCAGCGGCGCGGCGCGCCACACGTTCGCTGAAGTCAGTCGACAACATCACCTGCCCAGCGACCTCGTCGAGCCCGAACTCGGGATCGAGGCCCGACGCGGTCAGGGCAAACCCCGCAACCGGGTCCGACACCTCCCACAGCAACGCGTAACTCGGACCTCGATAACGCGCCGACACCGAGAGCCGGGCGCCACCAGCAAGCGGCACGCCCTCGACGTCGAAGTCGTCTCCGACCCACGCCTCGTTGAGCGCCGGGAAAACGTCGGCGCTGTTGCCGCCGCCATCACCCGTGTCGACCACGAGCGCCCGAGCACACATCGCGAACACCGCGCTCGCTCGAGCGGAACAGCCATCACCGCCCGCACCCTGCGACCCGGGCACGTCGGATTCGGCCCAGTTACGTGCGCCCGACGCGCTACGCATCCACATCGACAACTCATCGACAAGCACGTCGCCGCCGCGGCGAGCGGCATCGTGGGCCTTGCGTTCACGCGGGTCGCCCGACAGTGGCCACATCGCCGCGCCCGGCGCGAACCGCCGACGCAGCTTTTCAGCCGGCTCCGCTTGCCCGAGCGTGTCGAGGGCCAAGGCCACGCCGAGCAGACCCGCGCCCAACGCGGCCGACGTCGTCGGCGAGGGTCGACGCCACCGGCGCGTTGCAGCCCGGCTCATCACGTCGGCGTACTCGGCCAAATCGTCGAGCAAGGGCGCAGCGAGTTGGTCCGCCGCGCGCGTGGCGCTGAGCGCCACGACGTGGCCACAGGCCCATGTCCATGCGGCAATCGTCGACAAGGTGAGGTCGTTATGGCTCCGCCGCGCAAGGAAACGGACCTCGGCGGCGAGCTCATCGAGCGCGCCGACGTCGGCAACGCCCCACTGCGCGACCACTCCCGCGGCAAACGCCCGCGACGCCGCGTCGAGCCCACCGCGGCGGGCGTGCAGGCCGCAGTCGACCACGGCGGCCGCGCACGTACGGTCGAATGCGTCGACAGGTGATCGAACGCGCATGGCTTGCTTCGTTAGCGCATCCCAACCGCGCACGATCGTTTCATAGTCGGCGGTCGCCTGGGCGCCCGTGGGCTCACGCGAGATGACCACACGCCAGCTCGTGCGATGCGGGACTGTCATCACCACCGCCGCGTGCAGTCGTCCGGCGCTGTCTTCGTTCACGACGGGGGCATGGGTACGCACGGAGCCACTCGCCACCGCGTCCCATACGCCCTCGGCATTAACGGCACTGGCGAGCCACGGCCGCGAACTGCGCGCCACCACGCCGTCGGCCAACACGATCTGCGGGGGTCGCACTTCGATCCGACCAAGCGAACCATCGCCCGCTGGTGTCTGCGGATCGACCAAAAGCGCCACCGCGACGGGGATTGCGCCACGGTTGTCGAAGTCGATCGCCACCACGTCGTGACCCGACGAGTCGACAGCAGCGTACGTCCGGACAACAACATCGCCGCCCGCGACGGCCATCGTTGTCTCGATAAGGGGCGCGCCGCCGCGGTGCGTGCGCCGCTGCACAACCGCGCTCGCTGATCGCGGCTGCTCGGGCCGCGACCAGCCCAACTCATCACCCACGGCCCAGCGCAACGTGTAGTAGCTACCCGCGGGCGTCACTCCCCCCGTGCGGTCCACCGTCGCAACCGGCGCGCGGGCGAAGTTGCCCAACAGCGACCAGCCGCTCACGACTCCAAACCCGCGAACTCCGAACTCACCTCACGCGACAACAGATTGGTCACAACCTCAGTGACGGGCCGACTCTCGTACAGCGCCGCGCCCACCTCGGACGCAATCGGCATGTCGACGCCCACCCGCGCGGCCAGCTCCAACACCGGGCCCGTGCTCTTTATGCCTTCTGCGACCATCTGCATCGAGGCAACGATGTCGTCGAGTCGTTCGCCTTGACCGAGGCGAAACCCGACCGTGTAGTTGCGACTCCGCGTCGAGGTACACGTGGCGATCAAGTCGCCCATCCCGGCCAGTCCCAAGAACGTCAACACTTTGCCGCCCAGGGCGACTCCCAGACGGGCCATCTCCGCGAGCCCTCGCGTGAGCAACGCCGCGCGCGTGTTGTCGCCAAATCCTGACCCACTCGCCATGCCCGACGCGATCGCCATCACGTTCTTCAACGCGCCCGCAACCTCCGAGCCGACTAAGTCGTCGTTGGTGTAGACCCGAAACCATGAGGTTGTGAGGAGGCGCTGGACTTCCGACGCGAGCGCAGCATCGTCCATCGCCACAACGGCTGCCGCGGGAAATCCGGCCGCCACCTCCGATGCGAGGTTCGGCCCCGTGAGTACGCCGACTGGATGACCGGGGCAGGTTTGCGCGAGCACTTCGGTCATTCGCAACAACGAACCCTGCTCGACGCCCTTCGACAGACTCACCAGGGCGACCCCCGGCCGCAGATGCGGGGCCAACTCCTGCGCGACGGCGCGAAACCCGTGCGAGGGAACCCCCATGATGACGAGATCCGCCGACTCGGCGACCGCCGGAAGATCCGCCGACACGGCCAGCCGCTCGGGGAACGTCGCGCCCGGGAGGTATTGCGTGTTGCAACGAGCGCCACGCATCTCCTCGACCAGGGACTGCCGCCGCGCCCACAAGGTGGTGTCGTTGCCCTGTGCGGCCAGTACACCCACGGTCGTGCCCCACGACCCTGCTCCAATGACAGCAATGCTCACCTGACCCAGGTTAGGGAGCGCGCGAGCCCGACGCGTTTGCGTCACATGAGTCCTCCTACACTGCCGCCACAGTGAGCACCCGCAGCGCACCAGCTCTCGTGGTACCCGTCAAAGCGTTCCACGCGGCCAAGGCGCGGTTGACTCCCGTGCTCGACGAACCAAGCCGCGCTCAGCTCGCGCGCGCGATGGCCGCCCGTGTCCTCAGCGCCGCAGGGCCCGCACAGCGTTACGTGGTGTGCGACGACGACGGCGTCGCCGACTGGGCAGCGTCGTTGGGTCACACCGTCGTGTGGACACCGGGGCAGGGGCTAAACGGTGCCGTCACGATCGGCGTTGCTCAAGCCCTTGACGAGGGGGCGACCCGAGTCGTCGTCGCACACGCCGACTTGCCACTTGCGTCCACGTTCGAGCCCGTCCTCAACGGCCCACTCACACTCGTGCCCGACCGCCGCCTCGACGGAACAAACGTCATCTCCCTGCCCGCGGGTGCAGCCGCACGCGACTTCACGTTTTCCTACGGGCCGGGTTCGTTTGGGCGCCACCGCCACAACGCGCTACTCCTTGGCGAGGTCGGCGTGATCCACATCGATGAACTCTCGTTCGACCTAGACACACCCGAGGACTTTCGCCAATGGATATCTCTGTCGACCTCGACGCCCCAGCCATAGCGTTATCGATCTGCGCGCATCCCGACGACACCGAGTTTGGTGCCGGCGCAACGCTTGCCAAATGGGCCGCGCAGGGGACCCGGATCTGCCACGTCGTGTGCACCGACGGCTCAAAGGGAACATGGGATCCCAATGCCGACATCACACAACTCATCTCGACGCGAGCCAACGAACAAGCCGCCGCGCAACGGATTCTCGGCGGAACGGGCAGCGACGTGTGGTTCCTGGGAGCGGTCGACGGCGAACTTGAAAACTCAGCGGTGCTGCGCCGCGAGCTCGTCGCGTTGGTCCGCACGATCCGGCCCGACGTCATCTTTGGCCACGACCCGTGGAAGCGTTATCGCCTCCATCCCGACCATCGAGCGGCGGGCTTCCTCACGATCGATGCGATCGTCGCCGCGCGAGACACGTTCTTTTTTCCCGAACTCGGGCTGACCCCACATCGTGCGCACACGCTGCTGCTCTTCGAGGCCGACGAGGCCGATCACTTTGAAGACGTCGCAGAATCGTTGCCAACAAAGGTCGAGGCATTGCTCGCGCACACGTCACAGCTGCGCTCCACAATGTTCATCAACGACCCGGCTGCGCCCGAGGAGGCGCGGCGTTTCGCCGATGAAACACGGCGCCACGCTGCCGACGCGGCCCTCGATGCCCGTCGTCGCGCAGCCGACGCCGCTCGGAAGGGGATAACACCCCACCCGGGAGTCGCCGCGATTGAGTTGGCCGAAGCCTTCAAACGCATGCGAGTCGACTGACCACACGCGAATCGGAGGCGGGTCTAAGACCCGCCTCCGATATCGGCAGACTGGCGTGTGCTGGTTAGATCAGCGCTTGGCTGCCTTCTTCACCGGTGCTGCGGCCTTCTTGGCGGGAGCTGCGGCCTTCTTCACCGGTGCGGCGGCCTTCTTGGCGGGAGCTGCTGCCTTCTTGGCTGGCGCAGCAGCTTTCTTCGCTGGCGCAGCGGCCTTCTTCACCGGTGCGGCGGCCTTCTTGGCCGGAGCTGCGGCTTTCTTGGCTGGCGCAGCGGCCTTCTTCACGGCGCCCTTGGTGTTCAAGAACTCCTTCAAAGACGCGCTTGCCGCAAAACGGATCTTCTTTGCAGCGGCGATCTTCACCGCGGCACCGGTGCGCGGGTTACGCCCGACCCGTGCCTTGGTCTGGCTCATGCCGAACGAACCGAACTTCGGCCACGCGACCTTGTCGCCAGCCTTGACGGCCGCTCGGACCTGATCGAACAGCGCATCTAGCGCCCGCTCGGCTTGTGCCTTTGAGAGCTCCGCGCTCGCTGCGACCGCGTCGATCAACTCTGCCTTATTCACCGCTACCTCCTGGAAAAGTGCGAGATTTCGCACGTCATCAGAACCGATGGAGTGGTTCTAGTCAAGTATTTCGGCATTTTCCGGCGTCAACTTGAGCGCGCTGGCGAGAAACTCCTTACATTTCCTAGTTCTGGTCCGACTTGCGCGAGTTGCTAGCACGTGCACTCACGTGCCGCGAACGCGACAAAATGCGTCTCGTGACCTCACGACTGCACGTTGAACGACACTTGAGCCACCGCGGTCAATGGCTCCGCGCGGCCGTCCTCGGTGCCAACGACGGCATCGTCTCGACCGCGAGTTTGTTGGTCGGAGTGGCCTCGGCCGGGTCCTCGCGCGACGCCGTCATCACGGCAGGAATAGCTGGGCTGACCGCCGGCGCCGTGTCAATGGCGCTGGGCGAATACGTCTCGGTCAGCTCGCAACGCGATTCGGAACGAGCCGATATCGCACGAGAAACCTGGGAGCTGGAAAACGAACCCGATCGCGAGCTGGCTGAGCTGACGGCGATCTACCAAGAAAAGGGCCTCTCGCACACGCTCGCGCGCTCGGTTGCGATTGAGCTGACCGAGAAGAACGCTTTACAGATTCACCTCGAGGAAGAGCTGGGCATCAACCAAGACAACCTCGCGCAACCCACGCAGGCAGCGATCGCGTCGGCCGTCAGCTTCGCACTCGCCGCTCTGATCCCGCTGCTGGTGTGTGCAATGGCAGCCGTGTCGCTGCGGGTCCCTCTCACCATCGCCGTCTCGCTGGCCTGCCTCGGCCTGCTCGGCACAGTCGGCGCCACCCTGGGCGGAGCTCCCCGCCGCACGGCGTCGCTGCGCGTACTAGTCGGCGGCGCCGTCGCAATGGGCCTCACGTTCCTGATCGGCCACCTAGTAGGCGCCACTATCGCCTGAGCGGTTCCGCCTCAGACAGAGACGGCTCGCGCCGAGCCTGCGTGGGCCGTCAGTCCGGGCCCGTATCCGGTGAGGGCACCTACGCTGCGGCCATGTCCAGCGCGGCCAAACCACCCGAGCAGGAACCCGAGCCACCCGAGCAGGAACGCGAGCCACGCCTCGTCCGCTGGGCCGGACCAATCATCTTTGCCACGATCGGCTGCGCCGCAGCGGTTGTGGCCTGGGCCGCGTTCGCCGGAGCGCCCTGGGAGTCGGAATACCGGTCGGTGGACGGACTCAGCGGGACGCAACGAACCGAAGCCCGGCTGGCGAACTCCGACATCAAGAGCAAGAACTGGGACGCGACGCTTCGTTTCGCGCTGGGAATCGGAGCAACAGGCGGCGCCTTAGTGGGGCTCGGGCGCTTCGAACTGTCACGAAACGAACAACGGCGCGCCCACAAACAGTTCCGACTCGCCCAGAAGCAATTCCAACAGTCCGAGCGCCAGTTCGCGGCCGCGCAAGAGCGTGAGGAGCAGCTCCAGCGGCGCGACGCGGCCAGGCAAATGGCCGATCGCTTCGTGGCCGCGATCGAGCTTCTTGCGAGCCCCAATGATCCGGCCGTCATCGGCGGCCTTTACTCGCTTGAGGGCATCTTTCTCGAATCGGCCGACTACCACCAACGGGTCGTCGACGTGGTCTGCGCCTTCATCCGCGCGTACCCACCACCCACCGCCGCGTACCCACCGCCCCACGCCCGACCCGACCCTGACGACGAGGGCGATGCACCGGAGTTCCCGCCCCCACCCGAGTCGTCACGCGCCGCAGTCGAAGTACTCAAACGATGTAGAGACCGCGACCGAAAAGTCAACGTCGACCTCTCGGGGGCTCACCTGAAGGGGGCCAACCTAGGGGGCGCTCACCTCGAGCGAGCCGACCTAATCAGGGCTCGCCTCGACGGGGCCAACCTAGAGCGCGCTTACCTAAAGGAAGCCTTCCTAACGTCGGCCCACTTGGAGGGGTCGATCCTCGCCGATGCTCGCCTGGAGAGGGCCGTCGTTACTGGCGCTCACCTGGAGGGGGCCGACCTAATCGGGGCTCGCCTCGACGGCGCCATTCTACACAGGGTTTGCCTGGATAGAGCCTACCTGTCATGGGCTCACCTGGAAGGTGTCTACCTAACGAGGGCTCATTTGGAGGGAGCGTACCTAAACGAAGCTCATCTGGAGGGGGCCCACCTAAATGGCGCTCACCTCAGGGGGGCCGACCTAAGGATGGCCCACCTGGAGGCAGCCGACTTAAGCCGAGCTCAGCTGGAGGGGGCCGAACTAAGCGGGGCTCACCTGGAGGGGATTCGCTACGACGAGGACACGATCTGGCCGGAAGGCTTTGAGCCGCCGCCGAGCGCGCCTCCGCCCGAGCCGGACCCTCCTGCCGACGAGTGAGGGCTCTGCCACCTTGACCGGCAACCCGACTCGGGTCGCGGGGGCGCGTCGGCCGGAAGAACACCTATTCAGCATCTAGGGGCACCATCCATGTCCGAGCCGCGGGCGTCTCTCCGTGACCCCGGAAGGGTCATGCGACCTGGACGGCGTCCTTGAGCTTGGCTGGGACCTTCTCGGGGAACGACACGACGAGGTGCCGGTCGAGCGCCGTTGCGACACGGGCGAGGGTGTCGATGCGGTTGCGCGCTCCCCCGCCTTCCTCAAGGCGAGAGATCACCGACTGGGTCGTCCCCATGCGCTCGGCCAACTCCCGCTGGCTGAGGCCAGCCTCGGTGCGCAGGTCGTAGATGAGTTGCCCGAGCGCGAGGTCGTGCTCGACCTCGGCGCGGGTCTCGACGTCGGGCTCGGGGCGCTTCTTCCTGACATCTTCCCAGCGGGAGTAGTTCGCCATCGTCGTCTCCTTCAGGGGTAGCGCGTGGCGCAGTCCGCAGCGGCCTTGCGCGCCCGATCGATCTCGTTGTGTTCGTTGTTGCGTTGCTTGCGAAAAGTCGTGAGCAGGATGATCCGGCCATCCGTGGTGAACCGGTAGGTGATCCGCCGAGCCGTTGGGCCGAGCGTGAAGCGCAACTCGAAGAGCCCATCGCCGAGGCTCCGCGAAACCGGCATCCTCGCCGTCGAACCGAGAGCAACGAGCCGATCGATCACCACGACCGTCCGTTTCCACTCGGCCTCGTCGAGTGAGTCCATCCACTCGACGACCTCGTCGTGGAGCTCCAATTCGTCCACGAGCCACTATCGCACCAATGCGATGATCGCACAAGAGTGATCATGAGTTCAGCCGGGCCATTACGGCCCCTGAACACGTAGAAACGGTTGGCAGCCCCAACGGGATTCGAACCCGTGTCTCCACCTTGAGAGGGTGATGTCCTAGGCCTCTAGACGATGGGGCCGTGCGTTCAGCGGTTTCCCGTGAACACGAGCTCGGGGGCAGGGACTCGAACCCCAAATAACAGGGCCAGAACCTGTCGTGTTGCCAATTACACCACCCCCGAACGGGCGGGCTGAAGCATAGCCGGGCACCGGCGTCTCACGAACGAACGCGGTGCATTCGTTCGTAGCCGAGCAACCGTCCGACGCTCACAGCCAGAGTTTCACGCACCAGGTAGGCAAATTCCTCGGCGCCCTCGATCGGGCTATCGGTCGCCGGCGACACGTATGCGTCGAGTCCGATTTCCTCCGCGATCTCGCCGAGGCGGGCCGCGTGGAACGGGTCAGACACAAGCACCACCTGGCGAATACCCAACCGACGTAAGAACAGGTCGGCAGCCGCGAGCTCCTCCCACGTGTCCTTGCCGTCGACCTCGCGCAGGATGTCTGAATCGGGAACGCCTTTGGCAATTAGATAGTCGGCCGATGCTGAGGCCTCTGAGTGCGCGTCGCCCGGCAGCGACCCGCCGGTCACAACGATGGTCGACGACACGCCTTGACGACGCAGCGCCAACGCGTGGTCGAGGCGCGCACGCAACACCGGCGAAGGAACGCCGTTGTACTGCGCGGCGCCCAGAACCACGATCGCCTGCGCGGGCTGCGCCTCGTCGCGACTCGACGCGGCCCGGACGTCAACAAACACCGAAACCTCGTACGCGACGAACAGCACAACAAGGGCCCACACGGCTCGCCACAACCAACGCGAGCGAGTCGAATGACCCGGGCGCGCGGAGCCGCTCAGTTCAAGACCCTCCGGCATGTCGGCCCGGTCCCCGTCGGCCCGGTCCCCGTCGGCGAGTGGCATGTCGGCACGGTCCCCGTCACTGTCCCCCCTGTCACTCATGCGCCGGTTCCAGACATCTACGTACCCAAACGGGCTAACGCTGCGCGCAGCCGCCCGAGGACCTCATCGCGGCCAAGCACCTCGAGCGACTCAAACAAGGGCGGGCCGACCGACTTTCCGGTCGCCGCCACGCGAATCGGCGCCTGCGCTTTGCCCAGTTTCACGCCACGAGCCTCGCCGCACGCGAGCGTTACGGCGTGCAGCTCGCCAGCTTCCCATCGCGGCATCGACGCATACGCGGCCATCGCATCGGTCAATAACCCCGCGGCCAGCTCAGGGTCTTTGCCCATTGCCTTTTGCCAACTCGCCTCGTCGATCGGCGGCGTCATAAACAAGAAGTCGACGTAGCCGGGAATCTCGTCGAGTCGTTTCACTCGCTCTTGCACCAGTGGGGCCAAAGTCGCAAACGCGTGCTCGTCGAACGCCTCGGTCGGCCAGGGGCCAGCCGAGACAAATGGCTGCGCTGCCGTTCGAAACTCGGCCGCTGACAGCTCGCGGATGTAGTGGCCGTTGATGTGGTCGAGTTTTGCGTGGTCGAAAAACGCGGGCGACTTGGTCACCGCGTCGAGCGAAAACAGCTCGACGATCTGCTCAATCGGCATGATCTCCGAGTCGTCGCCCGGCGCCCAGCCCAACAGGGCCAAGTAGTTCCGTAACGCCTCGGGCAAATAGCCCTTTGCTCGGTAATCCTCTAGCGAGACATCACCATGGCGTTTGGAGAGCTTCTGCCGATCGGCGCCGACGAGCAGCGGCAAGTGCGCGTAGACGGGGTCGGCAGCAAAGCCGAGCGCGTGGCGCAACAGGAGCACTCGTGGCGTCGACGACAACAAGTCCTCGCCACGAATTACGTGTGAGATCGCCATGTCGGCGTCGTCAACGGCGTTGGCGAGATAGAACGTGATCGCGCCACCCGGCCGGGCGATCACGAAGTCCTCCAGCGTTGAGTTGGCAAACACGACCTCGCCGCGGATGAGGTCGTTCACGCGAATCTCGCCACTTCGCGGCACGGCGAATCGCACAACCCGATCCGCAGCGGCCGGCAATCCCCGCTCGCGGCAGTAACCGTCGTAGCCCGGCGTGGCGCGCCCGGCGGCTTTCGCGCGCTGCTCTACGGCCGCTCGGTCACAGTCGCAGTAGTACGCCGCTCGCGCCTCAAGCAACGTCGCGAGCGCCTCGGCATAACGAGGGGAACGGCTCGACTGACGGATCGGGCCTTCGTCCCAGTCGAGCCCGAGCCAGCGCAACGTCGACTCGATTCCCTCGACCCATTCCTCACGGTTGCGTTCGAGATCGGTGTCCTCGATGCGCAAGACAAACGTGCCACCGGTGTGTCGTGCGTACAGCCAGTTGAACAACGCCGTCCGGCCACCGCCCACGTGCAGAAAGCCCGTCGGCGCGGGCGCGAACCTGACTCGAGGTGCGTTCATCGTGGCGGCGACGATAGTTGCCACTTCGCCCGACGACCGGCCGCTTTACCGGCAATCTTCGCCTCGCGCTCCCCAGCCACGTGAGGCGCGGGCCGCCTCCAGCGTGGCGAGCCCCGCTACACGCTGCGGATGCGCTCCAGAATCTCGTCGGTCACGCGTTCGGGCTCGTCCTCGGGCACCCAGTGACTGACACCGTCGAGCACCACGAACTTGTACGGCCCCTTACAAAACGCTGCCGTCGCCTCCGCACCTGCGCGACCCAACGCCATGTCGTCGGTCGACCAGATGTAGGTGGTCGGCACGGTGACGTCGACAAGGTTGGCGTCTTCAAATCGAATTGCTCGGTACCAGTTGAGCGCCCCGGTGAGCGCGCCCGGCTCGGTCAACAGCGACATGTATTCGTCGATGGCCTCGGGTGACCAGTTCCACGCGGCATACATCTCGCGCATGCGTTCACCCTTGCCGTCCTCTCCCAACAGCAACGATTCAGCGACATGACCCTCTTGCCGGAAAACGGCGATGTAGCCCGACTTTCCCTGTTGCTCGGTATCGGCCGCGATCGCAGACGCAAAGGCCATCGGATGCGGGACCGAAATGATCGTCGCAGTGCGGACTCGGTCGGGATGGTTGGCGGCGAGATGCCAGGCAACCACGGCGCCCCAGTCGTGGCCGACCACGTGAAACTGGCTAATTCCCAAGGCGTCGGCGACAGCCACCATGTCTGCCTCAAGAGTGTCACGGTCGTATGCCTCGACGGCCTCGGGCCGAGCGCCGGGCGAATAGCCCCGCTGGTCGGGTGCAATCGTGCGGAAACCCTGCTGCGCGAGCGCCGCTTGCTGGCTACGCCACTCAAACGAGCTTTGCGGGAAACCGTGCAACAACAGCACGACCTCGCCATCGGGCGGCCCCGCCTCGCGATAACGAAACGTAAAGCCGTTGGCGGCAACCGACTTGTATTCGAGGTTCGACGTTGCAGACATGAGCCGTCCGTTCGTGCGGGCGCGCCGCTAGACGCGGGTGTGATCAACCGAGGGAAGCGATGAGGCCTCAAATACGGCTGTGAAGTCGTCGGCAACCGCTGCGGCAATCTTCGCTGGCGACTGCTGCAACACGTCGTCGCGCACCGAGTCGGCGACCGCGCGTTGCGCGCTGTAGTCGCCGCGACAGCCGGCGAAGAGCTGGCGGCGAAGCCGGACCAACTCTGCAGGCGGGCTCGCGTCGAGAAACCCCCACGCGCTAAACGCCGCCTCGAGGTCGTGAATCACGGGGGCTCGTCCAAACAGCGATGCTCGTTTGAGCGCAACGCCGACGCTGCCGGCGAGGACGTCGTTGAGGTGCTCGCCCGGCTGAGTGCGCACTCGACCCTCAAACTGGCGCAACAGCTTCAGTACAAACCCTTGGTCGGGCCCCGGATTCCCCAGTCCCAGACCACTCGGCTTTCCGCGATCGACCACTTCTGCAGGACGAGTCGCGACCCATTCGCCAGCGGGTGGCAGTCGCTCGCCGTCCGCGCCGCGATCGGCATAGTTGACCGGAACGTGTTGTGGCTGAGCCATCGCGCCATCGTAGGTCGGGCGCACGCCAGGCCCTTACGCCGCCTGACTAGATCGGCCTGACTAGATCGGCCTGGCCCGGACGGCGGGTCGCCAAGATCTGGGCGCCAGAAGGCGCGGTGAGCAAGGCCGCAAGGCGGGCGCTGCGGCCGGTCGAAACACAGCGCGTCCGAGCAACGCCGCCCGGGCGATGTCGCGGCCCCCTGGGCGCGCGAAAGCACCGAGCGGCTTGCGCGCAGCGACGACCCAGTACAGAATGTGGCGGGGTGCCCGCGGTCTATTCCCCAACGGCGGACGGGCGGGCCTCAGCGATCGAGACTTGGTGCAAGTAAACGAAGCGGTCAAGGCCGCGTTGAGAGGGGAACGCAATGCGGCGGATCATGGCGGGGCTGGTGTTGCTGGCTACGGCCGCTGGGGCTTGCGGCGGGGGTGGGCAGTCTGGCGCTGAAAAGGCAGCGGAGACGGCTCGGGATAGTCGACAGGAATCGAGACGAGCCAGCGCGGCGGATGGCTCCTCTTCAGAGGTCAACGGTTCAGGCGACGAGACCGACTCGGCACTGAGTGACAGTGAGGCCGAGCTGAGCAGTGCAGGTGGAGCCGAGTTCGGAATGCGGATCGAGCCAAGTGACGATGTCGAAATCGCGCAAGGTGTCTTTGTCGCGCTCTCCGACCCGGTGCGCAAGACCCAGCAGGAGCTATACCCAGGACTGAGTGAGGACAAGCAGTACTTCGGCATTACAGCCAAGGTGTGCAACGTTGCTGGGGCCGATGGATTCGACCTTGACCAGTTCGTTTATCAGTTCTTCGCCATCACCGAGGCTGACGCCAGAGTCACGGTCGGCGACGCCGCAATCGAGCCAGCCTTCCCGACGAGCGGGACAGTTCTCGCTGGTGAATGCGTTTCGGGCGTCATGACGGCGCAAACCAACGAGCCCGTCGTAGGTGTTGGCGCTGAAGCAGACAGGGGGGCATTCCGGTGGACAATCCGATGAGCAGCGAGCCGCTTTCAGATGGCGACCGCAGCGCGCCCGGGCGCGCAGGGCCTCCCTCTCCCAAGAACTCGCTCCCGGCAGCGCAGCGACAATCGCGCATACGCGGGCTAGTCCTTGTGGTTGCCGCTGTGATCGCGGCCATCGCGGCTGGAAGTGGGATCTACTCTTCGCGCTACGACGCGGGTTACAAGGACGCAACGAGGGCCGCCGACACCGAGCTTGAGTCGGTTACCGACGAGATGAATGTAAAGCTGACGAACGCCAAGGGCCAGATCCGTGAGGCCGCGTCGGATACCCAAGCAGCCCGCAGAGCACAACGGGAGGCCGAGGACACCGCGAGCAGCGCCCTGGCTTACGCGTCATCCCTTCGCCAGCAGTACGACCCGGCAATTCAGGCCGAGCTTCTGGCCGCCGTGGACGGTGAAATAGCGCGAGCGTGCGACGAGGCGAAGCGCAACATCGATGCTCCGATTGACGGCCTCGTCAACCACTTCCCCGCCTGGGAGCCCGTCGCGACCAAGGACCAGATCGTTCAACGAGTCACAGACTGCGCGGCTAGCGAACGGTCGAAGACCGCTGAGCAGCGAAGGGCAGAGGAACTTGCCGGATGTGGGTCGATTCCGGCCGACACGCTAGAGAAGGATCCAGGAGCAGCGAAGGGCAAGTGCCTAGTCGTCTATGCCGCCGTGGTGCAGTTCGACGTGAACACCGGCAAATGTACATTCCACGGCAATTTTGATTCGACGTCGCACGAGTACAGCTATGAGTACCCCGTTCGAGCGGAGTTCAACGCGCCCGACCAACTCAACTGCCCGGAGCTTGACCCGGTCGATTCAGACGACCTTGTGAAGGTGTGGGTAACCGGCACCGGGGTCCGTAGCTACAGCACCGCCCTCGGCGGATCGAACGCAATTCCACAATTCACGATCGAGAAAATCGAGCTTCGAGCCAAGAAGTAGCTAAACGGGCGCTCCGACCGATGAGCCAGGGACCGCCCGGCCAATAGCGCCGCGATCGGCATAGTTGACCGGAACGTGTTGTGGCTGAGCCATCGCGCCATCGTAGGTCGGGCGCACGCCAGGCCCTACGCCGCCTGACTAGATCGGCCTGACTAGATCGGCCTGACCAGATCGGCCTGGCGAGATCGGCTTGGCTAGCTCGCCTCGACGTGGAGTAGCGCCTTGGCTAGCTCGCCTCGACGTGGAGTAGCGCGTAGACGATCGCGTCGAACATCGCTTGCCACGACGCGTCGATGATGTTTTCCGATACGCCGATGGTCGTCCACGTGCGCTCGCCGTCGGTCGAGTCGATGAGCACCCGGGTCACTGCGCCCGTCCCCTTCGCGGTGTCGAGCACTCTGACCTTGTAATCGGTCAGGTGAACTCGGCCCAGCGCGGGAAAACGATCGATGATCGCTTGGCGCAGCGCTTGGTCGAGCGCGTTGACGGGGCCGTTGCCTTCGGCAGTGCGGACAACTCGTTGGTCGCCAACCCGCACACGCATCGTCGCTTCGGTCACCATCGCCGCGTCGGCAGCCTCACCCGACTGTCGATCATCGGTGATCACCCGGAACGATTCGACTTCGAAAAACTCCTGCTCCCAACCGCTCGCGCGGCGCATCAACAACTCCAGCGACGCGTCGGCGACTTCGAAGTGGAAGCCCTCGTGCTCCAGTTGTTTGAGCAACTCCAACGCACGAGACAACGCGGCGTCGTCGAGCTCGAGTGACATCTCGGCGGCCTTCATACGCATCGACGCCATGCCACCCTTGTCGGAGACCACGACACGCGTGCCGTTGCCCACGAGTTCGGGCGACAGGTGTTCGTAGGCATCTCGAGCTCGCGCGATTGCCGACGCGTGTAGTCCAGCCTTGTGTGTGAAGGCTCGTTCACCTGCGTAGGGCTGCTGCGGGTTCGGTGCAATGTTCACCACCTCGGCGATGTGGTGGGCAACCGGCGTGAGCAACTTGATCCGTTCCCGCTCGATCGTCTCGACGCCCAGTTTGAGCGTGAGGCCAGGAATTGCCTGCACCAAGTCGGCGTTCCCGGCTCGTTCGCCGTATCCGTTGACACATCCCTGAACGTGTGTGGCGCCAAACCGCACTGCAGTGAGCGAGTTGGCAACGGCACACCCTGAGTCGTTGTGGAAGTGCACACCAAGCTGGATCGACAACTCCGGCCGCACGCGATTCACGATCTCGTCGACCTCGTGCGGCAGCGTGCCGCCGTTGGTGTCGCACAACACCAACGCTTCGGCGCCGGCCTCCTGCGCAGCACGAAGTACTCGCAGCGCAAACTCCTCGTTGTGTTTAAAGCCGTCGAAGAAGTGTTCGGCGTCGAGGAACACACGTCGACCCTCGGAGCGCATAAACGCGACCGAGTCAGCCGTCATCGCGACGGCTTCATCGAGATCGGTCTGCAGCGCATGGGTGACGTGGTAGTCCCAGCTCTTGGCCACGATGCACACCGTCGAGGTCTGCGCTGCCACGAGGTCGGCCAACACTTTGTCTTCGTGTGCCTTAGTCCCGGCGCGTCGAGTCATGCCGAACGCGGTAAGCGTGGCTCGCCGCAATTTCAGCTCCGACGCAGCGCGTGCGAAAAACGCCGCATCGGTCGGGTTGGCGCCCGGCCAGCCGCCCTCGATGTACTGGACGCCCAAGTGATCGAGTTGTTCAGCGACACGCAACTTGTCGTCGACAGTGAGGCTCAGGCCCTCCTGCTGGGAGCCGTCGCGCAACGTGGTGTCGTAGATGTCGACCGCCTCGGGCAAGTCGGGGACCTCGACGTGGTGATGCGAGTGGCCCTCGAAACGAGCCACGCGACGTCGTGCGTCGGCCCCGTCCGCGCCGTCGTGATCGTGATCATGCTGACCGTCGTGATCATGGTGATCATGGTGATCGTGATCGTGATCGTGATCGTGATCGTGATCGTGATCGTGATCGTGATGGCCGTGGTCGTGGTCGTGGCGGTGACCTACGTCACCCCCCTGACTACACATGTTCGAGCCACTCTTTGTAGCGGTCGTTTTCGCCTCGAACCGTCGCGAAGTACGCGTCTTGGATCGCGCGCGTAATCGGCCCGGGATCGCCGATCTCGCGGTCGTCGACGGAACGAATCGGCACAACCTCGGCCGCCGTGCCCGAGAGGAAGGCCTCGTCGGCCAAGTACAAGTCGCCACGCAACAAGTTGGCTTCCTCAACCTCATAACCCAGGTCGCGGGCGATCGTCATGATCGAGTCGCGGGTGATTCCTTCGAGGATGCCCGCAGAAATCGGCGGTGTGAGGATCTTGCCGCGTTTGACCACAAAGAGGTTTTCGCCGGTGCACTCCGACACGTAGCCCTGCGGCGACAGCAGAATCGCCTCGTCGTAGCCGGCCTTGATCGCTTCGACCTTGGCCAACGACGAGTTGAGGTACATGCCCGACGCCTTCGTCTGAGTCGGAATCGAGTTGGGGTTATGGCGCTGGAACGACGAGATCTTCATCCGCACGCCCTTGGCCAGGCCTTCCTCGCCCAGGTAAGTACCCCACGGCCATGCAGCAATCGTCACGTTGACGGGACACGGCAGCGGATTGAGGCCCATCTCGCCATAACCCAAAAAGACCAATGGGCGGATGTAACAACTGTTGAGATCGTTGATCGCGACCGTTTGTTTTGTCGCCTCGACCAACTGCTCCACGCTGAAAGGCACGTCCATCATCAGCACCTTGGCCGAGTCGAACAGCCGAACAATGTGATCGGTCAAACGAAACACGGCCGCGCCACGCGAGGTTTCATACGCGCGGATTCCTTCGAAAACTCCGGATCCGTAATGCATGCAGTGTGACAACACGTGCACCTGCGCTTTGTCCCAGTCGACAAACTCGCCGTCGAGCCAGATTTTTTTTGTCGGAGTAAGTGGCATATCAAGAAGTCTTTCTGTGAGCTGTCCCACGTGGGGGACGGTAAGGAGAGGAGTCGGGCCGAAGGCCCCAAGAAATCACGTGGTGCCGAACTCGGCGGCAGGAGTAATCATCCGCTTCGGCTCATACGGCTTCGGCAATCGCCGAGCCGATGTCTGATGTTGATCCAGTAAGGCCGTCGGTCGCCGCGACGGCCTGACGTACTCGTTGCGCGGCATCGGCCTCGCCGAGAAAGTCGAGCATCATCGCCGCGGAAATCACCGCTGCGCGGGGGTCGGCCTTGTTCTGGCCCGCAATGTCAGGAGCTGAACCGTGGACGGGCTCGAACAATGACGGACCCGTGCGGGCTGGGTTGAGGTTGGCCGAGGCAGCACGCCCGATACCGCCCGCGATCGCGCCGCCCAAGTCGGTGAGGATGTCGCCGAAAAGGTTGTCGGTCACGATCACGTCGTAACGCTGCGGATCGGTCACGAAGTAGATACACGCCGCGTCGACGTGGTTGTACGCAGTGGTCACGTCGGGAAAGTCGCGCGCCACGTCGTCGAACGTGCGCTGCCACAGATCGCCGGCGAAGGTCAAGACGTTGGTCTTGTGAACGAGGGTGAGGTGGCGCCGCTCGCGGCTGGCAGCAAGTTCGAACGCAAAACGCACACAGCGCTCCACGCCGAGGCGGGTATTGACCGAGCCTTGCGTGGCCACCTCGTGTTCGGTTCCCTTGCGCAGAAAGCCGCCCTCGCCAGCGTAGGTCCCTTCGGTGTTTTCCCGCACGACCTGGAAGTCGACGCCGGGTGCCACAAAGGGGCGGACGTTGGCGAACAAGTCGAGCTCAAAGCGCATCTTGAGCAGGAGTCCCCGCTCGATCACGCCCGGCGCCACGTCGGGCGTGCCAACGGCGCCGAGCAGGATCGCGTCGAACCCACGCAACTCCGCGAGCGTCTCGTCGGGCAAGATGGCGCCGTCGGTCAAGTAACGCGCACCGCCAAGGTCGAAGTCAGTAGTCGTCATGTCGACGCCGGTCGCGCGCACCACCCGCAACGCTTCGCCGATCACTTCGGGTCCGATCCCGTCGCCGGCAATCACCGCGATTCTGTGCGTCATAACGATGTTGTCTTTCTTGTGCAGGGCGACGGCCGTGCTGACCGTTGGGTTTGTTTGGCTCATTGGGGTTGCGGGAGAAATGAAAAACCGCCCACCAAGGTGGACGGCAACGAGCGCACATTGGGGGCCAATGTGCGCTACTGAATGATGACTACCGCGGCGGACGTGTCGAACATGGACTGACATTTTCCGATGGATTGGGCGCGCTCGTCAACTACATAACGGCGCGCCCAACGACACATGCCACACCTGTGCGCTCGGCGGGCCAGGGCGGAGGCGGGCACCGTGTCTACCCTGTACGCATGGCGACCGAACTATCCCGCGAAACGCACGAGCGGCTGACGGCTGAGTTGGAGGATCTGACGACTCGCGGACGGGTCCACATTGCTCGTTGGATCGAGCGAGCGCGTGAGCTCGGCGACCTCCGCGAAAACGGCGACTACCACGCAGCCAAAGACGAGCAGGGCAAGATGGAGGCGCGCATCCGCCAGCTGCAAGCGATGCTCAAAGAAGTCGTCATCACCGAACACGAGGCCGCGCCGGAGGCCGTCGTGATTGGTTGCAAAGTCGGACTGCGCTGGGTCGGCGACGACGATGTCGAGCACTACCTCGTCGGCTCGATCGAGGAGAGGCGAGACGGGGTCGAAATTCTTTCGGCCAGTTCAACTCTCGGCCTCGCGGTGCTCGGGAAGTCGATCGGAACAGTCGTCACCTACGAGGCCCCCAACGGCAGCCAACTCGAAGTCGAAATCGTCGAGATCTCGCTGCACGTGTGACCACGAGCCACGCCGGAGGCGCAAAGTACGCCGTGATGGAAGCCGAGCGGCGCTTCTTACTGCCCGTCGCCCCGACAGGTCTGCGTGATCCGCGCGACATCCGCGACCAGTACCTCGTCGGGACGCGACTACGGCTCCGCACGGTGCTCGACGGCGCCGGCAACCACGTGCGCAAGCTCGGACACAAGGTGCGGGCACTCCATGAGTCGCCCCGCGCCGTGTGGCACACGTCGATGTACTTGACCGACGACGAGTGGCACGCGCTCGCGGCGTTGCCGCACGTGGCGTTGCGTAAGACCCGCTGGCGCTGGGTCTCAGGCCCCGGCGTTGCGGACAGCTCGTGGGCCCTCGACGTGCACATCACCCAACCCGGGCTGGTCATTGCCGAGCTGTCCAGCGACGACCCCACGACCGTTGCCAGTTGGGATCCCGTAGCGCTGGGTCCCGACGCTCGCGAGGTCACCGACGACGAGGACTTCACCGGCTACGGCCTCGCCACAGCCGCCGGCCACCCGCGAGCCGCCGTTTAGCGCTCGGGTCGCCGATCGCGCAGCTGCTTGGTCAACTCGGCGGCGGCGTCGGCCACCGCGCGACCAAATCGCCGGCCCGGGTCGCGGCCCACCCTCGCGATCGGCCCCGACAACGACACCGCCGCCAGGGTCGGCGCGCCGACCGCAGCGCTCACGCTCGCCACGCCTGGTTCACGCTCCTCGGCGGATTCGATCCACCCGGACCGTGCGGTCTCGCCGGCCAAGACTCGACCGGCCGACCCACGCTCCAGTGCCAACAACGCCCCCTCGGCCACAATGGTCGCCAAGCCGTGGGGCGATTGATACGAGATCACACACCGACGCCCGCCCGACTCGCGAACGTAGAGCTGAACGCTTTCCTCCGTCAGGTCGCGCAGCCGCTCAAGCACCGGCCGAGCTAGCGAAACCAAGGGAAATTGCTGCTCGGCTTGATGGCCGAAAGCGACCAATCGAGGACCTAGCGCGAACAGCGAATCGGTCTCGCGCCGAATGAGCCCATGTGCCTCAAGAGCGACAGCCAATCGATGCGCCGTGGCGCGCGGCAGGCCCGACGCAGCAACGATCTGGCCCAAACTCGCCGGCCCGCCGGCCAATACGTCCAAGACGGTGACCGACTTGTCCAACACTCCCACGCCGCTTACACTGTCCATTAGTTGGGAACTATATCTCAAATAGTGAGACGGACCGAGCCGGTTCAGCCGATCGAACCAGACGAGGAACTATGAGCAACAAACCGAGAACCTTGAGCGAGAAGGTCTGGGACCGCCACGTCGTGCGCAGTTCGCCGGGCGAGCCCGACCTGCTGTACATCGACTTGCACCTGGTCCACGAAGTCACGTCTCCGCAGGCGTTCGACGGCCTACGGCTCAACGGCCGCCGTGTCCGTCGCCCAGAGCTGACTTTGGCCACCATGGACCACAACGTGCCGACGACGGGCCTCGACAAGCCGGTCGAAGACCCGATTTCGGCCAAACAAATGGAAGTCCTCGCCGCGAACTGTGAGGAGTTCGCCGTCCCGCTGTATGCGATGGGCGATCCCAACCAGGGCATCGTGCACGTGATCGGCCCCGAACAAGGCGCGACGCAACCGGGTATGACCATCGTGTGTGGCGACTCGCATACCTCCACTCACGGCGCGTTCGGCGCCCTCGCTTTCGGGATCGGCACGAGCGAAGTCGAACACGTCCTCGCTACTCAGACACTGCCGCAACTGCGGCCCAAGACGATGGCCGTGAACGTCGAGGGCGACGCACCCGCGGGGGTGAGTGCGAAAGACATCGTCTTGGCCATCATCGGCCGCCTCGGTACCGGCGGCGGGATCGGATCGGTGATCGAGTACCGCGGTTCGGCGATCCGTGCACTGTCGATGGAAGGCCGGATGACCGTGTGCAACATGTCGATCGAGGCGGGCGCTCGAGCGGGAATGATTGCCCCTGACGACACCACGTTCACGTACCTCGAAGGCCGCGACCGCGCTCCCAAAGCCGGCGCGTGGGAACGTGCGCTCGACGCGTGGCGCGCCCTGCCCACCGACGCGGGCGCCTCGTTCGACTCATCGATCGACATCGATGCCGCCACACTGGAGCCGTACGTGAGCTGGGGCACCAACCCCGGCCAAGTGCTGCCGATCTCGGGCGCGCTGCCGGATCCCGACTCGCTTGGCGATCCCGACGCGCGCGACGCGGCTGCCCGAGCCCTCACCTACATGGGGCTCGCCGCTGGCACCAGAGTTCGCGACATCGCCGTCGACACCGTCTTTATCGGTAGTTGCACCAATTCGCGTATCGAAGACCTGCGGGCAGCCGCGGCCGTGCTCGACGGGCGACGTGTGCGTTCGGGCATGCGCGCCCTGGTCGTACCGGGCTCGGGCCGAGTGAAACTGCAAGCCGAAACCGAAGGGCTCGACCGCATCTTCACCGCCGCCGGGTTCGAGTGGCGCGATCCTGGCTGTTCGATGTGCCTGGCGATGAACCCCGACAAACTTGCGCCGGGCGAACGAGCCGCCTCCACGTCGAACCGCAACTTTGAAGGTCGCCAAGGTCGAGGCGGTCGAACCCACCTGGTATCCCCCGCCGTCGCCGCGGCCACCGCCGTTGCCGGCCACTTCGCCACACCTGAGGAGCTGTGATGCAACCCGTACACATCGTGTCTGGAAAAGCAGTCCCGCTCGAACGCTCCGATGTCGACACCGACCAGATCATCCCTAGTGACTGGCTGAAGCGTGTGGAACGTACGGGATTTGGCGCCGGGTTGTTCTCCGAATGGCGCGAGACGCCCGACTTCGTACTCAATCGTGCTGAACACGCCGGCGCGACGATCCTCGTGGCAGGGCCCAACTTCGGCACGGGCTCGTCGCGTGAACACGCGGTGTGGGCGTTGGAGGACTACGGCTTTCGCGCCGTCATTTCCCCACGTTTTGCCGACATCTTCCGCAACAACTGCACGAAGGTCGGCCTGGTCCCGGCGCAGGTGTCGCCTGAGGCGGGCGCGGCTTTGCTGGCGGCGGTGCAAGCCGATCCCGACGTCGTGATCGAGGTCGACGTCGAGCGCCGCGAGGTCCGCTGCTCGGCCTTGAGCGAACCGGCGCCGTTTCCACTCGACGACTTCACGCAGATGCGTCTGCTGGAAGGCCTCGACGACATCGGATTGACGATGCGCAACGACGACGCGATCGCCGCATTCGAAGCCACCCGTCCTGACGTCATGCCGGTGACCAAATAACACGCTCGATACTGTGCGGGTGTGGGTCTGCCGGAGTGGTACGTAGAGGTCGCACGCGAAGTCTCCAACTGGGGACGTTGGGGCGCAGCTGACGAACGCGGCACCGCCAACTTGATCGATCAAGCCGCCACCTGGCGTGGAATCACCGCGGTGCGAACGGCTCGCTCGTTTCCCTTGGCGTGGACCCTCGACGATCAACGTGGCGTGCAGTCGGGGGGGATCCCCGGCCGGATCAACCCCCTGCGCACGATGATCGCGATCAACCAGACCTATACGGGCGACCCCGCGGGCTTCCACACATCAGACGACATCGTGACGATGGGCCTGCAAGCCGCCACCCACTGGGACGCGCTCGGCCATGTCGCGCAGGGCGACACCCTCTACAACGGCCACCCCGCGTCGTCGGTTACCTACTCGGGAGCTCGCCGCTGCGGCATCGACAAAATCGGGACGATCCTCGGGCGGGCGGTGTTGCTCGATGTTGCTCGGGCTCTCGGTGTCGAACGACTCGAACCCGGTTACGCGATCGGCAATGTCGATCTCGACGCAGCGCTCGACCTTGCCGAAGTCGACCTCGAACCCGGCGACATGGTCCTGATTCGAACCGGCCACCTCGGCTTAGTCCGCGCGGGTCGCCGGGTCGACTACGGCTTCCCCTCGCCGGGGATCGGAGTGCAGGCACTGCGCTGGCTGCGGAGCCACGATGTCGGCGCGGCCGCAACGGACAACCTCACCTTCGAAGTGTTCCCCGCTGAGAGCGACGACACCTTTATGCCGGTTCACATGTTGTCGCTCGTGCACGTCGGGCTGCTGCAGGGCCAGAACTGGGACCTCGACGCGCTCGCCGACGACTGCGCCGCCGACGGCCAATACGACATGTTGCTGTCGGCAACCCCCGCACCGTTTCGCCACGGCCTCGGCGGACCGGTCGCACCGGTGGCCACCAAGTAGCACCGACGCAGGACCGACATAGCACCGACATAGCACCGACATAGCACCGACATAGCACCGACCTAGAACCGACATAGCACCCGGCTAGCGCCCAAATAGCCAGCGGGGCCCTTCACGGCCGCGGTTCAAGTCGGCAGACGCAGCATCCGGCCCCTGCTGACATCACCGGCGCGTGCCCACAACACAACGTGGCCACCGGCTAACGCCACATCCACTGCCGACGCTGAAGAACCAAACCCATTGTCGGGCAAGAGCCACCGGCGCTGGCCCTTTCCTACCAAGGCGCGTGACCGCGAGCTCACCAGCCACGTGCGCTCGGGATCGTCGCCCTGCTCGGTGGCCATAACAACGACCTCGTCGACGGCGGCCGGCAGAGACGAGTCCTTTACTTGTCCAGAGTCGAGGTCGATTGCTCGCAACACCCCGTGTTGCGAGGCTTCGTCAAAGCAGACACCGGCCGCTACGCCGCCGAATCGCGCTCCGTAACGCAACTCGGTGTCCGTCCCGAAATCGACCGCCGTCCACGGCTCGTCGGCATCGGGCCGCAGGACAAACCCACGGGTGGGCTCGAAACGATCGATCGACTGCCCACCTTCGGACCAACTGCCGCCGATAAACCACACCCGCAGCTCGTCGCGATCACGTCCGTCGACGATCGGGCGCGAACGGTAGTTCGCGAGCGGCGGCTCCGGCAGAGTTACCCAGCGATCGTTGTCTGGGTCATACAGCTGGCCAAAAGGCCCCATGACTCGATCGCCTCCAGCACCTGAGAGGCCAAGCAGTCGCCCGTCGGGAAGCAGGACGAGGTCGAGGCCCTGGAACCCAAACACGCCCGCAGGCGCGCGTCGAGTCCACTTATCCTCGACAACCGAGTAGTCGAACAAGTGGTGCTCCGAGTCATCGGAACTCAGCAGGAAGAAACGCTCGCCATCCCACACCGCGTGGGTCTCGCCGGCGGCTGCCTCAGGTACTTGTGCGGTACGTCGCCACTCGTTGATCCGCGGGTCGAACAGCGCGGCGTCGTTGAGTCGTTGGGCGCCCGGCCATGTTTGGCCCCCAGCGAACAAGACGAGTTCGCCGTTGGAACACCACGTCGCCTGTGCCCGGGCGGTAACCGGCGGCGTCGGCAGGTTGATCCACTCGCCTCCCGCGGCAGCCACCGGCTCGGGTTGGCTGAAGTTCGCGAGTGTCGCCACGTTCGAGTCGGCGCGCGCACCGCGCCCACCTGAGCTGCACGCGCCCACTGCACACACCGCCCCAGCTGCGACCGCGGCCCCAAGAAACTCACGGCGATCCATCGGTTGCTCGTCCCCCTCTGCAGCTCACCTAGGCGTGCGATTCTCCACACGATCTTGTGCTCGCGCCCGACGCTGAATGGCGGCCGCTAGCTGTGGCGAGATCGCCGCGAGTTTGGCGGCCGCTTTCATCTCCAGCGGCGCTACCACCACCTCGGCGCGGTTGTTCTCTATCGCGTCGCACACCGCGTCGCCCACCTGCTCGGGCGATTTGGTCCGCACACCTTTCGGCAAGCTGATGCCCGACTCAGCAAACATGCCGGCGTCGCGGATGAATCCCGGCTCAACGATCGACACACCCACTGCGCTGTCTCGCAGCTCCTCGCGCAGGGAAAGACCAAAGCCGCGCAGCCCAAACTTCGTCGCGTTGTAGAGGCGAGTTCCGGGCGACGCCACAACACTCGCAATGGAGCCGACTAACACGACGTGGCCTGCGGCTTTGGCAGCGAGCCGCGACTGAACGAACGCCGTCGCGGTAACCATCGGCGCCCGCAGGTTGATGGCCACACTGCGATCGATCAGCTCGGCGCTGTCGTCGTGCACCGGCGGGTCGGTCCCGACGCCCGCGTTCGCAACCACGACATCGACGTTGCGAGCGGCGGCGGCGACACGCTCGACATCGTCGTCGTCGGCGAGGTCGGCGACGAGGATCTCGGCGCCACCCAACTGACCCGCCAGTGTGCGTAACCCGACCTCGTTGCGGCCGCTCAGAACCAAGACGGCGCCACGTCGTTTCAGCTCACGAGCGATCGCCTGCCCGAGGCCTCCCGCCGCGCCGGTCAGCAACACGCGTGCGCCATCGATCTGCATGCCGGCCAGTCTGCCAGCCGGCCGATAACCCAGGCGGCAGGCGGTAGGCGACCCGCGTCACCCAGTAGAAGCCGACGTTCGAGGGCGAACCTGCGTGCCCCGACCCGCCGTGATGAACAGCGCAGTGGCGCGTTGAGCGACGTTGGCCGTGTGCCACACACCGGGCGCGTTCACGACGGCTTGACCCCGATGCAGGGTGACAGCAGACACCGACGTCCCGTCATCTTGCACAAGCTCCATCTCGCCGTCGGTGCAGACAACGAGTTCGTGGCCATCTGGGTGCATCTCCCACATGGCCCACCCCTCGTCGAAGGTGTGCATCGACACCAGTCGGCCCTCGCGCCCGTCGCTCGCGGTCAGTTCGCTGTAGCGCTCGTACCACTCCGGGGTTGCATCGAACGCTTCAAGTGCATCGACTGTGGCGCCCAAACCCAAGTGGAATGGCGTCACCTGCAGACTCACCGGCGAATTCACGGCGTCTCCAGATTGCTCGGTCGCGCCGTTGTCGCGCCGGTCGCAGCCTTGACCTCGGCTACTCGCACCAACCGGTTCACCGCCGACAGGTAGGCGCGGGCCGACGCCTCGACCACATCGGTTGACACGCCTCGACCCGACACTTTCACCCCGTCGGGCCCGGCGACCTGCATGACCACGTCGCCCAATGCGTCAACGCCGCCGGTCACCGAACTGACGTTGAAGTCGACCAGCTTGGCGTCGATTCCGGTCGCGTGACGGATCGCTTCGCAGGCCGCGTCGATGAGGCCGTCGCCTTCCGCCTCACCCTCGGCCTTGTCATCGCCGCGCACCAACACCACACGCGCGTGCGGCATCCCCACCGTTCCACCGCGCAACTCCAGTTCGGCCAGTGAGTAGCCAGAAAACACGTGGCCACCCAGCTCTTCGGCCACAATGGCCTCAAGGTCGGCTTCGGTGATTTGCACCTTACGATCCGCCAGTTCCTTGAAGCGAGCAAACGCGGAGTTGAGTGCATCGCCTTGGACACGCAAGCCCATCGTGGCCAACGTGTCGGCGAACGCGTGGCGGCCCGAGTGTTTGCCCAACACAATCTGGCCAGCCTGCTGGCCGACCTTGTTGGCGTCGATGATCTCGTAGGTGGAGCGATCTTCCAGCACCCCGTGCTGGTGAATACCCGACTCGTGAGCAAACGCATTACGGCCGATGACGGCCTTGTTGTACTGCACCGGGTAACCCGTCAGCCGCGACACCAGGCGACTCGACCGGGCCAATTCCTCGGTGCGCACCCGCGACCGCAGGCCACCAAACTGGTGATCGCCGCGAATCTCCAGCGCCATCACGATCTCTTCGAGCGCCGCGTTGCCGGCGCGTTCGCCAATTCCGTTGATCGTGCACTCCACTTGCCGAGCGCCGTTGGCGACGCCAGCGAGAGAGTTGGCCACAGCCAGGCCCAGGTCGTCGTGGCAGTGGGTGGAAATCACGTAGTCGCCCTTAACCGTCGAGGCGATGTGTGCGATCAGGGAGCCGAACTCGTTGGGGATCGCGTAACCGACGGTGTCGGGAATGTTCAACGTGGTGGCGCCGTTGTCGACGGCGACCTGCAGGACGTGGCACATGAAATCAACGTCGGAGCGGGTGGCGTCTTGCGGGCTGAACTCCACGTCGTTGGTATACGACGCAGCTCGAGCAACGCCCGCGGCGGCTTCGGCCATTACCCGTTCGGGGGTCATCTTCATCATCGACTCCATATGGATCGGCGAGGTCGAGATGAACACGTGAATCCGCGCCTTTTCGGCGTGGCGCAACGCTTCCCAGGCCCGATCGACGTCGGCCAGGTTCGTGCGGCTCAGTCCGCAGATTGCAGATCCGCGCACCGATCGAGAGATGAGCTCGACCGCGTCGAAGTCTCCCTGACTCGACACGGGAAACCCCGCTTCGATGTAGTCGACACCCAAACGGGCGAGCTGCTCGGCGATCTCCAGCTTCTCGACGGCATCGAGCGCGATACCCGGCGACTGTTCGCCGTCTCGCAGGGTTGTGTCGAAAATCACTACGTGATCGCTCATTGTGGACTCCGGTGGGATGTGGGTAGAGGTTTGTTCGAGAAACTGTGGTCGACAGTCACGGACGGAAAACCATCCGGGAAATGAAAAACCTCCTGGTCCTTTCGGAGCAGGAGGTCACGGACGAGCCGATATCGGGGCTCGCCGTCTACGTAAGGAGGAGGTCGCTCACGAAGGTCACGTCGACCAGGATGCCCGAGACACGCCGACTTTGCAAACGT
>CAZWPY010000001.1:76210-94911 GCA_964635475.1 uncultured Acidimicrobiia bacterium
GGAACCGCCGCGTCGTGAGCAATCACCATCAATGCCGCCGCGCCCGCGGGCGAACGGCCAAGGGCCATGTCGGCGATGTTCACGCCCGCTCGACCCAGGACCGTGCCGACAACCCCAACCATTCCCGGTCGATCGTCGTTGCGAACCAACAACATGTGCCGACTCGGCGGGACGTCGATAGCGTGGTCGTCGACCATCACCAACCGAGCGTCACCTCGCACCAACGTGCCCGCAATCCCCGCTGCGCCCCGGCGCAGGGTGATCAAGTTCGTGTACTCGCTGCCCGTTGCCAGCCGCTGCTCGCGGACCTCGACCCCGGCCGCTTGCGCCACCTGGGGCGCGTTCACATAACTCACCGCCTCGCCGGTACCTGCGCCAAGAAAGCCCTTCAGCGCCGACAACGTCAAGATGCGTGTGTCGTAGTCGGCCAACGCGCCCTCGTACACAACATCGAGCGGGCCGGACTCGTCGGCGGCGACCGAGGCAAGCAAGCGCCCGAGCCGTTCTGCAAGCGGCAAGTAGGGCCGCACCGTCTCTGACGCCTCCGCAGCCGAGACATTGACGGCAAACGGCACAAAGTCGCCTGCCAACGCGAGCAGAACCTGCTCAGCGATCGTAAAACCAGCTTTGTCCTGCGCTTCAGTTGTGGACGCGCCAAGGTGTGGGGTGACCACCACAGAGTCGAGAGCGAACAGCGGCGACTCGGTCGTCGGCTCTTTCGCGAAAACGTCGAGCGCAGCGCCTTGAATTACGCCCGTGCGCACCGCCTCCGCCAAGTCGTCTTCGACGACAATTCCGCCGCGAGCCGTGTTCACGATCCGCAACGACGGTTTGGCCAGCTTCAGTAGGTCGGCGTTGATCAGCCCGACGGTTTCGGGCGTCTTGGGCAAATGCACCGTGAGGAAATCGGCCTCACGAACGACGTCCTCCAAACTCATCAACGTCACGCCCATGTGTCGGGCCCTCTCCGGGGCAACAAAAGGGTCGTAGGCAACCAGGCGCATCCCGAAGGCCAAACACCGTTGCGCCACCAGCGCTCCGACGCGGCCCAGCCCGACAACACCAAGCGTCTTGCCATGTAGTTCGACGCCCTCCCAACGCGAGCGCTCCCACTTGCCCGCTTTCAAGGCGGCGTGGGCTTGCGGGATGTTGCGAGCTTGCGCCAGCAACAGCGCCATCGCCTGCTCCGCCGCCGAGACCACATTGGACTGCGGCGCGTTGACCACCATCACACCCCGGGAAGTGGCTGACGCAACGTCGACATTGTCCAGACCGATCCCCGCTCGGCCGACGACCACCAAGTCCGTACCCGCCGCAAGCACCTCCGCCGTGACGGTGGTCGCGGAGCGGATAATCAGCGCGGCTGCGCCAGCCACTGCCGCCAACAAGTCGTCGGGCGACAGGTTCAAACGCACGTCCACCTCGTGACCCGCGGCGCGCATCAAGTCCAAACCGCGTGGCGCCAGTTCCTCGGTCACCAAAATCCGTGCCATTTCGCTCCCTTATCGCCTTCTCGACTACTGCATTGTCGAACCGGCCGCGTGCTCCACGCGGGGCGGTCCTGCTTTCCCCCGGTACCGGGCAATTCTCCCGTACGGCTCACGAACCCCGAGACACCAGGTCGACCAGCCGGCCAATTCCGGCCGCGATCGCGTCGTCACTCGTCGCGTAAGAGAAGCGGCCATAGGCGCCCGCGGCTCCGAACGCCTCGCCCGGCACAAAGGCCACGAGCGCGCGCTCCAGCGCCACGGCGGCCAGATCCAACCCGCTGGTGATCGTGCGGCCACCGATCTCTCGGCCAATCAAGCCGGCAAACGAAGGAAATGCATAAAAGGCGCCCTCGGGCTCGGGACACACGACACCCTCGATGCTGTTGAGCATCGACACCATGAGTTCTCCACGCCGGGCAAACGCCGACTTCATCTCCTCGACTGCAGCCAAGTCGCCAGCAACGGCGCTGAGCGCGGCGCGCTGCGCGACGTTGTTCACGTTCGAGGTGGCGTGCGACTGCAAGTTGGTCGCTGCTTTCACGACATCAGGGGGGCCGATCATCCAGCCAACCCGCCAGCCGGTCATCGCGTAGGTCTTGGCGACGCCGTTCACGACCACGCAGCGCTCCGCGAGCTCCGGCACCACGACCGGCATCGATGAAAACGTCGAGTCGCCATAGGTCAGGTGTTCGTAAATCTCGTCGGTCAGCACCCACAACCCGCGTTCTGCTGCCCAACGTCCGATCTCGGCGACGAGCGCGGGCGGATACACAGCTCCCGTCGGGTTCGATGGTGAGACAAACAACAACACTTTGGTTCGTTTGGTGCACGCGGCCGCCAGTTGCTCGACAGTGACCCGATAACCCGACTCCTCCGTGGTCACGATCGGAACGGCCACACCACCGGCGAGCGCGATCGCCTCGGGATAGGTCACCCAATAGGGAGCCGGGACGAGTACTTCGTCGCCCGGGTCAAGAAGGGTCGCGAACGCGTTGTAAATCGCTTGTTTGCCACCGTTGGTCACGAGTACTTGCTGGCCCGACACGTCATATCCGGAGTCACGCAGTGTCTTAGCCGCGATGGCCTCGCGCAACTCCGGCAAACCCGCAACCGGCGTGTAGCGGTGGTTTTTCGGGTCAGAACACGCGGCGACAGCCGCTTCGACGATGTGCGCTGGCGTCGGGAAATCAGGCTCGCCAGCCCCGAAGCCGATCACATCTTTGCCAGCCGCGGCAAGGGCTTTGGCCTGCGCGTCGATCGCGAGAGTGGCCGATTCAGCGATGGCGCCGATCCGCCGCGAAATTCGAGAAGTTGAACTCACGTGTCCTGCTCGGGTGTGGGAACTGTGTCGTTTATCAACCCAGGCTACGGGGCAATACGCACCACTCCGAACCGAATTCGATTCGCCACCGACACGCGAGGGGCCAAGACTGTGGACGTGACCACTCCTGATCTAACGCTGCCCGCTCACATGCTCCCGGCCGACGGCCGATTTGGTTCCGGCCCATCGAAGGTGGATCCCGGCGCCCTCCAGGCGCTGGCGGCGACGGGCTCGACGTTGATGGGCACCAGCCACCGACAAAAGACCGTTCGCAATCTCGTCGGTTCGGTTCGCGCCGGCTTCGCCGACCTGTTCTCGTTGCCCGAGGGGTACGAAGTACTGCTCGGCAACGGCGGTGCGACATTGTTTTGGGACGCCGCGACGTTCGGCCTGATTGGAAAGCGCAGCCAACACCTTGTGTTCGGCGAGTTCTCTTCGAAGTTCGCGGCCGCCGCTTCGGCAGCGCCGCACTTGGACGAGCCCGAGGTGATCTCCGCTGACACAGGTTCGGCTCCTCGCTGCGTCGCGTCGCCATCGGTCGATGCCTACTGCTACCCGCACAATGAGACCTCCACCGGCGTCATGGTGGAGGTCGTTCGTCCCGACCCATCGTCGTCGGCTCTGGTCCTGGTCGATGCCACCTCGGCCGCAGGGGGCCTACCCATCGAGCTCAGCGCCTGTGACGTCTACTACTTCTCGCCGCAAAAGTGTTTCGGTGCTGACGCGGGCGTGTGGTTCGCAGCGTTCTCGCCGGCTGCGATCGAGCGGCTGCAGCAACTGCGGGGGCGCTGGACCCCGGCGTCGCTCGACCTCGGACTCGCCCTCGACAACAGCCGCCTCGACCAGACCTACAACACGCCCGCGTTGGCGTCGATGTTCCTCGTCGACCACACGCTGAAGTGGATGAATAACAACGGCGGGCTCCCCTTTGCTGTGAGTCGTTGTGAAGAGTCCGCTCGGCGAATCTATGAGTGGGCGAGCGCGTCGGCGGTGGCATCGCCGTACGTCGCCGACCCGGCGCTGCGGTCACGAACGGTCGCAACGATCGACTTCGATGAGTCCGTCTCGGCCGATGCGCTCGCCGCGGGCCTGCGGGCCAACGGCATCGTCGACACTGAGTCGTACCGCAAGCTCGGGCGCAACCAACTGCGTATCGCCCTGTTCCCGCGGATCGACCCCGATGACATCAGCGCGCTCGTGGCCTGCATCGACGAGCTCGTCGCTCGTTTAGGCGGTTGACCTGCCAAAACATCAGTTCACAGATTGTGACTTTGGCAACATCTGACTAGCTTTTCCCCAGGAGCCACAGTAAGGTCCTGCCGTGGTCAAACGGCTCCTGCTGAGTGGTCTGAGCGCCGCGTGCATCGCGGCCGGGGTCTGGGCCCCGCTCGCGGCCGCGCAAACAACCGACAAGTACGGCCAAGCGACCACCACCACAACGTCGAAACCCGCAAGTGCCGCGAAGGCACCGAGCAGCAAACTCGCGACAACCACCACGACCCGCGCCACGACGACGACAACGACCGCGGCCACGACAACTACGTTGGCCTCGACGTCGGCGCCGGCCGGCGAGTACATCGTCGTCGACGACAACGCCGGCGTGGTGCTCGCTGCATCATCGGCGGCTCGTACGCCACGGCGACCGGCGAGCTTGTCCAAGGTGATCACGGCGCTGGTGGTCCTGCAGAAGCTCCCGCTCGACAGCGCGGTGACCGTGTCGGCCAAAGCGGCGGCAATGCCTGACTCCCAAGCTGGCCTGATCGCGGGCAAGTCCTACCGCGCGCGGGATTTGTTCGACGTGATGATCGTCGGGTCGGCCAACGACGCCGCTGTAGCGCTGGCAGAAGCGGCTTCGGGGTCACTCGACGGGTTCGCCAAGGACGCTGCTGCGCTTGCGAACACTCTTGGACTACGCGACAAACCAACCCTTGTCGACCCCAGCGGCCTCGACGACAACGACTCCTTCCGTGGCGGCAACTGGATCTCTGCGGCCGACCTGGCGATCGTCGCTCGAGTCGCGCTCGTGCAACCTGAGGTCATGGCCGCGGCCGAGAAGCGCAGCGTCAGCTTCACGAGCATCGATGGCTCGCACGCCGTCACCAAGACGTCGACCAACAAACTGTTCAAACTCATGGGCGTTCGCGGGCTCAAGACGGGCTACACAAGCGCCGCGCGCCACACCCAAATCTTGGTAACCACGCGAGGCGCACGCACGCTGATCACAGTCGCCCTCGGCGAGCCGACCTCGGCACAACTCGAGGGCCGCCTCGTATTGATGACCGAGGCGGGATTCGGGCTCACGGCAAACGCGGGAATGGCGAAATTGCCGGCGCCCGCGACACTCAGCCGCACGTCCGCCACGCCGAGCACCACGACCACAACCTCGGCAGCCACGTCGAGCGGGCCGACGAGCACGACGGGTGCCAGCTCGAGTTCGCGCTCGACCTCCCAGTCGACGTCGAGCGATACAGCCAACCCGGCGAGCGATCGCTCAAGCGCCCCCTCGCCCAGCACGCCGCCCGATGTCTCCTCGACGCGAGCCTCACGGTCGCCCGCCCCACCGTTACCTGTCGTGGCCCCGGTCGTGCCCCGCGCAACGGTGGCAACCACAACAACGACGCCGACTACCGCGCCAACAACAACGGCGCCCAGCACGGCCGCGGCGACAACGACCACAACAACGACCACCACGACGATCGGCACGGCGGCTGTCCTCGAAGCGGAGCAGGACGACGCTCCGGCGCTCACACGTGTGACGCGAGAGCCACCCGTCGACTCACCACTGGGCGTTATCGCGCTTGGCGCAGCGGGCGTCGCCGGCGCGGCCGGTGCGATAGGCGCAGCCGCCTGGCGCCGCGTCGGAGCGAACCGCCGTTTCGACCACAAACACTTTCGTTAGTCCGTCATCGCGCGAGCGCGACAGATTTCGGGTGGGGGGCCTGGAAAAACCCTCGCCCGAGAGATGAACGGGGCGTCCCACCGGTCGGGACGCCCCGTTCACACACTTTTAGGGTCGCTTCGCGACAGCGCAATCACGCACAAGGAGGTCGCCCTCGCGCGGCCTGGTCAGGCACAGGGAAACGTGCTCGCGAGCACGTCGTTGGCCACCCGATACGCGCGGTACTCATCGCGGATCAACTCCGACCACCGCAGCTGCGTTCGGTCGGCCAGCAGCCGCATGAGGTTTGAAGCGCTCCCGCCGGCCACCAGCGGGTCGGGGATGAACGGCCACTGGCTACCGTTAGGAATGGACATCCTGGTACTGGCAAAGGCCCCGGTCGCAGGTCACGTCAAGACCCGGATGTGCCCGCCGCTTACGCCACACGAGGCCGCTGCTTTGGCCGAGGCCGCGTTGTACGACACACTGGCCAACGCGACCAACAGCCATGCATCTCGTGTCGTACTGGTCCTCGAGGGAAGTGCAGGACCATGGTGCCCTCCCGGCACCCACGTCGTCGCACAAGTCGCGGGCGACCTCAACGCACGCCTGGAGGCCGCGTGGACCCACACCAAAGGACCCGCAATCCAGATTGGCATGGACACACCGCACGCGAGCGCTGCGTTGCTCAACGACGCGATGGCCGCGCTGAGCAACCTGCCAGAAGATCGCGCGCTGCTGGGCCCGTGCCTCGACGGGGGATGGTGGCTGCTCGGCCTGCACCGGCCGCTGCCGGGAGTGTTCGCAGGCGTGACGATGAGCACTGGCCACACGGCAACTCAACAGCGGCGGCGGTTAGCGGAACTCGGTCACCCTGCCGCCGACTTCACGGCTCTGGGAGATCTCGACGTTTTCGGCGACATCGCGCCGGTGGGCGCGGATGCCGCAGCCGTCGCACTGGGAGCGTGGTGGCGGGACTACCAGCGAGCCGCCAATCGCAACTAGCTCGCGGCGGGGCGCGGTCGAGCGCCGGACGCCCGTGCCCCAAGTAGGCAAATCCCGTCCGCTCGGGAGGTAACAGCCACCACGTTGCGGCGCTTGCTCGGCATCATGCTCTACTGCCGAGTCCACCCTCGTCAGACGTCGCGCATCACACGGCCCATGTCCCTTATCGCACGTATCGTGCCGCGTACGGTGCCGGTGACTTTCGACCGTCCAACCCGGGGCTGGTAAGGGACCGGGACTTCCCTCACGCGCCAACCCGCCTGTGCGGCTCGGATCACCATCTCAAGTGGCCAGCCAAACCGCCGGTCGACCACGCCCAGTTCGACGAGTGCACTGCGGCGCATCGCGCGCAGGGGCCCCAAATCGGTCACGGGTATGTGTAACCGCCGGCGGAGCCGCCAAGCCAAATAACGGTTTGCGAGCCGAGCGTGGACGGGCCACGCACCACGGCTGGTCGGCACCCTCGCGCCGAGCACGATGTCGGCCTCACCCCCAGCGACGGGAGCCACGACATCAACCAGCCGAGCCGGATCAATCGATCCATCCGCGTCGCAGAACACCACAATCTCGGCTTGTGAAGCGGCCAACCCGGCGGCACACGCCGCGCCAAAGCCGCGCTGAGGCTCGCTAACGACGGTGGCGCCAGCGGCGCGAGCACGCTCAGCGGTGTCGTCGGTGGAAGCGTTGTCGACGACAATCACACCCACCCCGGCGGGCACTCGGCCAACCACCTCGGCAATCACCGACGCCTCGTCGAGCGCCGGCAAGATGACATCGACCGAGGGATCCATCCGAAGATCCCATCACACCGACGAGAGTCCCCCGCGCACCGACACCGCGCGACACCCGCAATCGGAGCGGTCCAAACAGATTCAGGCTGAGGCGTTGATAACGACAACGACAACGACAATGACAACGACACGGGTGGAACCGATCACGGTCATCGGTGCTTGTGGACCCGTTGACGGCCACGACCACTGCGGGGCAGAGATGACGGCGATTGTGTTCGCTGATGCGCTTGGCGCCCCAGATCCTCAATGCCGTTGCCTGACTGGGGACCGGATGCTCACTCTCCTTGGGCTCTACTGCACGTTCGAGGGAAACGTCCCAGCTGGCACGTGCACCTGGATCGAGGACTAGGGGCAATGCTGTCCTGAGTCACTACCATCACCAGCAATTCCGGAGGACGCAATGAAAGCCCTGCCGTTTTTCAAGGTCATGGACAGGGACGACCCCTTTTACGATGGGCGGCCGGCGCCGCTCACTCTGGCGCAGCACATCGAGATCGCGGGCGGCTGGGTCGTCCGAAGCCAGCACCCCGACGTACTAACGGGAGAAACGAACGAGTTCTCGGTCGACCTGTCGCCCTTAAAGGACATGCCACTCGATACACCCGTCATGGTTGGTGTTGCGTGGATTCCCGCTTCTGCCGAGGAGGCCCAAGCCTGGGAAGACGCCTGGGCCAAGCGCCTCGGACGTCCGCTCGAGTTCAAACCGGTACCAAAGCCCCGAAATTGGCTGGACCCGACAGGAATTGCCGACTAGTTCAATCGGTGGTTATCGCCGCGGCAGGCACGATCGACGACCCGAGCCGTGTCACCAGGGCGATCCGAGCGTGAATTGCAGCGCTGCGGCGAGGGCAACCTGGGCCACGAGCCATGGCCGCACAGCCCGCTCCGATCTCGGGATCGAACCGCTGGCAACCAACACAAACGGCGCGAGCGGGAGCCAAATCCGTTCAACCTCGCCCTTGGAATAGCCCGACAGCGTGGCAACAGCAGCGCCAACAAGTGCGCCCACCACCAGGACCGCACCCGGCCCACGTCGTAACGAACTGAGGCCGCCCAGCGCCGCCGGACCAACCATTGCGGCCAACACCGCGACGTTGGCCACCAGGTAGTACCCGTAGGGGCGCGAACTAGCGACCCCGGCCCAATACTCCACACGGGTGGCCGCGAATCCCGCGGGCCACCAAAACCCCAAGGCCGCGAACGCGGCAAGCGGGACGGCCACGCCCACCAGATACGGCGTCAACCAGCCAAGCCGACGACGAGACACGCTCATCAGCCCGATCGCGATCACCGGCCCCGACAACACCACTACGCCGTAGGTCGACAGCGCGAGCAGGCCCGTCACGAGCCCCGCCGCGCCCGCCACCCACCGTCGACCGCGCACCGGCCCACAACATGCCCGAGCCAGCCCCGCGGCCGACCACGCGGCTAGCGCCATAAACACACCGTCGAGCGAAGTCATCCACAAGGCCGCGGGGAGCAGCGGGACGAAATACGCCGCGCGGCGTGCCACATCACGTCCGGCGAGCGACGCACACGCGAGCAGACTCGCCGGCGCGGCCGACGCCCCAACCGCGAGCACCACCAACCCGACGGCTCTGTCGTCGAGACCGAGCGCGTCGAGCAACCACAACCACACCACCGGCAAAGGCGGGTGGCCGCGCACGTGGGTCGGGTAGCTCGGCAGCCGATCGACGAAGGACTGGAGAAACCGGTGGACGTCGCCGGCATCGCCCAAGCTGCGGGCGAGACGTAAGTAGTCGTACCGCGACGTGAGGGGACCCCAAATCCGGTCCCATCCCCCGCTCGCTGCGAGCACGGCCGCCCACAGCGCGCACACGACGCCGGCCAACACCACAACAACACGCCAACTCGCACGCCGCACGATCCACGGCCACACCACCACCGCGGCCGCGCCGACCAGGAACGGGACGAAACGGCCCGGCGTATCGAGCCAGCGCCAGGTCCCATGAAACGGCGGCGCGTTCGTCGCCAAGTTTTCGCCTCGCGCATTGAGCGCAGTCCCCCACACGCCGACGGCGACAACGAAGGCCACCGCCACCAACGCCCACCACACCGCCCGTCGGGTCGCGTTATGACTCACACGACCACGGCTCACTCCGCCAGCCTCACGCGGCCAACCTCACGCGGCCAACACTCACACGGCCGGGGGATCACGTAAGGGATCCGTGGCAAACCACACCAGCCCGACCTCGGGCGCAACCGTGTCGATCAAGCCAAGCTCATCGCGCGCCCGGCTTGGGTCGGCCACCACGTGTCGAACGTCACCGAGGCGATACTGGCCAGTAACCAACGGCTCGATCCCGCGCCCGTCGGCGCGGCACAACGCTTCGGCCATTGCGAGCAAGGTTGTTGGCTGACCGCTCGCCACATTGAACGCGCCCACCGCGGCGCCAGCGTCGGACCCGAGCGCCGCGAGGTTGGCTCGCACGACGTCGCTCACGTGCACGAAGTCCCGGCGCTGTTGGCCGTCTTCAAACACTCGGGGCCGCTCGCCAGCAGCCAATTGGCTCCGAAAAATCGACGCAACTCCGGCGTAGGGCGTGTCACGGGGCATCCGCGCCCCGTACACGTTGTGGTACCGCAAGAACGTGACATCAGCTCCCGAGTAGCGCGCCCACGACGCGAGCAGGTGCTCTTGGTGCAGCTTCGTGGCCGCGTACACGTTTCGCGGATCGACCGGCGCCGACTCGGGGACCAGTTCCCATCGCACTTGCGCTCCACAACGAACACAGTTCGGCTCAAATCGCCCCGCGTCGAGGTCACGCACGGCCCGAGGCGCGACGGCCACGACCCCATGGTCGTGACACACGTAACGGCCCTCGCCGTACACCACCATCGACGACGCGAGCACGACGCGCCCCGACCAGCCCGCGGCGTGGGCCGCGCCCACCAGGGTCGCCGTGCCCACATCGTTGGAGTGGACGTAGGCCACAGTGTCGCCGGCATCGAGGCCGAGGCCGACTTTGGCCGCGTGGTGGCTCACCGCGTCTACTCCGGCAAACGCGTCGACCCACGTGCGCTCATCGGCCACGTCGGCCCAGACATAACGAGCCGCGGGGTTCAACCACTGCGGCTCGGATCCGTGCGCGGCGGCGTCGAGGTTGTCGACCACAACGACCTCGTGGCGCGCGTCGATCAACGCGTCAACGACGTGCGAGCCGATGAACCCGGCCCCGCCCGTGACAAGCACACGCATCGGCCCGGCCTAGCGCTGAAGGTTCGAAAGTGGGGAGATCAGCCGCCGCTGACGTCTTGCGGGCGCGCTTTGCCCGCCGAAATCCACGGCATCATCGCCCGCAATTCGGACCCGACGGCCTCGATCGGGTGGTTCTGGCCGGCTGCCTCGAGCGCCTTGAAGTTGGGGCGACCCGCACGACTCTCAGCGATCCACTCTTCTGCAAAAGCGCCCGAGCGGATCTCGTCGAGGATCTTGCGCATCTCAGCCTTGGTTGCGTCGGTGATGATCCGTGGGCCACGAGTGAGGTCGCCGTACTCGGCAGTGTCAGAAATCGAGAACCGCATCCCGCCGATGCCGTGTTCGTACATCAGGTCGACGATCAGCTTCAGCTCGTGCAAGCACTCGAAATAGGCCGACTCCGGCTGGTACCCGGCTTCGACCAACGTCTCGAAACCCGCTTGCACCAACGCCGTGAGGCCGCCGCACAAAACAACCTGCTCGCCAAACAGGTCGGTCTCGGTCTCCTCTTCGAACGTGGTTTCCAACACGCCCGCCTTCGTGCCGCCGATCGCGTCCGCGTAGCTGAGTGCCAAAGCGCGAGCCCCGCCGCTCGCGTCCTGCGCGACGGCGATCAAACACGGCGTGCCACCACCCTCGGCGTACGTACGACGCACCAAGTGACCCGGGCCCTTGGGCGCGACCATCGCCACGTCGACACCTGCAGGCGGCACGATCTGGTCGAAACGGATGTTGAAACCGTGGGCAAACAACAAAGTGTCGCCCTCCGACAGATTCGGAGCGATTTCGGCCTCGTAAACCGAACGCTGCTCGGTGTCGGGCAGCAGGATCATGATCACGTCGGCCTCTTTGGACGCGTCGGCGACTGATGCGACTGCCAAGCCGGCCTCCATCGCCTTCGTGCGCGACGACGACCCCTCACGCAGACCCACACGCACGTCGATGCCGGACTCCTTCAGGTTCAACGCGTGCGCGTGACCCTGCGAGCCGTAGCCGATAACGGCCACCTTCTTGCCCGAAATGATCGACCGATCGGCATCGGCTTCGTAGTAGACGTTGGCCATAACTTGAGGTCTCCTGTGAGGAAAGAAATCGGAGGTCGGGCTGCTGGCGACAGCAACGCGGCCCGGACACGCTAGAGCGTTTCAGCTCACCGAACGCAAGCGAGACGCGGAACGACCCACACGGGGCAAGGCAATTCGACCGGTGCGCTGAATGCCGCTGATCCCGTAGGCGTTGAGCAAGTCGGTGGCGTCGTCGAGCTGCGCGGGTGTGCCCGCGAGCATGAGGGTGAGCGACTCGGCGCCGACATCGACGATACGGCCCTCGTAAATGGTCACGAGCTCCAAGACCTCGCCACGAGAACCCGCGTCGGCGCGCACGGTCACCAACATGAGCTCTCGTTCGACGGCCGCGGCCGGCGCGAGTTCAGAGATCGACACGACGTTGATCAGCTTGTCGAGTTGTTTGACGATTTGGTCGAGTGGCGCCGTTTCGACGTCGACGACAATCGTCATCCGACTCATCTTCGGGTCCTCCGTCGGCGACACGGCCAACGAGAAGATGTTGTAGCCACGCCGGGCGAACAAGCTCGCGACGCGAGTCAACACGCCGGCCTTGTTCTCGACGAGCACCGACAAGATGTGGTGTTGCGAACTCGTACCCGGCAACATCAGCGTGCTCCTTGCGTGTTGTGACCCTGTTCAAAACGAGCGGCAAAAGCTTCGCCAGCCGGGCCAACCTGCACGTCGTCGTTCGACGCGCCGGCCGGGACCATCGGGAACACCTTCTCCATTGAATCGGTGCGGAAGTCGATCACCACCGGCCGATCGTTGATCTGGTTGGCCTTCTCGATCGTCGGGGCGACGTCGTCGGGGTGCTCGACCCGAAACGCCGCACAGCCCATCGCCTCTGCCCACTTCACGTAGTCGGGCAGGTCCGGCGAGAGGTAGACCTCGGAGTAACGCTCCTCGTAGAACATCTCCTGCCACTGGCGAACCATGCCGAGGTAAGCGTTGTTGAGGATGGCGACCTTGATCGGAATGCGTTCGGCCGACGCGGTCACTAGCTCCTGCGCCGTCATCTGGAAACAGCCGTCGCCGTCGATCGCCCAGACCATCTTGTCGGGGCATGCTGCTTTGGCGCCGATGGCAGCGGGGATGGAAAAGCCCATCGTTCCGAGCCCACCGGAGTTGATGAACGTGTACGGGTGCTCAAAGCGCCAGTACTGGCTCGTCCACATCTGATGTTGACCAACACCCGACGCAACGATGGTGTCGGGCGGACACAGGTCACGCAATGTTTCCAACACCATTTGCGGCTTGAGACCCCGACCCTCCTCAGCGGGCTCGTAGGTGAGGGGGAATTTCTCGCGCCAACCCGAAACCGTGCTCTTCCACGGCGTGCGATCGGGCGCGGTGACCCCCTGCGCCGCCAACTCGGCAATGCGGCTGTTGAGCGCTTCGATCACCAATCGAGCGTCGCCAGAAATGCCAACGTCAGCCTGGCGCACCTTGTTGATCTCGGCGGGGTCGATGTCGACGTGAATGATCTTGGCGTGCGGCGCAAACGCCGGCACCTTGCCCGTCACTCGATCGTCGAAACGGCTTCCCAGTGCAATGAGCAGATCGCTTTGTTGAATCGCCGTGATGGCCGTGTAGTTACCGTGCATACCCGGCATGCCCAAGCAGCGTGGGTCAGAGTCGGGGAACGCCCCACGAGCCATCAGCGTCGTGACCACGTGGATGTCGGTGATGTCGACCATGTCGTGTAGCGCCTGGGCCGCTCTGGCCTTCAAGATCCCGCCACCGGCGTAGATCACCGGTCGCTCGGCCGCGAGGATCAGACGCGCTGCGGCATCGATCTTTTCGGGGTCGAGATCGGTAGTCGGGTTGTAGCCCGGCAAGTCGACCGTCTCGGGCCAGTACCACTCCATCATCTGGTTCGACACGTCTTTGGGCATGTCGATGAGCACCGGACCTGGGCGGCCGGTGGTGGCGACGTGGAATGCCTCACGAACAACCCGAGGGACGTCGGCTGCGTCGGTGATCAACCAGTTGTGTTTGGTGATTCCCATCGTGATGCCGGTGGTGTCGCACTCTTGAAACGCGTCGGTGCCGATAGCGGACAACGGAACCTGGCCGGTGATGACAACCATCGGAACCGAGTCGAGGTACGCGTCGGCGAGCGGCGTCACGATGTTTGTCGCCGCTGGCCCACTGGTGACCATCGCCACCCCCGGCCGGCCCGTGGCGTGGGCGTAACCCTCGGCCATGTGCCCCGCACCCTGCTCATGGCGGACCAAGATGTGGCGAATCGACGAGTCGATAATCGGGTCGTACACGGGGAGAATCGCGCCGCCAGGAAGGCCGAACATCACCTCGACGCCTTCTTGTTCGAGGCTCTTGATGAGAGCTTGGGCTCCTGTGAGTTGCATAACCCCTCCAGGGGGATCGATGGCTGTCTAAACAGTGGGTGGTCGGTGAGTGGTTCGCCGAGTGGGTCAGTGGGTGATTCGGCGGGTGATCAAAGAGCGGTCAGAAACGTCCGGATGATCTTGCGGCTGCGACAGAGACCCGACTCGCCACACCATGATCCGGAAATGAAAAAACCTCCCGGCTGGGAGGTTGACAGACGCACGCGAAGAGGTGAGTGCGTCTAGGTAAGTACTACAAGCGTGCTGGTGCGAGAAATCATGGTCAACCATCCTCGCGCAATCGCACACACCAAAGCAACTCGTTCCCCTATCGGCACGTAATTGGGGTTACCATCGTCGTATGGCTGACGTTTTTGTCCACCCCACCGCGAGCGTGGAAGAGGGTGCCGACATCGGCAGCGGCACAAAAGTGTGGAACCACGCGCAGGTTCGTTCGGGTGCGCGCATCGGCTCCAACGTGATCCTCGGCAAGAACGTCTTCGTCGACGCCGACGCGGTTGTTGGCAACGGCGTCAAGATCCAGAACAATGTGTCGGTGTATTCCGGGGTTCATATCGATGACGACGTTTTCGTCGGACCAAGCGCCGTGTTCACCAACGACCGCTTTCCCCGTGCTTTCGATCCCGAATGGGAGCGCAGCGACACCTTCTTGCGCCGGGGTTGCTCCGTTGGCGCCAATGCCACCCTCGTGTGTGGCATCACGATCGGCAGTTTTGCCACGGTCGCCTCAGGTGCAGTTGTCACGAAAGACGTTGCCCCTTTCGAGCTTGTTGCCGGCAACCCCGCCCGCCGGCTCGGCTGGGTGTGCGCGTGCGGCCGCGTTCTTGCACGAACCACGGGCCCGATGCCCCCAACCACCTGCGGTCACTGCGGCCGCGGCGCAGGAGAACCCGCATGACCGCTCGCCCGTCTGTCGCTCTCATCGGAGCTGGGGCCATGGGTTCCAACCACGCCCGAACACTGGCACTCTCGCAACGCTGCGACTTCTCGGTGATCGTCGACCGCGACGCTGTTCGCGCACGTGCGGTCGCAGAAATGTATGGCGCAACGGCGGCCACTGAGGTCGAGGCGGCCCTTGAGTGCGATGCGATCGTGGTGGTCACGCCGACGCAAGCGCACATCGACGTCGCGGCACAGATTCTCGAGGCGGGCAAACCTGCGCTGGTCGAAAAGCCATTGGCGGCCACCCTTGCCGACACCCAACGTTTGTTGGATATCGCCGAGGCCAAAGACGTGCCGCTGCAGTGCGGGTTTGTCGAGCGCTACAACCCGGCAATTACAACGGGTTTTTCGCTCATGGACGAAGCACCGATCTACGTCAAAGCGGTGCGCCACAGCCCGCCCGCACCACGCATCACCACCTCAGTGGTGAGCGACTTGCTCATCCACGACATCGACCTCGCGATCCGCTGCGCGCACAGCCATCAAGTCGAACACCTTTCGGGGGATCAGTGGACGCCAGCGGGCACCACCATCGCCGAGACGGCCGACTGCATTGTGCGTTTCTCCGACGGCATGATCGCCAACCTGTCGTCGAGTCGGGCGAGTCAACGCAAGATCCGCTACTTCGACATTGGGCTGCCCCACCAGTTGATCCAGATCGACCTGCTTCGACGCACGATCTCGGTCTACCGCCACGTTCGCCACGAGATGGGCGACTCGGGCAACTACCGGGCTGAGACGGTCGTCGACATTCCCTTCGTGCAGCACTCAGGTGAACCGCTGGCGTTGCAACTCGATCACTTCCTCGACGTGGTCGAGGGCAAAGCTGATCACGCGGCCGAACGAGCCACCATCCTCGCGGCCCACACAGTGGCCTTCGCGGTCGAGAACCTGTAGCCAGCGACCGCATCATGGCGCCCCGGATCTCCTACGTCGTCCCGATCTACAACGAAGAGGACGTCATCGCCGACACAACTGCGCGGATCGTCGCTCGCCTTGAATCGTTGCCAGGTTCCGAGGTCGTCCTGGTCGAAAACGGATCCACTGATTCCTCGCCCGCGTTGGTCGACAGATTGGCCGAGCAGTACTCAAACGGGAGTGTTTCGGTCGTAGCCGCGCACTCGGCTAAGGGTTACGGCAATGCGGTGCGCCACGGCATGTCGATCGCGACCGGCGAGGTGCATCTGCTGACCGCGGCCGACTTGCCTTTCGGCTTCTCTGATCTCGACGCGTACCTCGCGCTGGCGGCTCCGCGGCCCGAGCTCGTGATCGGGTCCAAGGCCCACCCCGACACCGTGATAGCCAATTCCCGCCTCCGGCGAGTGATGTCGTGGGGTTTTCGCCAACTGCGCCGCGTGACGATCGGGATGCGCGTCGGCGACTCGCAAGGCACGATCTTTCTCGACGCCGACCTGAGCAGACGCCTGCAGCCACACCTAACCGAGGGCGCGTACTTCTTCAGTACGGAGCTCATCGCGCTCGCCCAACGCTGCGACGCACGCATCGTCGAAGTGCCCGTCGACTACTCGGCACCCCGCGAGGGCTCAAAAGTGAAGCCACTCGAAGACTCCATCGCGATGGCCAAATCGCTCATGGCCCTCCGCAAACGCCTCCGGTCGATGCCCACCATCTAAGTTGTAGAGGCGAGCGGTCTCGACGTGGGAGCGGCAAAAATGGCCGCTCGTCGTTTCGACATCTAGACACGCTGACCATCAAGCCTCGCCGATGTCCTGAACTCTCATGGCTCACCCCCAGCGGACCCGCGCTAACAGCGTTCGTGGTCACCACAGCTAGATCGGGTCATCAGGCGGCTCCCAGCCCGGCGGCCCAGAGTAGGGCTTGCGCGGTCGAACTCGACGATTGCCATATGGCCCGGCTGCCCTCCAGAGGTTCAGTGGTCCCAGAGGCGGACCTCCGGACGCCTCGAACGTCGTCCGCATTCGCGTTCCAGCCGTAAACGCAACTAGGAAAGCGACGCCCAAGATGCCGATCTTTGCCGCGCTGGGTGCGCCCAACTCAATCACCGCCCAACCGGCCGGGACCCCAATCAGACAGATGACGAGGCCCGCGCGCGAGCCATAATCCGCGGGAAAACGGCTGGGGTGTCGCGCGAACAGTTCGGGGGCTAGCCACCCGTAGCCCACAAGCCCAAGCACAGTCCCATACGCCCACGGCGCAGGTAAGGCGATTGAGCCGATAGTCAATAGAGCCACACAAGCACTGAACAGGGCCAATTTCAACGTGTCAGCGGGCCGCAGGCAGGTTCGGATTTTGTTCACGCCACAATCCCCAGGCCTAATACCACGACCGGCGGCCGTAGCCTTAAGAATCTCCGCATTGGCTCTCCGCTTCAGCCAGGGCCGGATCGGTAGCCAGCCTGAAGTATTCGGTCCTCTGCAGGCTCTTCGAACTTTTTCAAACCTTGCTGCGCTACCGCAAGCCCTGCCAGAAACCAGAACGCCTGGCTAATGGTGTCCCCAATCAGTGCCGTCGCATCGCACCTGTCGTCCGCGGCCAGGAACTTGGATGCCAACGGTCCGGCACCGGTCGCCGCCGAGACGTCAGCGAACCATGCCGAAGCGCCGAGGGCAGCAGGAGTCACGCGGGCACGACGCTCGCGATTGCAAGGCCAGCGCTAAGGGCCCCGGCAGCAAGAGACGCCTTGCCTAGAAAGTCGCTCACCTTGGCGAAACCATCCTGCAAAGCCTTCCCCGACTTTTCGCACGTGCTGTCCTTGAGCGGGGTAATGCGTTTGCACAGTGGCTCGATTATGTGATCGCCCACCCAACTCGCAATCGAGTCACCCGTGAGATCCGGGTCGACAATCGGGTTCCCGCAGGTAAACGAGTAGGCATTACAGCTGCCGCCGTCGATCCGATCGACTTGGGTGAAGCGGGCCAGTTTGGGTGAGTAGACCCGGGCCCCCATGAGGGCGAGCTGCAGGCCCGAGGAGTGTTCTGTGAAGCGATCGTGTGCTCCGACGTAGCCCTGGTCGAACTCACCGGAGTGGGTGTTCAGTAGCTCACCATTCGCCGTGCCATAGGGCTGAAGGTGAGCGTGGCGCCCTGCTTCACGCCGGTGTTGTTGGTGAGCGCCACAACGTCGCCATGCAGGTTGGAGTACGACCACATCCGTTCGCCTGATGCAGGGATCTTTACGTTCACACCACCTGGCAAGGCCAAGTGCGCCTCAACAACGGTCGTCTTGTCAGTCGCGTAGGTGACCGGGCCGCTGAACCACAACGTTTGACCGTCGATGGTCCGCCCGATTACAGAGCCACTCGCGTCGCGGGTGTAGGTAAAGGGCGTTCCCCCGTCGAGCCGCGTAGCCCTGTTCGCGGTGTCGAAGGTGAGCGTGGTTGTTCCCAAGGCCGTGATGTTGCCACGCCCGTTGTAGGTGGGCCCAGTGATCGGACCTAGGCGACCGGGGTGGCAACGCGCCGCGCTGATCGTCGCCGATGTCAATCCGGCCGCTTGGAACGACGTCGTCGAGCGCGGGCGCCCGGCGCGACTCGTACGGTGCCAGTTCAGCGCGAGGCGAAATTGTTCATATTCTTCTTCGCTTTTCCCTTGATACTCGAACATATGTTCGATACGATGGCGACATGGCAGTGAGGCC
>CAZWPY010000002.1:0-81361 GCA_964635475.1 uncultured Acidimicrobiia bacterium
TTCAGGTTGCGTTTGTTAAGCCTAGGTTTTCGTAGATCTCGCGGGTCGAGCGGGACTTGTTGAGCGTGAAAAAGTGCAAGCCCGGTACGCCATAGGCGAGTAGCTCTCGGCAGAACTCGACGGCTACCGCCACGCCCTCTGCTCTTACCGCGTCGGGGTCATCGCCGACGTCGTAGAAACGTTGCGCCAATTCAGGCGGAAAGGCTGCGCCCGACAGTTCGGCCATCCGCTGGATCGAACTCAAACTCTCGACGGGCATGATCCCCGGGATCACCGGTTTGTCGACTCCCGCTGCTCGCAAGTCGTCGACCATCGACACGTAGTCGTCGACTCGAAAGAACATTTGCGTCACAGCGAAGTCGGCCACGGCCAATTTCTCGGCCAAATACGCACGATCCGACGCGCGGTCGGGATTCTCGGGGTGGCCTTCAGGATGGGCCGCAACGCCAATGGAAAAGTCGCCGATCTCGCGGATCAACTCGACGAGTTCGATCGCGTGGCGCAAGTCGCCTGGACCGCGGTCGAAGTCCTTCGGGCGGTCGCCGCGCAGCGCCATGATGTTGGCAACGCCCGCCGCGGCGTAGTCGCCCACCATCTCGGCCAACTCGTCGCGCGTGTGCCCGTACACCGTGAGATGCGCCATCGGCACCATCGACGTCTCGGCGTTCACTCCCACGACCAAGTCGCGAGTCGTGCCTCGAGTAGCTCCACCCGCGCCGTATGTAAACGACACAAACGACGGGTTCAACGGCTCCAGCTCGGCGAGAGTCGCCTGCAACGTGGACGCGGCCGCGTCGGACTTGGGTGGGAAGAACTCAAAACTGAACGTTTGGCCTTTCGCCAACAAGTCGGCAATCTTGTTCACCACGCCACACCTTCCCGCAGGGCCCGGCGGCGGGCCGCGGCCACGCAATTCTCCAACAACAACGCCCGTGTCATCGGCCCGACTCCACCGACGCGAGGCGTCATCCAACCCGCCACGTCGGCCACGTCATCGGTGACGTCGGACAACAGCCGTCGTCCGTCCATAACCACGCCCGCGCCGACCACTACCGCGCCGGGGCGTACGTGTTCAGCAGTGATCACTCCCGGGGAGCCCGCGGCGGCCACGAGGACGTCGGCTTGTCGGGTGTAACGAGCCAAGTCCGACACTCCCGTATGAACGACGGTGACTGCCGCGTTGCAGCCCGGCCGTTTCAGTGCCGCCAGCAATGCCAACGGCCGACCGATCGTGAGTCCGCGGCCAACGATCACCACGTGGCGACCCGCCAGGTCGATTCCGTTTTCGGCCAACAGACGGATGATCGCGGCCGGCGTGCAGGCGAGCGGGGCGTCGACACCGGCCACCAGTCGACCCAGATTCACCGGGTGCAGACCATCAGCGTCCTTGTCGGGATCGACCGCCAGCAACGCGGCTTGCTCGTCGAGGCCTTTGGGCAAGGGCAGTTGCACGAGCATCGCGTCGACACCGGGGTCGGCGTTGAGCGTTGCGATGTGGGCCGCGAGCTCGGCGTCGGTAGTCGTGGCCGGTAACTGCAGACCCACCGAGGCAATACCGACCTCGGCGCAGTCGTTGTGTTTGTGGCGTACATAACTCGCACTCGCGGGGTCGTCGCCCACGAGCACCGTCGCCAGTCCCGGCGTGATCCCCGCCGCGTGTAACCGCTGCACCTCGTCGGCCAAGGTTTCCCTGATGCGGGTAGCCAACCCGGCGCCGTCGAGCATTTGTGCAGGCATTAGGCGTCTCGTTTCATAAGAACTCCGGAACTCGCAGCGCCGCGTTAGTGGCGGAAATGCCGACGGCCAGTGAACAACATAACGAGCCCACGTTCGTTCGCCGCCGCGATCACCTCGTCGTCTCGCACCGAACCGCCCGGCTGCACGATCACCGTTACTCCCGCGTCGGCGGCGACCAGCATTGCGTCGGGGAACGGGAAGAACGCGTCGCTCGCGCACACGCCGCCCGCGGCGCGGCCTGCGGCCTTACGAGCAGCGATTTCGGCGGCGTCGACTCGACTCTGCTGGCCCGCCCCAATGCCCACGGCTTGCCGACCCGGGGCGCTGAGCACGATCGCGTTGGACTTCACGTGTGCGCACACTCGCCAAGCAAACGCGGCTTCGGCCAACTCGTCAGCGGTCGGCTGGCGGGCCGACGCAACACGCCACTGGTCGGGCGACTCGTCTAGGTCATCGGCCGTTTGCACGAGCAGACCGCCGTCGACTGATCGGAAGTCGAGGCGACCACCCGCCGGTGGCGGCGCGCTCAGCGTCCGCAGGTTCGCTTTCGCCGAAAGCACTCGCAACGCATCATCAGAAAAGCCCGGCGCGACAACGACTTCGGTGAACACTTCCGCGATCGCCAGGGCGGTCTGTTCGTCGACCACAGAGTTGAGCGCAATGACCCCACCAAAGGCCGAGGTGGAATCACAGTCGAAGGCCCGTCGGTACGCGTCGGCGATGGTCGAACCGACAGCCGCACCGCACGGAGTGGCGTGTTTGATGATGGCGACCGCCGGCGCAGTGCCCAGGTCATGCACCAACCGCCAGGCTGCGTCGGCATCAAACACGTTGAGGTACGACATCTCCTTGCCGCCGTGTTGCACTGCTTGATCCCACCACGACTGCGCGCCGCGAAAGCGGTAACGGGCGCCGAGTTGGTGCGGATTCTCGCCGTATCGAAGCACGTCGGCGCGCTGAAGCTGCAAGGCCATGCGCTCGGGCAGTTCGGGGGCATCGGGCGCTTCTTCGGCCAGCCACGAGGCGATCGCTGCGTCGTAGGTAGCTGTGCGCTCAAAGGCGCGCAACGCCAACGAGCGGCGCGTGGCGCTCGAGAGAGTGCCGATCGTGCGCAACTCATGCAGCACGGACTCGTACTGATCGGGACTCGTCACAACTCCCACGTGCGCGTGATTTTTCGCAGCCGCACGCACCATCGTCGGCCCGCCGACGTCGATCAGCTCGATGCTCGGGTTCGACTCGAACGGATAGAGGTTCACCACCACCAAGTCGATCGGATCAATGTCGTGAGTGGAGAGATCGGCGAGGTGCGACTCGACAGAACGGTCCGCAAGGATTCCGCCGTGGATACGCGGGTGCAGGGTTTTCACCCGCCCGCTCAACATTTCGGGCGCGCCCGTCACCGACTCGACTTCCTCGTGGGGGACACCCGCCTCAGCCAGCGCGGCGCTCGTGCCTCCGCTCGAAACAATCGACCAGCCCAGTTCGACCAACGATGAGGCGAAGTCGACCAAACCCTGCTTGTCATAGACAGAAATGAGTGCCCTCATCGGTTCACCTCGTCTGCAAGTCGAGCTTGAAACTGCTTCACCACACGAGGCAACAACACACGTTCCACCCTTTTGATCCGTTCATGAACAGTCTCCACCGAGTCACCGGGGTGCACCGCAACAATTTCCTGCGCCAGCGTGGGGCCCTCGTCGACCACCGCCGTCGCGATGTGGATCGTGCAGCCAGTCTCGGTCACACCCGCGCCGAGCGCATCGGCCACCGCGTGCGCACCGGGAAAGACCGGGAGCAGCGAGGGGTGGGAGTTGATCACGCGCCCCGCGAACGCCTCAAACATTTGAGGCGCGAGAACCGTCATGAAACCCGCCATCACCACGAGATCGACCCCGCTCGACTGCAACACGTCCACGACACGGGCGGTGTAGCCGCCACGGTCGAAGGTGGGGCCAAACGACGTGCGTTCGATCAAACACGCGCGCACGCCCCCCTCGGCCGCAACCGCCAAAGCCCGGCACTCGCGGTCGGCGACCACCAAGTCGACGGCGACACCGTGAGCGAGCAACGACTCGAGCAGCGAGCCGTAGCCCGACGCGAGCACCGCGGTGCGCACGGGTTTGTCCACCTAGGGAACTGCGACCTCTGCTGAGCAGTTGGTAGTGGCAAGCGACGAGGTAGCCAGCGTCGAGGGACACGGCGTGGCGGCCGCGACAGTGAGCTGCTTCAGCACATTGCGGGCGGGGTCTTTCACCACGATCCGCTGACCCACAAACGTCGGCACCTGCACGGTGCGACCCGGCGCCGCCGTGGTCGGGAACTTCTCCGTGAGGTTGGCGCCATCGGTACCCAACGACATGAATTGGTTCTCGCGGCAGTCGGTATTGCGCCAGAAGAAGTAGATCGGAGCCGTCGAGTTGTTGGTGATCGCCTGCCATGTTTGTTGCGTGTCGTCCCAACTGCATGGGTTGGGCGCGCCCTCTGCAACGAGACCGTTCTCGAAAGCCAGTGCGTACGACGTGGCGCTAAACGGCTCACCTGCCTCGGGGGTTTGCGCTCGCACAACACCCAACGTTGCCTCGCCGCGCCACACCTTGTTTCCACCGGCGTCTTTGATCATCTTGTTCAGCGTCACAAGCGCCTCAAGGGCGCCCTTGCCGGAGAAGTCGGGCATAACGACGTCGACCACGGCGGCCGGTTCGTCTGAGGATGCTGAGTCGTCGCTGTCGGACTTAACGATGAACAGGTACGCAGCGATCGCGAGCAGGACCAGACCCAACGCCACCGCAATCAGGCCCTTTCGTCGGCCCGACCGACGTGATGCTGACGCCCGACCCCCAGCGGGTTTCGTGCCCTGCTGTGCGCTTGCTGGCTGGGCCTTTGTCGGCTTGGCCTTTGTCGGCTTGGCCTTGGCCGACCTGCGGCCGCTCACAGCGACGCCACGATCTCGGCCATCAGTTCCCCAGCCTCGGTTGGATTAAGCCCCACACGCACTCCCGCTTCGCGCAACGCGTCCATCTTGCCCGATGCGGTGCCTTTGCCTCCCGACACGATCGCTCCGGCATGGCCCATTTTCTTGCCCGGCGGCGCCGTTACACCAGCGATGTAGGCCGACATCGGCTTGGTCACGTTGGCCGAGATGAACGCAGCAGCTTCCTCCTCGGCCGACCCGCCGATTTCGCCGATCATCATGATCGCGGCGGTTTCGGGGTCGTCCTGGAAAGCCGCGAGGCAATCGATGAAGTTGGTACCCGGGACCGGATCGCCGCCGATACCGACACACGTCGACACGCCGATCCCGGCCTGCTTCAACTCGAACAGCGCCTGATAGGTGAGTGTGCCCGACCGACTGACAATGCCGACGTTGGGTTTGTCCGGCGACGGCAGATGGGCAATCTCGCCCGCGGTGATGCCGATGTTGCACTTACCGGGACTGATGATTCCTGGGCAGTTCGGGCCGAGCAATCTCGTGTTCGGGAAGTCGCGTAGCAACTGGTTGTAGGTGCGCGCTTCATCTTGTGCGGGAATTCCCTCGGTGATGCACACGACAAACGCGATACCCGCCGCGGCGGCCTCGATGATCGCTGCTGGTGCGGCCTTGGGCGGGACGGAGATGAACGATGCGGTGGCGTGAGTTGCGGCCACCGCGTCGGCCACCGAGTCGAACACAGGTATGCCCTCGACGTCTTGGCCACCCTTGCCGGGAGTCACGCCCGCAACAACCTGCGTTCCATACGCGCGGTTGCGTAACCCGTGGAAACGACCCTGCCCGCCCGTCAGGCCCTGAACCACGACGCGTGTGTTGGTGTCTACGAAGATCGCCATCAGCGGGCTCCTGCTTGTGCGTTGGCAATCTCGACCGCGGCACGAGCCGCGTCGAGCATGGTCGGTTTCGAGATCAATTTGTCGGCCGAGATACCCGCATCGGCGAGGATCTGGCGGCCTTCGTCGGCGTTGGTGCCATCGAGGCGGATCACGATCGGGGCTCGTAGGTCGACCCGGCCCATGGCCTCGACGATGCCCTTGGCCACCTCTTCGCCGCGAGTGATCCCACCAAAGATGTTGACGAAGATCGACTTCACGTTGGCGTCGAAGTTGATCACTTCCAGCGCCGCTGCCATCACGTCGGCCGACGCACCGCCACCAATGTCGAGGAAGTTGGCGGCGGCACCGCCCACCTGATTGACCACGTCAAGCGTGCTCATGGCGAGCCCGGCCCCGTTGGCGATGATTCCCACCGAACCATCGAGCCCGATGTACTGCAGGTCCTTTTCGCGGGCGAGCTGTTCGCGAGCATCGAGCTCCTCGGTGGCGCGGAACTCCTCCCACTCCGGATGACGAAACGACGCGTTGTTGTCGAGACTCACCTTGGCATCGAGAGCGTGTACGCCGCCGTCGGGCCGCAGGATCAGTGGGTTGATCTCAGCAAGGTCACAGTCGCCACGGGTGAAGCAGTCGTAGAGCTGGACCAAGATCGCCGCCGCGCCGTCGACCGCGTCGGGGTTGAGCTTGGCTGCAACACACGCCTCGCGAGCTGCCCCGGCCGAGAGCCCGTCGACAGGGTCGATATGAAGCATCACGATCGCATCGGGGTCCGTCTCGGCCACGGCCTCGATCTCGACGCCTCCCTGCGCCGAGAGCATCAGCAAGTGCTTTTTCGCCGAACGATCGAGGGTGAAACTGGCGTAGTACTCCTCTGAAATGTCCGACGCGTGTTCCACCCACACTCGTTTGACGGTGTGGCCCTTGATGTCCATACCGAGGATGTTTCCGGCGTGCAGTCGGACTTCGTCAGCATTGTCCGCGAGTTTGATGCCACCGGCCTTTCCGCGACCGCCCACCTGCACCTGCGCTTTGACCACTACGGGGTAACCCGCGGCCTGCGCGGCAACAACGGCCTCGTCAACCGTGGTCGCTACGTCGCCGGGACTAACCGGGATTCCGAAGCGCGCGAAGTACTGCTTGCCTTGGTACTCGAACAAGTCCACGTGGGTTCCTTCCAGTTCTGGCCATAGGTCAGTGAGTGCGCTGGGCTGAATTCGCTCCGGCCGGGGTGGCGGAGGCTGGCGTCAGCCACGAGTCGGCGGGCGGCTAGTCAGACGTTGGCGGCCTCGCGCCCGTCTAGAGCCGACTCCAACCACGCTGAGATCGTCGCCATCGGCGTTCCCGGGGTGAAAACCTGCGCGACGCCCGCAGCTTCGAGTGCGGGAACGTCTCGATCAGGGATGATGCCGCCGCCAAAAACCAGGACGTGATCGAGGCCTTTTGACTTCAGCGCCTCGATCACCTTGGGAAACAACGTGCCGTGCGCCCCAGAGAGCAGCGACAGACCAACAGCGTCGGCGTCTTCTTGTTCGACGGTGGCGACGATCTGCTCGGGCGTCTGGTGCAGCCCGGTGTAGATCACCTCGAAGCCAGCGTCGCGCAGCGCGCGCGCCACCACCTTTGCTCCCCGGTCGTGACCATCGAGGCCCGGCTTAGCGACGACAACCCGGTAGTGGCGCTCCACGAAGGGGGGATACTAGTGACGTGGCGAGCAGCACCCTCCCGGGCGGCGCCGGGCAACGACCCAGCGCCCGCCGAGCAATCATCGGCACGGCCGTCGTGACGGCAATCGCGTTGGCCATCGGCTGGTCGATCGTGTCGTTCGCGAGTTCGAATCCCGACAAGGTCAACCTCGGCGACGACGTGTTTGTGGCGGGTTCGGCCGACTCGCTGCGTGAGGAGATCGCCGACGGTGGGCCGGTTTTGTACCCCGACCTACTCGGCCGCGGTCGGCCGATCTTCATCCAGACGGTCGGCGACGACTGGCGTGCGTTCGAGGCCGTCGCTCCAGGTGCGAGCGAACAGTGCGCGCTGAGTTGGGTGAGTAGCGCCGGCAATTTCCAAGAGCCAAAGGCCTGCGGTGGGCTCACATTTCCCGCCGACGGTGACGGCCTCGTGCAGTACCGAGCGGTCGAACGCGCCGACGGCAAAGTCGAGGTCGACCTGCGCTCGCCGCTGTGAGTTGTTCTGCGCGCCGGAACTCTCTACCGTGAGTAGCCATGCCAGAGCGAAGTACGTCGTGTTTGGGCCAGGTCATCTCGCCGATCGCGAGACTCGTCCCCAACGACCTCGGCTCGATGATTTGGGCGTGGAGCCGACCTGAGACGGTCGGCAGTTACGTCCAAGAGGGTCTGACTTTGGCTCGCATGGTGGCGTGGTACCCGTTCGGACTCGCCGACGAGTTACTCCGTCCCCGCCCCTCGGCCGACAAGATCCACACAACTCCCGTGATCTTGGTCCACGGGTATGCCCACAACCGCTCGGGTTGGAGTGTGTTGCGTCGCCACTTACGTAAGGCGGGTTACGGCAACGTCACGGCATTGAACTACAACGCGTTCAGTCACGACATCCGCTACTGCGCGACCCAGCTCGCGGCCAAGGTCGACGAGATCAAACGGCAGACCGGGGCGCCGCTCGTGCATCTCATCGGCCACAGTCTCGGCGGCGTCGTGGTCCGTTGGTATGTGCAGGTTCTCGGCGGCAATCGCCACGTCCACACCGCCGTGACGATCGCGTCGCCCCACGAAGGAACCAAGGTGGCCGAAGCGGGGCGTTTGCGGCACCTAGTGCCGGGCGAACTGGGGTTCTTGCCCGTCTGGGAAACCATCGACGAAATGACGCCCGCATCGCATATCTACAAACGCCTGGCCGAGCCGTTCCCCGAGAATCAGGTTCGCTGGATCGCCTATTACTCCAACACCGACGCGCTGGTGGTCCCGGCCTCGTCTGCCAAGTTGCGCCATCCCGACCTCGACGCGTCGAACTTGCTCGCCAAGGATCTGGCCCACTTGTCAGTGATGGTCGCCCCCGACCTCGCGGCGTCGGTCGTGGGCCACTTGGAGCGCCGCTGGCCGCGACGCCACACGAGCCCCAACTACAAACCCGCGGTGCGTTCGGCCTCCTGAGCCGCGTACGCGCACGGCGCCGATTCCTCCCGTAGCGGGGCGGGGATACGGCGCATCAGGTGTGCCAGAGTTGCCAGTAATGAAACACGTTTCACTTCGCGTTTGTGTCTCAGTCTGTGCGTTAGCCCTTCTCGCCGGCGCGTGCGGCTCGGATTCCTCCGACGACGCGTCCTCAACTGCGGAGTCGTCGGCGACCCAAGACACGGCCAACACCACCACAGAGTCCGACAAGGCCGATGCGAAGCGCGCCGATGACGCCACACCACGCCCGACCGGCGCACTCCCGACAGAGGTCACCGAGATCACCGGCGGGCAAGGCAAACCCTTCTTCGGCCAAGCCGTCGCCGCCGACCTCGAAGCCGCGGGATATCAGGAGACCGAATTCCGGGTCGCCGGAGACGCGACGTCGTACACGATCACGGGCGGCGCCGGGGTCGACGGCCGCTATGAGGTGTCAGCCGAGGACGATCCAACGCCGTACGCGACACGCATCGTCGTTCGCCGCCCGGTCGACGCAGCGAAGGCCAACGGGTCTGTGCTTGTGGAGTGGCTCAACGTCTCGGGCGGAATCGACGCGAATCCTGACTTCGCGTACGCCGCCGACGAAATCTTGCGCCGCGGGTACACCTGGGTGGGCGTCTCCGCGCAGTCGATTGGCGTCGAAGGCGGCGCCACGGCGGTAGGCATCCCCGGGGTGAGCGAGGCGTTGGGCGACAAGGGTCTGAAGGGTTTGGACCCCGGCCGCTATTCCAGCTTGTCGCACCCCGGCGACACGTACTCCTACGACATTTACACGCAGGTCGCGCGAGCCATTCGAGATACCAAACTCGGCGAGCAGCTGCTCGGCGATCTCAAGTTCGATCGGGTCCTCGCTGTTGGCGAGTCGCAGTCGGCGTTTGCGCTCACGACCTACTACGACGCCGTACAGCCGCTCGAAGAGCAGTTCGACGGATTCTTCATCCACAGTCGTGGCGGCTCCGCGCTCCCGCTGCGCAGCGACGACAAGGACATGAACATCGCGGGAGCTATCACCGGCGAGGGCGTGAAGATCCGAACAGATCGCAGCGAGCCGGTGATGATGTTGCTCAGCGAGAGCGACCTCACCTCGGTGATCGGCTACTACAAGGCTCGCCAGGACGACTCGGCCAACGTACGAGTGTGGGAGGTGGCCGGGACCGCTCACGCAGATCGGTTCTTGCTCGGCGTCGTGGCCGACCAGATCGACTGCAGTGGCACAGTGAACTCCGGGCCACACCACTACGCCGTTAAGGCGGCGCTTGCCGCTCTCGACAACTGGGTGGCCACCGGCGAGGAACCAGCCAAGGCTGAGCCGCTTGAAGTCACCGACGCGGCGACCGGACCAATAATCGCTCGCGACGAGCTCGGGATCGCCAAAGGCGGCATCCGTTTGCCGCAGGTAGCTGCGCCGACGGCCGTGTTGTCGGGGGAGCCAGCCGGGCAGAACTCGGTCATTTGCCTCCTACTTGGGTCGACGAAGGACCTGTCCGCTGAACAGCTGCGTCAGCTCTATCCATCGGTGGCCGACTACACCACGGCCTACGAAGAGGCAACCGACGAAGCGGTCGCTGCCGGCTTCCTCCTCGCGGCCGACAAGGACGCCGTCTTAGCTGAGCAGGCCCCCGACATCGTGAGCGCCGCGCTCGGCGGCTGAACACGAGCCGCGTGCGAACCGACTGTTAATCGACAGCTCGGGTCAGCGGAGCCATACACAACAACAGCCGCTTTTCGCCTTGCCGGGCAAACAAAACTACGGCCTCGGCTCGGTCGCCTGATCCGGCCACCGAGCGGACCGTTCCCCGGCCCCACGTGGCGTGCTCCACCGGATCGCCGACTTGCAAGCCGAGCGTCTCCGCGCCCGTGGTGGAAGCGGCCGCGCGTGGGGCAACCGCTGCTTCACTGACGCGGCTGCCAAACGTGCGCCCCTCCGGGTCGCCAGAGCGAGAGCGGCTGCCGCCCGCCCCCCAAGCATCGGAATCGCCACCGGCACGGCGGCCGAAGCCACCAGCCCCCGCCCGAAAGTTCCCGGCGCGCGAGTTTCCAAACGCCGATGCCGAGCGTCCACGTTGCGCGGAGTACTCGGTGCGCAACAACTTGGCCGGGATTTCATTGACGAATCGGCTCGTTTGATTGGCTTGCGGCGCGCCGAACCACATCCGGGTTTCGGCCGACGTGAGCGTGAGCGCCTTTTCGGCGCGGGTGATTCCGACGTAGGCCAGCCGACGCTCCTCCTCGAGTTCGTGCGGGTCGGTGAGGGCGCGGGAGTGGGGAAACACTCCCTCCTCGACCCCGATGAGGAACACATAGGGAAACTCAAGGCCCTTGGCCGCGTGCAGCGTCATCAACACAACTTGCGACGAGTCCTCGTCGAGCGTGTCGGTGTCGCTGGCCAACGTGGTCGCTTCGAGGAACTCCTGCACCGACTCGTACTCCGCTGCGTCGGAGCACAAGGCCTCGATGTTCTCGAGGCGGCCGGCGGACTCCACGGAAGCCTCGGCTTCGAGTTCGCCGCGATAGCCCGTCTCTTCCAACACTGCTTCCAACATTTCGGCCGGACCCATGTCGTTTGCGCGGAGGGTGGCGAGCAGGGCAAGAAAACGAGAAATCCCGGTCAGCGCCTTGCCGACCACGCCGACATCGGCGGCGCGCTCAAGCGCAGCGGCAAACGAGATGCCCTCGGCGGCGGCCAGTGCGTCGAGGCGGGCTATCGACGTGTCGCCCACGCCGCGGCGCGGGACGTTGACGATCCGTTTGATCGAGACTTCGTCGTCGGGATTGGTCACGACGCGCAGGTACGACAGCAAGTCCTTGATCTCGCGGCGATCGTAAAAACGAGTCCCGCCGTAAACCTTGTATGGCACACGTGCGTTGTTCAGCCGTTCCTCGATCAGCCGACTCTGCGCGTTGGTGCGGTAGAAGATCGCCACGTCGGACCAATGGGCACCGCCCGAGTGCAAGTCGCGCACGCGGTGGGCGATCCACTCGGCCTCGTCGTGTTCGTCGGCAGCAATGTAGTGATGGATGCGATCACCGTCGCCCGCGTCGGTCCACAGCCGCTTGGGCTTTCGGCCGGCGTTGTTGTCGATGACCGAGTTCGCCGCGTCGAGGATCGTTTGCGTTGAGCGGTAGTTCTGCTCCAACGGCACAACAACCGCATCGGGGAAATTGCGCTCGAAGTCGAGGATGTTCGCCATGTCGGCGCCGCGGAAGCGGTAAATCGACTGGTCTGCATCACCAACAACAAACACGTTGCGCCACTTACCCGCGAGCAGCCGCACCAATTCATTTTGTGCCTTGTTGGTGTCTTGGAACTCGTCGACAAGCACGTGCTCGAACCGGGTCTGGTAACGCTCCAGTACATCGGGATTGCGCGCCAGCACGTTCACGGCGTTCACGAGCAGGTCGTCGAAATCCATCGCACCGGAGGCCAACAGGCGCCGCTGGTACTCGCGATAGATCTCCGCGATCCGACGTTCGAATGGGTTGGCGGCTCGATCGGCATACGCCTCAGGGGAGAGCAAGTCATTCTTCGCCGCAGAGATGTTGGCGTGAATCGCGGCCGCCGGAAAACGTTTTGAATCAAGGTTGAGATCGCGAATGACGTAGCCAGCGAGACGAACTGCATCGGACTGGTCGTAGATCGAAAACGAACTGGGATATCCGAGGTGGATCGCCTCGCGACGCAATAGCCGCACACACGCGGAGTGGAACGTAGCGATCCACATCTTCTGTGCGACACTGCCCACCAACTTCGCCGCACGCAACTTCATCTCGGCCGCGGCCTTGTTGGTAAAGGTGATCGCGAGTACCGCGAAAGGGGACACGTGTTGTACGCCGAGCAGGTACGCAATGCGGTGGGTGAGCACTCTGGTTTTGCCCGAACCCGCGCCTGCAATCACCAGGATCGGGCCCGCACCGTGCTCCACCGCCGCCCGTTGCTGCGGGTTCAAGCCGCCTAACAACACCTCGACATCGACCGACCGCCGCGGCGCGGCCTCTCGCACCTCCTCGGGCGGCGCCTCGCCGATCGGAGCCGGATCGTCGTCGTCGGTGCTCTCAAAGTCGGTGGTCGACTCAGGTTGCCAATCGGGATCGGGCTCGTCGTCCCAATCCTCGCTGCCGGCCGGCGCTACTTCCCACACGTCGCCCGGGACCGTGGCTTCGACGGCATCTGCGTGACGAGCGGGTTCGCTCACAGGTGGTTCCGGCTCGCCAAAAAGCCCGATCTGTTCGTGGGTGTTCATCGGCCGCACGCGAAAGGGCTCATCGGCCAACCGCAGCCCGTTGCTCGCTGGCCAACTCGCTCAGCCGGCTCTCGCAACGGCCGTACTTCTTGCGATAGCCACCGTGGCGAAAACTCGCGTCGAACAACTCGTCGGCCTCGATGCCGCTCCACACAAAACCACAACCCGAGTCGTAGATCCGATCGACCAACTGGACAAAGAGCAACGCTGTTCCCTGGTTGTCGATCGCCGCCAGGTCTTGCAAAGCCACGAGATTCACGCCCTCGAGCAGTGCGGGCAGTCGCGCGGGGTGAACCCGGCGAAGTAGCGCGTGGATCTCACTCGCCACGTCAAGGGTTGCCCCCGGCAGCTGCGCGCGAACCAGCAACTCTGCGCTGTCGAGCGCGCACCCAGCGCCCGCCGACTCGCGCCGGCGGTAGTCCGGCCCGTCGATCCGGATGACCTCGAAGTGCGACGCGATCGCCGCGATCTCGCGAGTGAAGTCCGCTGCGGCGAACCGCCCTTCGCCGAGCCGGTCCGGCAACGAGTTCGACGTCACCACTACCCGCACGCCCGCGGCAATCACCGGCCGCAAGAAGCTGACCACCATCAATGTCTGTGCAACATCATCGAGCTCGAACTCGTCGATTGCGAGCAACTCCAGTTCCGCGAATTCAGCCGTTGCCCGGGCCATGCCGTGCAAGCCGATGATCGCGACGAGCTGGCTGAAGGTCACATAGGCCCGCCGAGGACCAGCGGCGTGCCACGCCGCGGCCAACAAGTGGGTCTTGCCGACGCCGTAGCCGCCATCGAGATACAGCGCCGTGCGCAAGCCGCGACGGCGTTGCGTGGCCGCGCCCGACTTGCCCAACAACCGCGCACGAAGCCCCTTGGGCGCTCCCTGGCTTCGCCGGCCGAGTCCCGCCGTCGACACGAGCGCTGTCGGCGCCGCGACGTCGCCACCGATCTCGGCTTGCAGGCGAGTAACCGCGGCCAGCTGGCCAGGAAAGTCAGGATTCGCAACGAAATTGGCGAACCGACAGTGGGAAAACCGCGCCGGCGGGCACAACGAGGTCGCCCAACCCAGCTCACCTTCGTCGTTGCCCGGCGCGACTCTCGTGGATCCAAGCAGTCGCTCGCGATCGAGCAGGCTGGCTACTCCCACTCGATCGTGCCCGGCGGTTTCGACGTGATGTCGTAGACGACGCGGTTCACGCCCGCGACTTCGGCCACGATCCGAGTAGAGATCCGTTCCAGGACCTCGTAAGGGATGCGTGCCCAGTCGGCAGTCATCGCGTCGTCGGACGTGACGGCCCGAACAATGATCGGGTGCGCATAGGTGCGTTCGTCGCCCATGACGCCGACTGAGCGAATGTCGGCAAGAACTGCAAACGCTTGCCAGATCTCACGATCGAGTCCCGCGGCTTTCAGCTCAGCGCGCACAATGGCGTCGGCGGCCGACACGATCGCTGCTCGCTCGGGTGTGACCTCACCGATTATCCGCACCGCCAGCCCCGGGCCTGGGAAGGGCTGACGCCAGACAATCTCGTCGGGCAAGCCGAGTTCGGCACCCATGGCGCGCACTTCGTCCTTGAACAACGTCCGCAGCGGCTCAACGAGCTCGAAAGTCATGTCATCGGGCAAACCACCGACGTTGTGATGACTTTTGATTTTTGCCGCTGTCGGAGAGCCCGATTCGATCACGTCGGGATACAACGTCCCTTGGACGAGAAAGCGCGCATTTGTTATCGACGCCGCGGCATCTTCGAACACACGAATGAACAGCTCGCCAATCGCTTTCCGTTTGTGTTCGGGGTCGGTGATGCCCGCGAGTCGGGAAAAAAATCGTTCGCGCGCATCGACATGTACGAGCGTGATGCCCTGGTGGCGTTCAAATGTCTCGACGACCTGTTCGGCTTCGCCTTCACGAAGCAGCCCGGTGTCGACAAACACACACGTGAGTTGGTCACCGACAGCCCGATGAACCAAAGCCGCCGCGACCGACGAGTCGACGCCGCCCGACAACCCACAAATCACTTGCGCATCACCCACTTGCGCCCGGATCGCGTCGATCGACGAATCGATAATCGAGCCCATCTCCCACGACGGCGTGATTCCCGCTCCCTCGACCAAGAAGCGCTCGAGGAGCGCCTGCCCGTGTTGGGTGTGAACGACCTCCGGATGGAACTGAACGCCGTAAACCCGTCGCCGGCGATCCTCGAACGCAGCGGCCGGCGTTTGATCCGTGGAGCCGACCACAACAGCCCCACCGGGCGGACGCGAGATCGTGTCGAAATGGCTCATCCACACGTCGAAACCCGGACCGAGTTGCGCGGGCAACAACACGGACTCCACGTCGGTGTGGCATTTCAGTGCCGCGCGGCCGTACTCACCGACGCCGGTATGGGACACCTCGCCGCCGAGATCTCGCGCGAGGAGTTGCGCTCCGTAGCAGATGCCCAGCAACGGAATCCCCGCGTCGTAGATCGCAGGATCGATCGTTGGTGCGCCCTCGACGTGGACCGACTTCGGACCACCCGACAAGATGATCGCGGCCGGCTCACGAGCGAGCAACTGCTCGGCGGTGAAGGTGTGCGGAACGATCTCCGAGAACACCCGCGCCTCGCGCACCCGACGCGCGATCAGCTGCGCATATTGCGCACCAAAGTCAACAACCAAAACACGGGCGAAGGCGGGCATCGTAAGAGGTGAGTCGAGGTCGACAGCGGCTCAGGCCTAGTGGCCCATGCCGACGCGTTGCGAACGCTGCAGCGACTTGCCCTCGGTTTGCAGCGAGGGTGCGACCATGACTTCGGCCTTTTGGAATTCTTTCACCGTCTCGTATCCGCACGTTGCCATCGAGGTACGTAAACCGCCGAAAAGGTTGAGTTTTCCGTCGTTTTCGTGAGCGGGGCCGACAAGAATTTCCTGCAACGTCCCACGCGGCTCGGTGCGCACACGTGCACCACGGGGCAAAGTCGGGTGAAAGGTCGCCATACCCCAGTGGTAACCACGGCCGGGGGCTTCGTGCGCCGCTGCCAACGGCGACCCGATCATCACTGCGTCGGCGCCGCACGCGATCGCCTTGGCAACGTCGCCGCCCGTACTCATCCCGCCATCGGCGATCACCTGCACGTACACGCCGGTTTCGTCCAAGTGGCGCATGCGAGCTCCCGCCGCGTCGGCGATAGCGGTTGCTTGCGGTACCCCCAAGCCGAGCACGCCGCGGGTTGTGCACGCATGGCCCGGGCCGACGCCCACCAAAATGCCGACGGCTCCAGTGCGCATGAGGTGTAGCGCCGCGTGGTAACTCGCACAGCCGCCGACGATCACAGGGATAGACAGCTCACGAATGAACTTCTTCAGGTTCAGCGGTTCGACTGTTTTGCTCACGTGTTCGGCCGACACCACCGTGCCTTGGATAACGAGCAAGTCGAGCTCGGCCTGAAGAATCGGTGGCAGGAACGCCGCCGCCCTTTGCGGGGTTACAGACGCCGCGCACGTGACTCCGGCCGACTTGATCTCCTCAATCCGACGGCCAATCAACTCGAGCTGAACCGGCTCGGAGTAGATCTGCTGCATCCGCGCCGTCGCCTTCTCGGCGTCGAGGTGGCTGATCTCCTCCAGCAGCGGCTCGGGATCGTCGTAACGCGTCCACAAGCCCTCGAGGTTGAGGACGCCGACCCCACCGATGCGGCCGACCTCGATCGCGGTGGCCGGGCTGACGACGCCATCCATCGCGCTGGCCATCAGCGGTAGGCCGAAGCGGTACGCGTCGATCTCCCAACTGATGTCGACATCTTCGGGATCGCGTGTCCGCCGACTCGGGACGATCGCAATGTCGTCGAAGCCATAGGCACGTCGGCCTGACTTCCCGTAGCCGATCTCTACCTCAGCCATCTGGTCGCCTCTCCGCCCAAAGCGGGCAGTTTAGTGGCGCAAGACGACGCCGAATTCCGGCTGGCAACGGCATTGCATCGCGTACGCCGACCCGCCACAGCTTCCACCGCCGCGTGCCATCGAAACGTGGCCCCGGACAAAAAACAGCGGCGCCGGTTGCCCGACGCCGCTGTCAATCGTGAGTACGCCTCGCAGGGGTTAACGAACCCAGACAACCTCTGACACAGAGATCGCGGTGCCATCGGCATCGACCAGGGCGTCATGAGTGTTGGTCGCGGGAGTGATCTCAATCAGGTGCGGTCCGGGCGCCAGCGGGACGTATGCCGCCGGGCCATACAGCCGGCCCATCGGCTTGCCGTCGACGGAGATGTGAGCGTGGCCGGCGCCATAGACGGGCGCCTGGTTGACCATTTCAGGAGCGAACCGGAAGCCGCTCGCACGCACGTACACGTTGGCTCCGCCCATGACCGGCATCGCGCTCATGTCGAAGGTCATCCGATCGGGCGCCACAACCTCACCGTGGTGATGCATCATCGCGGGCGCGCCGACCTTGACAACCGCGCTCGCCTCGATGGCGTGCCCGTCGGCCGACCAGGTCGAGTGATCGTTGGCCGACAGGACGGCGCGGATCGTGTGCTCACCCGGCTCGACCATCAAGTGGACCCACTCGCCATACGCACGCCCGACCTTGGTGCCGTCGACGTAGAGATGCACGTGACCTTCGCCCAGGGTCGAGTGTCGGTCGACTGACATCGGCGCAAATCGGAAGTTCGTCGTCATGAGGTGGAGGTTCACCCCACGGACGGGATCAGGCGTGGCGACGATCTTGAGCGAGGTCCCCGGAAGGGCCGGCGTCATTGCGTCGTGGGCGGCATCATGGCCGGTGCTGTCGGCCGCATGGGTGTGCATGTCGGTCTGGTGGGCGGCCATGGTGGTTGTGGTGACCGACTTCTTCGCAGTCGTCACTTTTTTCGCGGCCGGGGTGACCGCAACGGCCTTCGAGGTCGCTGGCTTAGCCGCTGGCTTTGCTGCAGGAGCAGCGGCCGCCGGCTTCACTGATGTCGTGGTAGTGGAATGGGGCTCGTCGCCGTGCGCCCATGCGGGCGTACTGAAGGCAACGAGTCCTGCGAGGCACACGGCCGCGCTTTGACTAACGCGTCGAAATGAGGTCATACGCGTTACTTACCACTCGCCGGAGAGCGCCACAAAATCTTCTGCGGAGCCGATCGCTGATTGCACCTGCGCCGCTGCTGGTAAAGCAAACCACAACGTGGCGCCGTACTTCACTCCTCGTGTGACAGGCGTCGAGCGATGCGGATGGGTGACCAGCGACGGCCACATCAACAACGTCCCGACGGGCAGCGCCGAGTTGTCGAAGCCCTGTCGGGGGAACTCGAGTACGCCACCTTCGTAGTCGGCGTTGAGCTTCACCGATCCAGATATCTGCGCGACGTCATGGTGGAGCCGCAGCTCGTTATCGGAGTCCGCCGCATAACGGATCACGAAGCCATCGTGCAGGCCGTTGTACTCAGCTAGCGGCCACTGCGACGCGATCGCCGGAGCGACCGCCTCGGCCAAGTGCTGCTCGATCCGACCGGCGAGCACTTGGCTCAACACCGCGAAACTCAGTTCTTGGCCGGGGACAGGATCCTCGGGGTCAGACGCCCACGCGTCGGCGGCGTCACACGCGGCAATCAGCGCCGCGCAGAATTCCGGCGTCCACAGTCGGACAGCGATCAGTTCGGCACCGACCTGCTCGACCTCGGCCGGGGCCCGACCGTCACGATCGGCCCGACCATCACGATCGGCCCGAGCACCGCGATAGGCCAACAACAGCTCAAGCTCAGACACGGGCGTGAGTCCAGCACACCCGGTGGCTACTGAGGACCAGGACCAAACGTGAGGTCGAGAAGCTGGCGGACCATACGACCGGTCGCTCCCCACACGGTTTCGTCATCGAGGTAGAACGCGGTCATCACGATCTGACCGTGCGGTCCAAGGTTCCAGTGAACACTGCGCACGACGTCGGGTCCGCTCAACTCGACCAACGAGACGTCGAAGATCCGCGCGATCTCTCCAGGACTCGGCTCAAGCGCGTGAACGCCGTCGCTCAGGCCGTCCACCCGCGCAACCACCGGCGTGATCACGTGCCGCGTGACGAACGTCGCGAGCCTGTCCAACTCGCCCACCACCTCGACGGTCGCGGGATCAAGCGCGACTTCCTCGTGCGCCTCGCGCAGCGCCGCAGCGTGCAACGTCTCCCCCGGATCGACAGCCCCGCCGGGAAACGCGATCTCCCCTGCGTGCGCGCCCATGTCGCTCGCTCGACGCGTGAGGAGCAGCCGAGCGCTCGGGTCGGAACTTGTCGACAAGGGTGCAAGCACAGGGACCAGCACCGCCGCCTCGCGCGGCGCCTCGGGCTTTGCCGCCGCATCGAGGGCTCGGCGACCAGCAACGGCCGCGAGCACCCGCTCGGGAGTGAGGAACTCGGCGCGGTGTTCTGCGGGCAGCGCCGTCCACCACGGCAGCTCGGCCGGTCGCGCCCCGGGCACGTTGGGAATGATCTGGGATCCGCCGGGCCGGCGCGCCACGTGATCCTGCGGGTCCATCTCGGTCTATCCTCGCAGAGCCCGAGCGGCGTCTGCGTCACGATCAGCCTTCGATAGCGTCGAGCCTGTGGGCAACGCAGCAGAACTCCGGTCACAACTCGTCACGATCTTGCGGGCGAAAGCTGTGCGGCGCTTGCCTGAGCCCGTGCAACTCGCCTCGGGACAGATGTCGTCGGACTTCGTCGACGGCAAGGAGGGCCTCGCCTCCTGGCGGGATCTGGCCCTCGCCGGCCACGCAATTGCGGCAACCTTCGCCGAGGCCGGGATCTCCTTCAACGCCGTCGGAGGGTTAACCCTCGGCGCGGATGCGCTGGCAATCGCCGTGGCCGCAGCCGCCGACTGCAACTGGTTCTTTGTCCGTAAGGAAGCAAAGGGGCGTGGCACCGGCCGACAGATCGAAGGGACGCAACTCAACACGTCGCATCGTGTGTTGCTCGTTGACGACGCCGTCACGTCTGGCGGCTCGATTCTGCAAGCTCACGAGCTGGTCGTGCCGAGCGGCGCGGCCATCGTCGGAGCGTCAACCCTGATCGACCGCAGCGACGTGGCGGCGGGGAAATTTGCCGCCCTCGGTGTGCCCTATTTCCCCATGGCGACCTACGGCGATCTCGGCATCGACCCGGTGATCTTCGGCGGCTGAAAGCCGAGTAAACCGCCGCGTCCCGGACGCGAATCGAGGCGCCACACCCGAAAGTGCGACGCCTCGTTCGTTGGGTTGGGCTTACTTACACACCAATTACATCATGCCCATGCCGCCACCGGGCATTCCGCCCGCGGGGGCAGCTGCCGGAGGCTCGGGCTTTTCAGCGACGAGCACCTGTGTGGTGAGCACGAGCGCAGCGATCGACGCCGCGTTTTGCAGGGCGGAACGGGTGACTTTCGCCGGATCGACAACGCCGGACTTGAGCAAGTCCTCGATGTCGCCGGTCGCAGCGTTGAGTCCGACAGATCCGGACTCTGCTTCAACACGCTGAACCGACACCGCGCCCGACAAACCAGCGTTTTCCGCGATCCACCACAGCGGCGCTTCGATAGCTGTGGCCACGATGTTGGCCCCGACGGCTTCGTCGGCCGACAGACTCGCCGCGACGTCACGCACAGCCTTGCGAGCACGCACCAACGCGGTGCCGCCACCGGCGACCACGCCTTCTTCGATGGCAGCGCGAGTCGCCGAGACGGCGTCTTCGATGCGGTGTTTACGCTCTTTGAGCTCGACCTCGGTGGCCGCGCCAACCTTGATCAACGCAACGCCGCCCGACAGCTTCGCGAGGCGCTCTTGGAGCTTCTCGCGGTCCCAGTCGGAGTCGGTGTTGTCGATCTCGGCTTTGATCTGTGCCACTCGACCCTTGACGTCGTCGGCAGTCCCGCCGCCTTCGACGATGGTGGTTTCGTCCTTGGTCACCACTACGCGGCGGGCCGTACCGAGCAGGTCGAGGTCGATCGAGTCGAGCTTGAGGCCGACTTCCTCCGAGACGACTTGGCCGCCCGTGAGAATCGCCATGTCCTGCAACATCGCCTTACGGCGGTCACCGAAGCCAGGGGCCTTCACGGCCACCGAGCGGAATGTGCCACGGATCTTGTTGACGACGAGCGTGGCCAAGGCCTCGCCCTCGACGTCTTCGGCGATCACCACGACGGGGCGGTTGCCGCCCTTGGTCGCGACCTTCTCGAGCACCGGCAACAGGTCGTTGATCGAGCTGATCTTGGAGTTCACGAGCAAGATGTAGGGCTCGTCGAGCACGGTCTCTTGCCGCTCAGGATCGGTCACGAAATGCGGCGACAGGTAACCCTTGTCGAACTGCATGCCTTCGGTGAAGTCGAGTTCGATGCCGAACGTGTTCGACTCCTCGACCGTGACCACGCCGTCTTTGCCGACCTTATCGATGGCATCGGCAATGACTTCGCCGACCGTGCGGTCGGCAGCTGAGATGCTCGCGACGTGAGCGATTTGCTCCTTGCCGTCGACCTCGGAGGCCTGCTCACGGATCGACTCGACGGCCGCCGCGACGGCCTTTTCGATGCCCTTCTTCAGCGACACCGGGTTGGCGCCCGCAGCCACATTGCGCAGACCCTCACGCACCAGCGCTTGGGCCAACACCGTGGCGGTGGTGGTGCCGTCGCCCGCGACGTCGTTGGTCTTGGTGGCGACTTCTTTCACCAGCTGGGCACCCATGTTCTCGAACGGATCGTCGAGTTCGACGTCCTTCGCGATGGTCACGCCGTCGTTGGTGATCGTGGGTGCGCCGAACTTCTTGTCGAGCACGACGTTGCGGCCCTTGGGGCCCAGCGTCACCTTCACCGCATCAGCCAGTTTGGTGACACCAGCCTCGAGCGCACGCCGAGCCTCGGCGTCGAACTTGAGGATCTTGGCCACTACTTGCCTACCTTCGCGAGCACGTCACGTGACGTGAGGATGAGCAGGTCTTCGCCGTCGATGGTGACCTCGGTGCCGCCGTACTTGGAGTACAACACCGTGTCGCCGACGGCAACGTCGGTGGGGATGAGCTCGCCTGAGTCGGAGCGCCGGCCGGGGCCGACTGCGAGCACTTCGCCCTGCTGCGGCTTCTCTTTAGCCGTATCAGGCAGGTACAGGCCTGCAGCGGTCTTCTCCTCGGCGGCGCCGGGGCGCACGACAATGCGGTCCTCGAGCGGTTGCAGCTTCATTGTGGATTGCCTCCGTTAGCACTCGAACTTCGGGAGTGCTAACTGTAGCGCGCTCGTCCGCCGTTTTGGCAATCGCGCCCCGAGAGTGCCAACACCGGTGCTCACACCGTCGGTGCGGACTTCGGCGCCCGCAACTAGCTCGGGAAACGCCAGTTCGGGTTGGCGCCGCCGCTGAGCTGAGTCGGGCCCTCGCGCTGCAACACCCACCAGGCCGCTGCGCCCACCATCGCCGCGTTGTCGGTACACATCGCGCGGCTCGGCAGGTACACGTCGAGGCCCGCTGCTCGGCCGGCGGCGGCAAGGCCGGTGCGCAGGCCGGAGTTGGCTGCGACGCCGCCGGTCAACACGACGCGATTGACGCCCGCCGACTGTGCCGCAGCGATCGCCTTTTCAACAAGAACGTCGACGACGGCCGCTTGGAAGGACGCCGCGACGTCGGCCATCGACATCTCGGGATTCTTACGAACGTGAGTGATGACCGCGGTCTTCAAGCCTGAGAACGAGAAATCGAAGCCCTCGCCGCGCAGCGCTCGCGGAAATCGCACTGCGGTCGGGTCGCCCTCGTTGGCCAATCGGTCAATCACCGGTCCGCCGGGGTAACCCAAACCACAAAAGCGCGCGACCTTGTCGAAGGCTTCGCCGGCCGCGTCGTCGATCGTTGCGCCGAGCAGTTCGTAGTTGCCGTGGCCACGCATCACCACCAATTGCGTGTGGCCACCCGACACCAACAACACAAGCAACGGCGGCTCCAACGCCGGATTCTCAAGGAAACTCGCGTAGGCGTGCGCCTCTAGGTGATTCACCGCCACGTACGGCTTGTTCCACGAATAGGCCAAAGCTTTGGCAGCGGCGACGCCAACCAACAGCGCACCGATCAGGCCGGGCCCAGCGGTCGCGGCTATCGCATCGAGCTGTGCAGGCTCGATCTGCGCCTGTTCCAGCGCGTCAGAGATCATCGGCGTTATGAGCTCGACGTGCGCGCGACTCGCAACCTCGGGAACCACGCCACCAAACGGCGCGTGCAGGGCAATCTGTGAGGAGACAAGCGACACCAACTGCTCGCGGCCGCGACGAACGAGCGCGACCGCCGTTTCGTCACACGACGACTCAATGGCGAGGATGACGCCGCTACTCATCGGAACCAGCTTTGCAACCAGGTGATGATCCGAGTCGCGCCAGGCGCTCGTCCATATCAACCCCGGCAATGTCGTGGACCCACATGATCACCGCATCCTCGGCGGGCGCGGGCGACGTGTAATAGCGCGGCCGAATGCCGACCGGACCGAAACCGAAGCGTCGGTACAACTCCTGCGCGCCCGAGTTGGACACACGAACCTCCAACGTCATCGCCTGCGCGCCACGGCGACGCGCTGCGCGCACCAACTCCACCACCAGGGCTGCCGCGATCCCTTCCCGGCGACGGTCGGGGCGTACACCAACGGTGGTGAGGTGCGTCTCATCCAACACGGTGAACACGCCGGCGTAACCGACCACGTCGCTGCCCGCGCCGCTGCCCGCTTCGACGGCTGCCACGTCGACCGCCACGTCGACCGCCACGTCGACCGCCACGTCGACCGCCACGAAATAGTCACGGTCGGCACCGGCCAACTCGTCGCGAAACACCCTCTTGCTCCACGGCTGCTCGTGGATAACCCGCTCGATCTCGCTCACCTGTTCGATGTCGCCACGAACCATCGGCCGCACGCGGAAACTCACGGGTTGTGCCTCGTACGGAAGTTCGCGACGGCGTCGGCTTCACGTCCGTAAAGCGGGCGCACCGCGCGCGGATCACGCAACTCACGAGGACTGGTCTGTAGCCGCGTGTGGGCGAGCTGCGCGAGCGCCGCTGCATCAGGGAACAAGCGATCCGGCCCGCCGTCGACCCATACGATGCCAGCGCCACTCGCGGCAGCGGCGTCTCGCAGCGGCCCGACCCCGTCGCCCACCACGACACGGGCGACTCGTTCAGCTAACAGCCGCAACGCATCGTCGAGTGCAACGACTGCAAAAGCGGGCTCCAGCTCAGCCGAGTCACGGCGCGCAGGCGCGAGGAACACGTCGCCCCGACGGCCATCAACGGCGATCCACACGTCGGTTTCGGTTGGGTCGACCGTGGCGCGTAATACGTCGATCGAGCTGGCCGCGACAACGCCCAAACCCCGCGTCAACGCCAGCGAGGCGGCCGTAACCACCCCGACCCGGATTCCGGTAAACAACCCGGGCCCAATATCGACAGCCATCGCAGTCAGCTCGTCGAGCCCGCGGCCCGCCGAGGTGAGGACTTCGTCGACGAGGGGAATCAAGTCCTCGACATGGCGACGTTCGCGCCGGAGTTGCCGTGTGCCGACCACCATCCCGTCGAGCGCCAGTGCAACACTCACCGCGGGCGTCGAGGTCGACAGCGCCAACACCACCTCGGTAGTGAAGTTCGTAGTCCCCGCCGTCACGGTGCTACCTGCGCGCCGCCGACAGCGGTGAACTCCGCGGCAATCCGCTCGACACGTTCGCTCGGACCCCAGATCGCCACGCGCCGCCGCAGCTCGCCATCGAGCTGGTCGGGGCCCTCGTCGATGCCGGGTTCGGTCCCCTCATCAATGCGTGACAGTTGGAGCCACAGTGCGCCTTTTGGAACGAGTTCGACGATGCGCTCGGGCCACTCACAAACCACCAGCGCCATCGGGTCAACCAGTAGTTCTGCCAACCCGCGTTCCTCGGCCTCATGGGCTGCGTCCAGCCGGTAGGCGTCGACGTGACGCACCACTGTCGAGCCCGCCGCGTACTCGTTGATCAACGCAAACGTCGGGCTCGTGACCCTTTCTGCCGAGCCCATCGCCCTGACGAGCTCACGGACGAACTGGGTTTTGCCCGCGCCCAACTCGCCACTGAGCGCCACAAAGTCGCCGGCTGCGACACAGCTGCTGACCAGGTGCGCGAGCCGCCGAGTGTCATCAAGGTCAGCGAGCAAGAACTCTTTCCGACTCGCATTCACACCAACACCGTACAAAACGGCCACTCCACAGCGACCACGGGGGCCAGCGGGGCTACTCCCCGCGGGCGGCCGTTAGGTGTTGACCTGCGAGGACGAAGTCGGCTCGGAACTCGCCGATAAGCCGTGTGCCATTACGCAACACCGCCGCCGGGTGGTACGTCGGGATCAACACGCCAGCGCGAAACGGGTGTGCGCGACCGCGCAGTTTGGTGATCCCCTCGGCGGTCTGCAGCAAGGTGCGGGTCGCAAAGTTGCCGAGCGTCACCACAACCGCCGGGGCGATCGCGTCGAGTTGCCCCGCCAGAAAGGGCGCGCACGCGTCGATCTCCTCTGGTGCTGGATCACGGTTTCCCGGCGGACGGCACTTGACGACGTTCGCGATGTAGCAGTCGCGTGCTCGGTCAAAGCCCAACTCCTCGGCCAATACTCGGTCGAGCAGTTGCCCCGAACGGCCGACAAACGGTAGGCCCTGCTTGTCCTCCTCGGCGCCTGGTCCTTCGCCGACAATCACAAATCGTGACTCAGGCGCACCCATCCCAAACACCACGTTTGTGCGTGTGGCCGCCAACGCACACGCTGTGCACCCGGCCGCCGACGCAGCCAGGACCTCAAGGTCACCCACGGACGAAGCGTACGTGGCTACGGCGCGGCCGACCGAGCGCTCACCACTACGCCGATGGCGAACTAGGGGCACCGCACGGATCGACAAACCCCGCGGCACCGGCTGCGTCGCCGGCCACGAGTGACTCAAGCGATTGCCCAAACGCCCCCGCGGCCGGTCCATGGCCACCTGGCACCGAACGCAGCCGCAGCTCCAGGGTGGACCGCGAACAGACAGTCGACACAAATCGCTGGGCCGACTCTTGCCCGAAAAACACGTCGTCAGCCCCCGAAATCAGCCACACCTTGCCGTCGGGTTCGAGAGCAAATCGCGACTCGTGATCAACCAGTTCACCAAACCGTATGGCCTGGTCGCTCGACATATGTACTTTTGGTGATAATTCCGGTCGTTGACAATCCGTGCTCGCCACGCGGTCGAGCCAGCCCAGAGACTCTGGGTCCAGCAGCGTTGCCGGATCCACGGAGTACGACTCCGCCAGCCCAGAGATCACGCGGACGACGGAGGGGTCGCCAGGTCCGAGCAACTCGACCATGAATTCGACGAGCGACCCGTCGGACTGATCGCCAGAGGCCAGCGCGGCCACAGTCAGGTAAACGTCGACCCATGGTGCCCCAGCAACGAAACCCGCAACTGGCAGATCAGGCCGGTACTCCTGCCAAAGGCTCGACGCGCCCAGGGCAGCACGACCGCCCTCCGAGAAGCCACCAATCCATAAGGACTGCGCCCGATAGGTGCGACGCACGTAGTCGGCCACATCGAGTAACGACCTGCCCAGCGCCGACGCCACCATGTAGGGCTCGCGTCCACTGGTCCCTACGCCGGGATAGTCCACTAATGCAACCGTCACGCCCGCCTCGACCAGACGGCGAAGTGTTGGGTTCAGGCTATTGAGCGACGGCGCGCACAGGTCAGCTGGCTCCACAGTGGGATGCCCGTATACGAGCGCCGTACCGTTCGGCCGATCAGGCTCAAGGATCAACGCAACCGTGACCGCGGCTCGGCCTAGGGACGTCGTTGTGCCAATTAGGCCCCGCCTGCCCGTGAAGCCGGAGCCGCGATAGGTACCAACCTCACGGATCAACTCGCCCGGCTGGGACCGCAGATCGTCTCCGGTAACAGCGACTACCCCGCCAAGCCGACCGCGGTCCGAACTCGCACAACCGCCAAACAACAAACCCGCAATGACAGCGACCGACAGGCCTATTGCTTCGCGCGTCGACCGGCGCTCAAGCTCCCGGGCCCTCACCGCACGGGTACGCCGGCGAGGGAGTGCAAGACCTCTGCTACACGCTCACGGCGTTCCAGCATCGGCATGTGTCCACAACCCGGCAATATCTCGAGCCGGGCGCCAACCAAGTGTTTGACCGACGTGTATGCCGCACCGACCGGGATGATGCGGTCGTTGGTCCCGTGCAACACGACGACGGGAAGCCCGCTCACTGAGTCGAGCGCCTCACGTCGGTCGTACTCAAGAATCGACGCCCCGAACTCCTGGGTCACGACCAACGACGCTGCACGCGACAAGGCCCGCGTCAGTTCTACGTCGTCTGCCTCCGGGTGTTTGCCAAACGCGATCTTGGCGACCATCAAGTACGACACGTCGTCGTCGAAATCGGGGAGCCCGCCGTGGGCATCAGCCCATCGCGCCAAGGGATCCAAGAGGTGGCCAATGTTTCCTACCGCCCGCGTCACCGGCGAATTGGTCGACGACGAGAACAACACCGCGCCACGAACCCGGGCGCGCCTCACCTCAGGGTGGCCGGCAAGGAACTCGCACAACGCCATGCCGCCCATCGAATGCCCGACCACCACCGCGTCGCGCACGTCGAGGCGCTCGAGCACGTCGGCGACGTCGTTGCCCAACGCCTCGACCGAGTGACCTCTTTCGCCCGCAACGGACTCGCCGAATCCGCGCAAGTCGATCGCGATCACACGCAAGCTCGGGTCGAGGTCGGCAAACTGATTACGCCATACGTCACGCGCGAGGGTGATTCCGTGCAACAAAACGACAGTCGTTGCGTCGACGGGGCCACGTTGGGTCCCGCGGATCGTGCCTCCATCGCGGGTCTCAACCTCGAAAGCCTCACCGTCGGCCGGCGGCCACGACCCCTGCGCGACACCGGGAAACTCCGCACCCCGACGGCGTAGCTGGCGGCCGGCAATCTTTGCGCCCGCCGCGGCGGCCAGTGCCGAGGCAACAGTTCCCAGGGCGACTTTCGTCACGGTCTTCATGTCAGCTCATCTCCTGTGTTGTTGCTACCCACACGTCAGTCGGCGCCGTGTCCTATGTAGCGGCGCGGTACCCGTTTCCCTATGGTCGCGATCGGCTCGTACGCGATGGTTCCGACGGACTGAGCCCATTCCCACGGGTCGATCCTGTCATCTCCTTGCGCCCCGAGCAGCACGACCTCGTCACCTCGATTGACCGAGCCGCGGGCCAACGCCCGGGTGAGATCGACGGTGGTCTGGTCCATGGTCACCGCGCCCACTATCGGACAACGCGTGCCGCCGACGAGAACATCGCAGTTCTCCAATCCCAGTTGCCGCGGGATGCCGTCGGCATACCCGATCGGCAGGATCCCCAGCGTTGTAGGGCGCTGCGCGTGCCAGGCGTGCCCGTACGACACGCCCTCACCCGCACCTGCCTCACTCAACCAGCCCACAACTGATCGCAAACGCAGGGCTGGCCGAAGCTCAACGGGCATACGCGGTCGAGGGTCGGGCCGTACGCCGTAAATCGCGATGCCTGGGCGCACGATCTCGCGCCAGGCCTGCGGATGCCACAACGACCCCGCGGAGTTGGCCAAGTGGGTCGGCCCGGCATAGCCCGCTGCCGCACACGCGGCGTCGAAACGGTGGACCTGCTCGGCCGTGAAGGAGTTCGTCGGATCGTCGGCACAGGCGAAGTGGGTGAACACAGCGCCGAGGTCGACGTGTGTTGCGTCGTCAACCGCTGCCAGCAACGCCGGCAGTGCTTCGGGCGGCGCGCCCACTCGGTGCATTCCCGTGTCGAGTTTGATGTGGACCACAGCGCGGCGCTGCGCCCGTCGAGCAGCGGCGTCGAGCGCAGTGATCCATTGAGGCGAATACGCCGTAGCCGCGATGCCGGCCTCGACGACCCGACGAGCGCCGCGCTCGGCGAACGTTGCGTGTTCTGACAGCACCAGGATCGGCGCGGACACGCCGGCGTCGCGAAGTTCCTCGGCCTCCTCGACCAGGGCAACCCCCAACCACCTCGCGCCACCCTCAAGCGCGGCGTTTGCGACCGCAACAGCACCGTGGCCATACGCATCGGCCTTCACGACTGCCATCACGTCGTGCGCGCCGACATGACGAGCGAGAGCCCCGACGTTGTGTCGTATCGCACCGAGGTCGACTTCGGCGATCGACGGTCGGATCGGCTCGCGTACCACGTGTCCAGCTAACCAGACCCGCACGACGCGATGGGGCACTTGGGACGCGACGACCCCAGTCGGCGAACCCAGTCGGCGACCCCGGTCGGCGAACCCGGTGCCACGAGCCCGCCGCCGTGTTCGTGGCACCCACACGGCGCACCTGGTAACACCGCGGTATGGACGACACCGTGACAAGTTCCGCCGACTCGCCTCCGTCGCCGCCTTCCCCCGGGACTCCCATGTGGGATCAGCACCCCGCCGTACGCACCGGCGATCGCCTGACACGCGGCGAGCGCGCCGCGGACGTGATTCGTAACGTGATGGGGTCGTGGGGTTTCGTCTTCAGCGCACTGTTGTTTCTCATCGGTTGGATGCTCGGCAATCGCAACGTCGGCTTCGACAAGTACCCGTTCATCTTGCTGAACCTGATCCTGTCGTGCGTGGCTGCCCTGCAAGGCGCGATCTTGCTCATCGCGGCCAAACGTGAGGACCAAATCTCCTCCGAGCTCGCGCACCACGACTACGAAACGAACCTCGAAGCCGACCGGATCGTTAAGGAAATCCGATCACTCACCACCGAGATCCATCGACTCACGCGTGACATCCACGGGCGAGTTGTCGACTGACGTCGGCTACGAACTACTCCGGGCGATACGCGAGCCGCTCTCGCCACTTGAGCCAGTCGGCCTTTGAGATCGAGCGCACTGCGAGTTCAACGCCAGACACGGGGTGCGGGGTTCGTCGCTCAAGTGTGATCCCCAAGCGGTCCATCACTGCGCCGGAGGCGACGTTTTCCGGCTGAAAAATGCTCACAATTTCGGTCAGTTCACACTGCTCAAACGCGTAGTCAAGCGCTGCGGCCGCGGCCTCTGTCGCAAATCCGTTACCCCAGAACTCGCGGCCAAACCGCCAGCCCACCTCGACGGCGGGGAGGATCTCGGGCAAGAAGTGCGGCACGGCAAGACCAGCCCAGCCGAGCAGCGTGGCATCGTGGTGCCGGCGCACAGCAAGCACCCCCGTGCCGTCGTCTCGGTAGCGAGCCTGCATCCGTTCAAGGAAGGCGGCCGTTTCGTCGCGACTCATGCCACGGCCGAACGGGTAGTGCCAAAACGTCGGCTCGGCCGATAACGCCGCGAGCTCATCGAGGTCGCTGTCGACCAAGGGTTCCAGCACTAGCCGCGCGGTTGTCAGTCGATACACCCGCCCATCCAAACACAACCCAACAGTTCGCCGATCCGCGAAGGCAACGCGCTGGCGACCAGCAGACCTGGTCGTAAGGTCGCTGCGTATCCATGTAGTGCCGCCGCCACAGCAACGACTTCGCCGACACCGGAACTACGCCCGCCGGCGGAACCGGCCGACAACGCGAGACCCGCTGCGATCACGCCAGCCAAGACGTCGCCCGTGCCGGCTGTCGCGAGGCGTTCGTCGCCGGCGGTCACAAACCACGTGTGCCCGGACTCGTCACAGACGATGGTTGTCGGGCCCTTGAGCAAAACAACGCTGCCACTACAGCGGGCGAAATCGCGTACGTCCTCGACGACGTCGGCGCGGATGTCACGGCCCAACAGGCGGGTGAACTCTGCGGCATGCGGGGTGATCACCGTTGGCGAGCTTCGACGGCGCAGTCGAGCCGTTGCGTCGTCGCCGCTTCCGATGTGGGCGAGGCCATCAGCATCAAGCACGAGCGGGCCCGGCCACTCAAGCGCCGCGTCGACACGCGTGCGCGCGTAGTCGTTGCGTCCCACACCAGGACCGACAACCGCAGCACGGCATTTCGCCAAGGCAGCGAGGATCGCGGTTTGGTCCTGCGCGTAAACCCGCACCGCCTCGATTGGCGCATAGGCGTCGGAGTCGTGACCAATCAGTCGCACCATGCCCGCGCCCGCGGCTGCCGCACCCGCCGCGACAAGCCCGCTCGCTCCCCACATGCCCGGTGAACCTGCCACCACGCCGACGGCTGCCGACCACTTGTGAGCGTTCGGGGGCCGCCGGGGCCAGCGCCGTAGGTCATCTCTCTCGACCCACCACGCCGACGCGAGGTCCGCCGCGCCAGCGCCCAAGCCGATATCGGCTACCTCGACGTGCCCGCTGTGGGCTCGACCTGGATGAAGGAGCAAGCCGGGTTTCGCGCAGGCAAACGTCACGGTCATCGACGCCGGCCAGACCCGGCCACGCAATTCGCCGGTCGCCGCGTCGACCCCGCTGGCGATGTCCACCGCGAGCACAGCGGTGTCGTGAACCGCGGTCGCCCAGAAGTCGTCACGAAAACCCGTCCCGAAGGCAGCATCGATCAACAGGTCACCAGCTGGCCGCGGACCCACCAGCGCCACCGACTCGCGATCGAGAGCGTCGACATAACGAACCCGCACACCACGCTGCGCGAGCAGGCGACCCGCCACTCGACCGTCGGCGCCGTTGTTGCCCGGCCCCCACACCACGGTGACCCGTTTCCCATACGAACCACCAAGGAGCCGCAGCGCACTACGCGCAACGGCGGCTCCTGCGCGCTGCACCAACGATTCCACCGGTTCGTTCGCCGCGGCATCGAGCGCCCGACACTCGGCGGGCCACAAGACCGGAATCACCTCCGACGCCCGACCCGTTCGCAGTTCACGACGCGACGACGAACGCTGTAGCCATCAACGGCGTGTGCGTGATCGAGATGAGCCATTGATTCACCCCCCGCTCGCGCGCCAGTGCCTGTGCTCGGCCGGACACAACCAACACTGGCGACCCCGACTCGGCCCGGGCGACCGCAACATCGTGAAACCCAAACGCGCCAAGGCCCACACCTAAGGCCTTCATCACGGCTTCTTTCGCTGCGAACCGACTCGCGAGCCGCTGCGCCGGATCTGCAAGGCCAGAACAGTCGGCCAGCTCAGCCTCACTGAAGAGCCGCTCGCGCACGCGGGGCTGGCGCTCGAGAAGTTTTCGGAACCGCTCGACTTCCACCGAGTCGACACCGATGCCGATCACCTCGGAGCCCTATTCGACAGTGACGGTCTTGGCCAGATTGCGTGGTTTGTCGACGTCTTTCCCTGCGGCTTTGGCCAGCGCATAGGAGAAGATTTGCAACGCCACTACGTCGACAGCCGGAGAAAACAGCTCGTGGCGCAAGCTCGGGACCCACAACACGTCGTCGGCTTGTGCCGCCGTGTCGGTGTCACCCTCGTTGGCCACCAAGATCACCGAGGCGCCCCGGGCTTTCACCTCTTGCACATTGGCCATGATCTTTTGCCACATACGGCCCCGAGTAGCCACGCCAACGACCACGGTGCCGGGCTCGATCAGCGCAATCGGGCCGTGTTTGAGTTCACCAGCTGGATAACCCTCGGCGCGAACGTAGGAAATCTCCTTGAGTTTCAAGGCGCCCTCGAGAGCAACGGGGTACCCGACATTGCGGCCGATGAAGAAAAAGTCACGGTGGTTCACGTACTTAGCCGCCACCGCCGAGATCGCGTCGGTATTGGCAAGCACACCCTCGATGGCATCAGGCACCGAGTGCAGCGCGTCCAAGAGTTGCGCAGACTCATCGGGATACACCGTCCCCCGTAGTTGCGCCAAGTACAGCGCCAACACCTGCATCGCGACAATCTGCGCGAGGTGGGTCTTGGTAGCGGCGACACCAATCTCTGGCCCCGCCCGGGTGTACAAAACGGCGTCGGCCTCGCGGGCCATCGACGAGTCGACCACGTTGCTCACTGCCAGCACCTTGGCCTTGCAGCGCTTCGCCTGCCGGGTGGCTTCCATCGTGTCGAGCGTCTCACCCGACTGCGACACTCCAACGACGAGCGTTTGCGAGTCGAGCACCGGATCGCGGTAACGAAACTCCGATGCGATATCGATCTCCACGGGCAAACGGGCCCAGTGTTCGATCGCAAACTTCGCCACCAGGCCTGCGTGATAACTCGTTCCACATCCAACCACGAACACCTTGTCGACCGACCGCAACTCTTCGTCGGAGAGCCGCACTTCGTCGAGAACGAGCAGACCGTCGCCGCCCACTCGACCACGCAACGTTTCCAAGATCGCGTGCGGCTGCTCGTGAATCTCCTTCAGCATGAAGTCGGGATAGCCGCCCTTTTCTGCGGCCTCCAGATCCCACTCCACCGTTCGCGACGTCACGGTCACCGGGTTGCCCTCGAGATCGCTCGCCACGATGCCCGACGGGCGCACTTCGACGATCTGGTCGTCGTCCAGCACAACGACCTCGCGAGTGACTCCCAACAACGCAGGGATGTCGCTCGCGACAATGCCCGCGCCGTCGGCCACGCCGACAACCAGGGGCGAGGATCGCCGCGCGGCCACAATCAGCTCAGGATCGTCGGCATGAATCACCGCAACCGCAAACGAGCCTTCGACCATCTTCAACACCGCTCGCACAGCGGCCGTCAGGGATGAGCCGGCCGCGAGTTCACGCTCGATCAAGTGCGCGAGGACCTCAGTGTCGGTCTCGGATTGAAACTGCACACCATCGGCTTCAATCTCTTCGCGGAACTCGAGGTAGTTCTCGATGATTCCGTTGTGAATTAAGGCGAGTCGCCCCGTCGAATCGACATGGGGGTGCGCGTTGCGCTCCGACGGGCGGCCATGGGTCGCCCAGCGAGTGTGGCCGATCCCCGTTGTCGACGACAGGGGTGCGTCGCCCACTGCCCCCTCGAGCTCGGCCAACTTGCCGACCCTGCGGCGCCGCCAAATCCCGCTCGCATGTTGCAGCGCCACGCCGCTTGAGTCGTATCCGCGGTACTCAAGCCGACGCAAACCCTCCAACAAGATGGGGAGAACCGCGTCGGGACCGGTGTAGCCAACGATTCCGCACATCCCACAAGGGTATCGGGGCCTCACGCGAGCGCTCCGGCACTTGTGACTTATCGCTACTTGCCCCGGAATCGAGCGCCCGCGGCCCGCGCGGCCGCCGAGCGACCGGGCCGGCGGTTAGGCGAGCGGTTAAGCCAGCGCTTCGCGGACTACAGCCGCGAGGTGTTCCGCGTGACGTTGTGCGTCGAGCGCAGAGGGGGCCTCCACCATCACTCGCACGAGTGGCTCGGTGCCCGAGGGACGTAACAACACCCGGCCTTGACCGGCAAGCTCACGCTCGACAACGCCAGCGGCGTCCCATATGGCCTGGGCCTGCGCGAGCCGTCCCGGAGAACTCACTTCGACGTTGAGCAAGACCTGCGGCAACCGCGTCATCGCCGCGTCGGCGACAGCGCCGAGGTCGCGGCCAGCGCGATTGACCTCAGCCAGAACCTGCAGCCCAGCGAGTAAGCCGTCGCCGGTCGGGGCGAGGTCGCGGAAGATCAAATGGCCCGACTGTTCGCCGCCGAGCATCAGATTTCGCTGCTCCAAAGCGTCGAGCACGTACCGATCGCCCACCGGCGTCTCGACCACCTCGATGTTCGCGGCTCGCATCGCCAGATGAAACCCAAGGTTGCTCATCACGGTCACAACCACTGCGCCACCACGAAGTTCGCCTCGAGAGTGAAGGCCGAGCGCCATCAAGGCGATCAGATGGTCGCCGTCGATCAGCCGACCCGAGGAGTCAACAGCCTGCACACGGTCGGCGTCGCCGTCGAACGCGAGCCCAACGTTGGCGCCGTGGCGCACGACCAACGCCTGTAGATCGGCGGGGTGCGTCGACCCACAGCCGGCGTTGATATTGCGGCCGTCGGGCGTGTTGTGCACGACCTCGACTACCTCAGCACCAGCGGATTCATAAACCGCGGCAGCCAACTCAGACGCTGCTCCGTTCGCGCAGTCGAGCACCACGCGCAGCCCCGCCAAGGCCTGCGGCTCGAGCGAGGCAAGTAGCGCCGCCTCGTACTCACTCACCGCCGTGACGTGGTCGAGCGGATCGACCGGGTGTTGTGCGCCAGCCGGCAAGACCAATCCCAGCGCGCGATGGTGGTCGAGCGCGGCCTGGACGCGGTTTTGCACGTCGTCTGAGAGCTTGCGCCCGCCCGGTGCAAACAGCTTGATGCCGTTGTCGAAGTAGGGGTTGTGCGACGCGGAGATCATCGCGGCCGCCACGCCTCGCTGCGCCGCGATCACCGCCAGCCCCGGCGTGGGTACCAGGCCGACCAGGCGAACGGTCGCCCCGCCATGTTCGAGCCCATAGGCCAGGGCAGAGGCGAGTGCCGGCCCGCTCTCGCGGCCGTCGACACCGATCAGATACTCGACGGTCCCAAGTGTGTCGGCTGCCGCTACACCCAGCGCGTACGCCACATCGGGTGTGAGTTCGCTGTCGGCGCGGCCACGCAAACCGTCGGTGCCAAACTTCATCGTGCGGCGACCCACACAGCCAAAGAGCTAGCGACCGGTGTCACGAGGCGGCGAGCAGTAAACCAGCGCAGCAAAGCGGCGCAGAAGGCCGCTGCTATCGCTTCGAGTACTGGGGACGCTTGCGCGCTTTCTTCAAGCCGTACTTCTTCGATTCCTTCTCACGGGCATCACGAGTGAGAAGACCGGCTTTCTTAAGGCTTGCACGCAGCTCGGGATCCGTATCGCACAGGCTACGAGCGATTCCCATCCGCAGCGCACCCGCTTGACCCGACACGCCGCCGCCACAAATCGTCGCGTCGACATCAAACCGCTCGGCAGCAGCGGTCACCCGCAACGGCTCCATCACCATCATCCGCTGCGTCTCAGTCGGGAAGTAGTTCTCCAACGGACGGCTATTCACCGTCACCTTGCCGCTACCGGGACGAAAACGGACTCGTGCGACAGCGCGCTTACGTCGGCCGGTCGATTGGGTAAGGGGCTTAGTCATCAGTAAGTGGCTTTCAACTAGCGACTGGCACGGCGGGCGTGATCGATGGCGAATGGCTGGGGCGACTGGGCGCTGTGCGGATGCACCGGCCCCGCGTAAACCTTGAGCTTGCGAATCTGCCGACGACCCAACGGCCCTTTCGGCAGCATGCCCCGTACAGAACGGCGCACGAGCTCGTCGGGCTTGTTCGCCAGCAGGTCGCGATAGCTCACCGAGGTGATGCCGCCGGGATAACCCGAATAACGGTGGGCGAACTTGTTGGTGCCCTTGTTGGCCGTCAACACGATCTTGTCGGCGTTCACCACGATGACGTGGTCGCCGGTATCGACGTGCGGGGCGAAGATGGGCTTGTGTTTGCCCCGCAACAAACGGGCGACTTCGGTGCTCAGGCGACCGAGAACTAGGCCCTCGGCGTCGACGACATGCCACGCACGCGTGATGTCGGATGGTTTTGGCGAAAAGGTACGCACAGCAAATCCTCTAGGAAGGTGCGGAACCGCCGACAACAGGCCGATTCCGAGCCGTTGAAGTCTACGGGTCCGGCCACCTAGCGGGCAAACCCCCGGGGCCCCGGCGAGGATCAACGAAAGGTTCGCCGAAGCCGTCGGGATAACGAACACCCACCAGAGCTAAGCCGTGCGCGGGCGCACGAGTGGCCGAACAGTGCATCGAGGGGTCACGGAGGTGGTCGCGAAAACGCGCCGCGCTCAGCCTTGCGCGACCGACATCGACCATGGCGCCCACCAGGGAGCGCACCATCTGCTGACAAAACGACGACGCTTCAATCTCGAACAACAACGTTGCGTCGTCGAGCTCGTGCCACGTCGCCTCGCTCACCACACGCCGTGTGCTCCCTCGGTGGGTCTCGGTCACCCCGGTCTCGGCGGAGCGCCACTGAGTCTCCGGCGGGCGTCGGCAAAAGGCAGCAAAATCGTGTTCGCCGACCACGGCCTCGACCGTCGATCGCAAGGCATCGAGGGAGATCGGCGCGCGCACGTGCCACTGCGTGGCCGCCCGCAGCGGGTCGACGTGCGGCGCACTACGCACCAAGTAGCGGTAACGCCGAGCCAGGGCCGAATGTCGAGCGTGGAAGCCCTGCGGCGCGTGCTCGACCGCGCGCAAGGCGATGGTCGGGCTAACCCCAGCACCAACGGCGCCGACGAGTCGCTCGGGCCGCGCGCGGCGCGCGTCCATTGCGGCGCTGAAGACTTGCCCGTAGGCGTGAACGCCCGCGTCGGTGCGACCAGCAATGGCCAGACGGGGGCGTGCGCCCAACACGGGCGCCATGACATCGGCCAACGCCCCAGCGACCGTCGGCCTTTGCCGCTGTTCGGCAACGCCTGAATACGCCGATCCGTCGTAGGCGACCAACATCCGGACGACCACCTCGCCGGGCTGGGGGTCGTGGCCCTTACGTTCGTGGTCGTCCCACGGCCGCATCACGGCCAGCGACCTACTCCGGCAGCGGGAAGTCGGCTGGCAGACAGATCGACTTGGACTCGAGATAGGCCTCCAGGCCCTGCTCGCCGAGCTCGCGACCCATGCCTGAGTCCTTGTAGCCACCAAACGGCGCCGAAAACTCCAACATAAAGGTGTTGACGTTGGTTGTTCCCGTGCGCACTCGCCGGGCAACGTCGAGCCCGCGATGCGGGTCGGCGGAAAAGACCGAGCCCGACAAGCCGTAGTCGGAGTCATTAGCGATAGCCACGGCCTCGTCGACGGTGTCGTAAGGGATCACGCTCAGCACGGGCCCAAAGATCTCCTCTTGGGCAATCGTCATCTTGTTGTCGACGTCGGCGAACAACGTCGGCTCGACGTACCACCCTGTGGGCTGGCTCGACTGCGCTCCTCCAGCCACGACACGGGCGCCTTCCCCGATGCCTTTCGCGATGTAGCTCTCAACACGCTCCTGCTGACGACGCGCCACCAGCGGGCCGATCGTGGTCGCAGGGTCGAGGGGATCGCCAACCACCTGCGCACGGAACTGCGCTTCGAGTGCGTCGACGACCTCGCCGTATGACGACCGAGGCGCGAGGATCCGGGTCTGCGCAACACACGCTTGGCCGTTGTTCATGAGACCCGCACCAACGATCTCGGGAATGGCCGTCGCCAAGTTCGCGTCGTCGAGCACGATCGCCGCCGACTTGCCGCCCAGCTCAAGGGTGAAACGCCGCAAACGTTCGCCGCACAACGCCGCGATTCGGCGGCCAGCGGCAGTCGACCCGGTAAATGCAACCTTGTCGATTCCCGGGTGGGTAACCAAGTACTCGCCAACCTCGCGGCCCGCGGGCAGCACCGACAGCGAACCCTCGGGGAAACCGGCTTCGGCCCACAACTCGGCCAACATGTTGGTCGACAGCGGCGTCTCAGGCGCTGGCTTCAATACCACCGGACATCCCGCGATCACCGCGGGGGCGAGCTTCAACATCGCCGTAAACATCGGCACGTTCCACGGCACGATCGCGCCGACCACGCCGATCGGCTCGCGCCGGCGAGCCACAGGACCCATCACGCCTTGCGAGATTCGCTCGAACTCGTAGGTCTGGGCCAGCCCCACGTAGTAGTCGGCAACCATCGTGGTCGACAGGACCTGACCCATCATCGCCCACGAGTACGGCGAGCCCATCTCGCTAGCGATCAGCTTCGCCGCGTCGTCCATGAGGCCAAGCAGCGACATCGACAGGCGCCCAAGGGCCGCGCCGCGCTCGGGCGCTCCCATCGCCTCGTAGGCACCCGAGTCGAACAAGCGCCGGGCCGCGTCGACCGCCTTGTCGACGTCGGCTTCGACCGCCTCGGGCACGACTCCGATTACCTGTTCGGTGTGAGGCGACACCACTTCGATCGTTGCGCTACCGGCGGGCTTGACCCACTCGCCGCCGATGAACAGTTCGTTGTCGCGTGGCATCACAATCCCTCCGTAGCTGAGCACCATGTCGGCTCGGGGAGCCTACCGGGGAGCTAACCCATGTTGGGCGGCGCACCCCGGTCTTCCGACGGCCCCGAGATCAACAACGTCACCGTTCCACTGCGGCCGGCCTCGGCGGGCACCGCCGACTCCCACAGTTCCAACCTGAAATGGGACGCGGGCCGGTGAACGAGCTCGACGGCAAGTCCGCTCGCGACGGCGTCGAGAATGGCTCCGATGCCTGCCGCGGCCAACGGGCTGGGAATCGACTCCAGCCAACTCGCGAGCTCGCTGTCATCGCCCATACCCAGCGCGGACAGAAATCCCGCGACCGTCGGTTCGGGCAATTGGTTAACCAACTCCAACGCTGCGGTCGGGTCGCCGAAGACCTCATTAAACGCACGGCGCTCGGTGTCCTTGTGCGGCACAGCCGACCCCCTTCCGGTACGGTTCAAAACGCACGCTACCCATCGAGGGGGCCATGGTGTCGACCGTGTCACCCGTTCGTTACGCACCATCCGGCGACGCCTTCGTCGCCTACCGCGTCATGGGTAGTGGGCCGCCCGTGGTGCTCATCAACGACTGGTTCAGCCACCAGACCGAACTGTGGACAGCCGAGTCGCCGTTCCACGACGTGCTGCGGGATCTCGCGGCAACGTTTCGTTTGATCACCTTCGATAAACGAGGTGTCGGTCTGTCCGACCCGGTCGCAAGCCCGTTCCTGCCGACGCTGGAAGATTGGTCGGCCGATGTCGTGGCAGTACTCGACGCCGAGAGAATCGATCGGGCCTCGCTGATCGGCAAGGGCTCCGGCGGAGCGATGGCGATGATGGCCAGTGCCAGCCATCCGGAGCGTTTCGACAAACTCGTCTTGATCAACGCGTGGGCTCGGCTGACGCAGGCGGCCGGCTACCCGCTCGGTGTGGAGCCCGAGGCCGCGGCTTTGCTGGTCGTTGAGCCGTACATGCCGGCCGAGTCGATCAGATGGCTACTCGCCCGGCCCGACGATCGGATTGAGCAATGGCTGGGCAACTATGCGCGTGCGGCAGCCGGACCCGCCCTAACCCTGCGGATGCGCAAGTGGCTGCTCGAGGTCGACGTCCGCTCGGTGCTCGAGGTGATCAACGTACCCACCCTCGTGTTCGCACGCGAACACGGCTGGATCGGAGCTGCTCACGCGCGCTATCTCGCTGAACACATTCCTCGCAGCAAACTCGCGGTCGCGCCCGGGTCGGCTGACTACCTCTTTGCCGGTGATCTCGACGCCCTGCTCGCCGCCGTTGTGCCCTTTCTCGGCGAACCCGCGAGCCCGCACGCGACCGATCGAGTACTGAAGTCAGTCGTGTTCACCGACATCGTCGATTCAACACCCAAGGCGACGGCCATGGGTGACTCGCGTTGGCACAAATTGCTCGACCATCACGACGAACTCGTGAGCGAAATCACTCCACGGTGGGGCGGGTCGGTCATCAAACACACCGGCGACGGCGTCCTGCTCGCATTCGACGGCCCAGCTCGCGCTCTACATTGCGCTCAGCAGATCCGCCAGGCGCTTAAAGCGCTCGACATAGAGATCCGCTGCGGCGTCCATACCGGCGAGGTCGAACGCCGCGGCGATGATCTCGCCGGGCTCGCCGTGCACATCGCGGCGCGAGTGATCGGAGCCGCACGAGCTGGTCAGATCGCCGCGTCGAGAACTGTGAGGGACCTCGTGATGGGAGGCGGGTTCGACTGGGTCGAACTCGGCGAGTACACGCTAAAGGGCGTGCCCGACTCCTGGAACCTCTATCAACTCGTTAGCGACTAGCTCAAACGAGTTCGATACGAGCCATGGGCGCATTGTCGCCGTGGCGCGGGCCGAGCTTGTAGATCCGCGTGTAGCCGCCGGGGCGGTCGGCATACCGTGGGCCAATCTCGTCGAACAGCTTGTGAGCCAAATCCTTGTCGCGCATGAACGCGACAACCTGGCGATGGCGGTGAACTCCACCCTTACGGGCTTTGGTGATCAGCCGCTCAGCAACCGGACGCAACGCCTTCGCACGAGCTTCTGTGGTGACGATCGCCTCAGCAGCGAATAACGACGCCGCCAAGTTGGCCATCATCGCCTTCTGGTGCGACGCCGAGCCACCGAAGCGAGCGCCTCGTTTGGGGGTTGGCATCTCAGATCTCCCGCACTCGCAACGACAAGCCACGCTCGTCGAGCTTTTGGATCACTTCGTCGAGCGACTTCTGACCGAAGTTGGTGATCGCCAACAGGTCCTCGGGTGAACGCAACACCAGTTCGCCGATGGTGTTCACCTGCGCGCGCTTCAGGCAGTTGCGCGGACGCTCCGACAAGTCGAGCTCATCGACCGACAAGTCGAGGTCGGGCGACCCCGTTCCTGTCGCGGCCGTCTCACCCAGGATCAGACCCATCGGCTCGTCCGACAGGTTGGCGACGACCTCGGTGAGGTTGCGCAACGTGTCGCCGGCCGACGCAAGGGCCTCGCGGGGAGTGATCGAGCCGTCGGTCTCGATGTCGAGCGTGAGGGCGTCGAAGTTGGTCGACTGCTCGACGCGGGTCGGCTCCACCGTGTATGAAACGCGGCGCACCGGCGAGTAGATCGCGTCGATCGGAATGGTGCCGATGATCGTCGACTTCTTGTTTTTGTCGGCCGGCACGTAGCCCCGCCCGCGGTCGACAGTGCACTCCAGGGCCAAACGGGCCTTGTCGGACAACGTCGCGATGTGCAGGTCGGGATTGAGGATCTCCACACCTGCGGGTAGCTGGAACAGCGAGGCGACCACTTCGCCCGGACCGCGAGCGTCGAGGCGGATCGTCACCGGCTCGTCAACTTCGACCCGAAGGACAATGTCCTTCAAGTTCAAGATGATGTCCGTGACGTCCTCGCTCACGCCGCTGATGGTCGTGAACTCGTGCAACACGTCGTCGAAACGAACCTCGGTGATCGCCGCGCCGGGGATCGACGAGAGCAACACGCGGCGCAATGAATTGCCAAGCGTGTAACCGAACCCTGGCTCGAGCGGGCCGACAACGAATCGCTGCCGGTTGCCATCGGCCTCGCTGGCCGGTTCGACGGTTGGGCGCTGAATGATGAGCATCTGCTGGGGACTCCTCGACCCGACTACTTGGAGTAAAGCTCGACGATGAGCGATTCGCGCACCGGAACGTCGATCTGGTCACGAAGCGGCAAGTCGATCACTCGCGCCTCTTGGCCTTCGTCGCCACGCTCGAGCCACGCCGGCATGGCCCGGTCGATGGTGTCGATGTTTTGCCGGACCACGATCAGCTGGCGCGCCTTTTCACGAAGCGACACGACGTCGCCCTTACGCAGCCGGTAACTGGGGATATCGACTCGTTTGCCGTTCACCAAGACGTGGCCGTGGCGCACAAGCTGACGGGCCTGGTTGCGGCTTTGGCCCCAACCCGCACGAAACGCGACGTTGTCGAGCCGCAACTCCAACAAACGAAGCAGATTCTCGCCGGTAATGCCGTCGAGACGGTTTGCGTCGGCATAAATCTGGCGGAACTGCCGCTCAAGCACGCCGTAGATACGACGCGCCTTTTGCTTCTCGCGCAGCTGAAACATGTACTCGGACTCGCGGATGCGACCGCGGCCGTGTTGTCCCGGCGGGTACGGGCGCTTCTCAACTGGACACTTCATCGTGTCGCACTTGGCACCCTTTAGGTACAGCTTCATCTTCTCCCGGCGGCACAAACGACACACCGGACCCGTGTAACGCGCCATCAGATCCTCGGCCTCTTCGGAGCACGGCAGCCGTTGTGCGGCACCGGCGTCACGTCTTTGATTCCGCCGACCTCGAGCCCGGCGGCCTGCAACGAACGAATCGCTGTCTCTCGGCCCGAACCCGGGCCCTTCACAACAACGTCAACCCGGCGCATGCCCTGTTCGGCTGCCCGGCGAGCCGCCGATTCCGCGGCCATCTGCGCGGCGTACGGCGTGGACTTCCTGCTGCCCTTGAAGCCGACCGTTCCGGCCGAGGCCCACGACACCACGTTGCCGTCGGGATCGGTGATCGACACGATCGTGTTGTTGAACGAACTCTTGATGTGCGCCACGCCGACGGGGACGTTGCGCCGCTCACGACGCCGCGGACGGCGCTGACCGGGTTTGGACTTCTGAACCATTACTTCCTGACCTTCTTCTTGCCGGCAATCGCCTTGCGTGGGCCCTTACGAGTGCGGGCATTGGTGTGCGTGCGCTGGCCGCGCACCGGAAGGTTGCGTCGGTGCCGCAGGCCTTGGTAACAGCCAATTTCGACTTTACGTTTGATGTCTTGCATCACGTCGCGGCGCAGATCGCCCTCGACGGTGACGTTGGCCTCGATCCACACGCGCAGGCGCTGGACCTCATCGTCGGTCAGGTTGCGCACCCGCGTGTCGATGTTGATCTCGGTTGCCGCGCACGCCTTTTGCGCCGTAGTGCGGCCGATTCCGAAGATGTATGTGAGCGACACTTCCACCCGCTTGTCGCGGGGAATGTCGACGCCGGCAATACGAGCCACTACTCAGCCCTGCCGTTGCTTGTGGCGCGGGTTGGTGCAGATGACTTGGACGCGGCCGTGCCGACGGATCACCCGGCACTTCTCGCACATCTTCTTCACACTTGGTCGGACCTTCATGGTTTCCTTCGTGATCACCGACAGTCGACGGTTACTTGGCTGATCAACTACTGCGCGGGCAAAAGCCGAGCTACTTGTAGCGATATGTGATTCGCCCACGATTGAGGTCGTAGGCGGTGACTTCTACTTGGACCTTGTCGCCGGGCAGGATTCGGATGTAGTGCATCCGCATCTTGCCGGAGATGTGCGCCAGCACCTTGTGGCCATTTTCGAGTTCGACCCGGAACATCGCGTTCGGGAGCGCCTCGATCACCGTGCCTTCGAGCACGATGGTGTCGTCTTTTGGCTTCGGCAGGACAACCTCCACAAGGGATGGGACACCGCGCGCGGGCGCACAAACCCGCGTTAGGGACGGCTAGCCAGCCTAGCGCTCCCCTCCCCAGCGCGCCAAAGAGGAAAAGTCGACGTCAGCGCCAGCGTAACAATCGGCCGCCAAAGGGCGCTTTCCAAGAACCACGGCTACTTCGCCACCCGGCCCGCGGCGGTCCCGCGCCCGAGCGCACGGTCCGACAGCTGGCACTTCGTGCGGTCGACCGGGCGGCTCTCACCAATTTCTCACGATTGCTTGGCCCGCGGCTTACCAAGCGGCTGCACGATTGAGGCGCTCGCGGCTTGGCACCACGAGCACGAACGATCGCGTCACGACGAAAGGGTCTTGGTGGACACCTCGACAGCAGTACAGATCGACCACACGCGGAGGGACGCGACTACCTCCACGTCGCCGTCAAACACTGACTGGCGCTGGGCCCGATGAACACGACGATCGAGCGAACAGCCCTGCACCCCGACGCCATCGTGTCGAGGCGCCGGCGAGTCGATGTCGGTTCGCGCAACTTCCACCGGCGAGTCCGGCGGCAAACGGTGACCCTCTCGGCGCTCGCCACAGTGGTCGGAGCCTGGATCGGACTCAACGCGCCGTCGGTGTCGCCGGTAACGCCAACCGATCCTCCTCCGTCCGCGACCCAACCACCCGGTCCTGCTGGCGCCGCTGCGGACCCGCTCGCCGTGTCCGAATCCACACAGCCGGGGCAATTTGGGCAAACCACGACTGAACCAACCGCGGACGACCCCGTGCAAGGCGGACCAACGCAGGACGGGCTGACGCTTGATGAGGTGACACAGGACGAGGTGACCCAGGACGAGGTGACACAGGACGAGGCTGCGATCGACCCGGTCAGCGACGCTGCGCTGGCTGGAGCAACGCCAGGCGAAACAACCTCCGGCGAAACAACTGCGGGCGACCTCGTTACTACCGGCGCGACCACGGCCGAGCCGGGCCTTCCCGGCGCTGTCGATCTGCCCGCTGAGCCCGCGATGGCCTCCGACGCTGTCGCGGCAGAAACGACGCCCGCCGAGCGCAACCAGGGCTCGGGATCCGTACGACAGCCCGGTCGGCGACGGCGATGACACTTCAGTTGGATCCGCAGACCAACGCGCCGAGTCGATCCACGCCGCGGGGGTTCACCCTGCACCCTGTCGACGTGCTCGTGCTCATCGGCCTGGGCGCCGCGCTCGTCACCTGGTGGCCAATTTGGATCGCGTTCGACCTACCCGCGCCGGTACGTCTCGCGCCGTTGACAGCGCACATCTGCGGGATGCTCGCCGGATACGGCGTGTTGGTCTTGCTCGCGCTGATGTCACGGGCCCCGAGCTTGGAACGAGGCGTGGGCGCCGACGTGTTGGCCCGCTGGCACGCGCGCGGCGGGCGCCTTGTGATCATCGCCACGCTCGTCCACGCCGTGGCCGCGCTGATGGCGTGGAGCGACTCGCGCCGCGAGAGCATCGCTACGTCGATACGCCATGTCCTTGGTTTTCCAGGTCTCATCGGCGCGACGGTTGGCACGATCATGTTGGTTGCCGTCGGCATCGGGTCGATGCGAGCAGCTCGAAAGGCGATGTCGTACGAACGTTGGCATGCCTTACACCTGCTCACCTACATCGGCGTCGCCCTGTCGTTTTCGCACCAACTCGCGGGCCCCGATGTGGCGGGCCACAGGTGGCTGCAAGTGGCATGGGCGCTTCTCTACTTACACGTAGCGACGTTGCTGCTCCGACACCGCGTTGTGGCGCCGATGCGCCAGGCAGCGCGGCACCGACTCCGCGTCGCTGGCGTCACCCAAGAGGGGCCCGACGTCGTGAGCATCGAAATCGAGGGTCAACACTTGCGTGAACTCGATGCCCAGCCGGGCCAGTTCTTCCGCTGGCGTTTCCTGACCCCGGATCATTGGTCGACGGCGCACCCGTTCAGCCTGTCGGCACCCGCCTCCGACACGCGGCTGCGTCTAACGGTAAAAGCCCTCGGCGACAGCTCCCGCGCGCTGCAAACAATTGCGGTCGGCACGTGGGTACTGGCCGAAGGTCCCTACGGCGCAATGACCGCACGCAAACGGTCGCGTGACAACGTCGTGCTGATCGCAGGGGGTGTCGGGATAACGCCGCTGCGTTGCCTATTTGAGACCTTGCCACTTCGGGCAACCCAGGACCTGACTTTGATCTACCGCGCTCGCGGTCCGGAGCATGTGTTGTTCCGCGACGAACTCGAAGCGATCGCAACACGCCGACGGGCCAACCTCTACTACCTGTTGGGTGACGCCGACGACCTGCTCGGGCCGTCGTCGCTCGTACAGATCGTGCCCGACATCGCCGACAGCGACGTCTACCTGTGTGGACCCGCCCCGATGTCAGACGCGGTGCGCGACTCTCTGCTTGCCCTCGGCCACCCACCTAACTGCCTGCACGAAGAACGCTTCGCCTGGTAACCGCCGCTCACCACACGTCTGCCCCGCACGCTCGACCGAACCGTGCCCATGCTCGTCGGGCCCTCGCGAGACCGAGAGCGGGGACATCCCGCGCAGCGCCCGGACACTCGTAGCTCGACGCCTTCGCCCACGCGGCACGAGTCGTAGGGCGTCAGCCCGACACGCAGCTTCGCCTGAGCAGGGGCCAATCAGGCGTTGGGGGATTCGCTGCCGCGGTGGGCTTCTAGGGCCGCGACGGCTCGTTCGAACACCGTCTCAGGTTGGCCGAGGCCGTCGATGGTCACGAGCTGGCCACGGGTGCCGTACCAGTCGATGAGCGGTGCGGTCTGTTCCTCGTACAAAGCAAGCCGGCGGCGGATCGCGTCTTCGTTGTCGTCGGCGCGGCGCATGATCGGGCCGCCACAGTTGTCACAGGCCCATGCTCGAGCAGGTGGACTGTCCTCCTCGTGGTAGGTCGTGCCGCAGTCACGACACACCAGCCGACCAGCGAGACGCTTCACCACGATCTCTGTCGGGACCGCCAAGTCCAACGTCGCGTCGAGGGGGTAGTCGGTCAAGATCGAGTCGAGTGCCTCGGCTTGCTGGACCGTACGAGGAAAACCGTCGAGCAGAAAGCCCCGAGTACGCACATCGAGCTCGTTGAGCCGCTCCGCGACGAGGCCGATCATCAAGTCGTCGGGGATCAACTCGCCGCGGTCCATGAAGTCCTTGGCTTGTAGACCCAGCTCTGTGCCCGTCTTCGCGGCGCGACGCAACATCTCTCCCGTGGAGATGTGGGGTACGACGTAGTGATGCGACAGGAACACGCACTGCGTGCCCTTCCCCGCACCCTGCTTACCGAGGATGACGAGGCGGATGCCCGGGATCACCCCAGCCCTACTTGAGGAATCCCTCGTAGTTACGCATCATCAGCTGACTGTCGATCTGCTTCACCGTTTCGAGGCCGACACCGACCGCGATGAGGATCGATGTGCCGCCGAAGGGGAAGTTCTGCAGGTCCTTGAGTTTGAACACGATCTGCGGCAACAACGCGATGACGGCGATGGCCAACGCGCCCGGCAGTGTGATGCGATCGAGGACCTTCTTCAGATACTGCACGGTTGGCGGGCCCGGACGAATGCCGGGAATGTAACCACCCTGCTTGCGGATGTTGTCGGCCTGAGTCTGCGGATCGAAACTGATCGCCGTGTAGAAGTAGGCGAAAAAGATGATCAGCACGGCCAAAAAGGCCATGTTCCACAACGAAGTGGAGGCCACCACGTTGCGGTCAAGCCACGCCGAGACGTCGCCCCAGAAGCCATCGGAGGGCAAGATCGTCGTGAGCAAAGTCGGCAGATAAAGAACCGAACTGGCAAAGATGATCGGAATCACACCAGCCTGATTGACTTTGAGTGGGATGTAGGTGCTTCCGCCGCCGTACTGCCGGCGCCCAACGACGCGCTTCGCATATTGGACCGTGATGCGACGTTGTCCGAGCTCCATGTAGATGATCGCAAAGATCAGACACAAGGCCAGGATCATGATGCCGATGAACCAGCCCCACCCGGCCTGAGCCTTCACGTTGCTGCCCTCGGCCGGAAGGCTCGATATGACAGACGAGAAGATCAACACCGACATGCCGTTGCCGATGCCCTTTTGGGTGATCAGTTCGCCGAGCCACATGATGAGCGCAGTGCCCGCGGTAACAGTGAGCACGATCAAGGCGACCCGCGGCAAGTTGTAGACCTTGATCAGGTCGACGCCGGCAGAACCACCGAAGAAGGCCGTGGCGTCGGGGTTGTTGAACAGGAACGTCAGACCCGTGGCCTGCAGGAGCGCGAGAGCAACTGTCAGGTACCGAGTCCACTGTGTGATCTTGCGTTGGCCGACTGCGCCCTGCTTTTGCCACATCTCGACCCGGGGGATCACCACACCGAGCAGCTGCATGATGATGCTCGAGGTGATGTAGGGCATGATCCCGAGCGAGAACAACGAAAATCTGGTGAGCGCGCCGCCCGAAAACAGGTTCAAAAGCGCGAGCGTGCCACTCGAGTTGTCGGTGTCGGTGAGCTGACGCACCGCCGCGTGGTCGATATAGGGCAGCGGAATGTGCGACCCAAACCGATAGAGCGCAATCACGCCCAAGGTAAAGAGGACCTTCTTACGAAGGTCGGCCACCTTGAGGACACGCCACACATAAACGGCCACGGCGATGGAGAGCGCCGTGAGCAGCACGATCCCTGCCGCCTTAAGCGCGGTCCCAGCACCGCTGGATGCAAACAACACCGTTGCGGACAACGCGACTCCGATCAGCGGTTGGTAAGTGCGCTGCCCTGGGCCGGACGGCGCACGGCCCACGGGAGCGGGATGCGCTCCACGGTACCGCCTGCGCCCTCGATAGCCGTGACGGCTGCCGCAGAGAACGCGTGGGCTTTGACAGTGGCTTTGCCGCTGAACTCGCCTCGGCCGAGCACCTTCACCAGCGCGCCCTTGGAAATCAAGCCGTGAGCGTGCAGCACCGCAGGGGTGATCTCGGCTTCATCGAGAGCCGAGAGCGTGTCGAGGTTGATCGGTTGGTACTCGACGCGAAACGGGTTGTTGAACCCACGCAAATACGGCAACCGCTTCGCCAACGGCAGCTGGCCGCCTTCGAAACCGGCGGGAATCGTGTCGCGTGCGCCTTGACCCTTGGTGCCACGGCCTGCGGTCTTGCCACCCTTGCCGCCGATACCGCGCGCGACGCGTTTGCGCCGGCGGTTAGAGCCCGGTGCGGGGGCTAAGTCGTGAATCTTCATAAGTCTCCTTCGAGTCCGAAAGGACTCAGGCCTTCAGTTCTTCGTCGGACACTTCGTCGACACGAACCAGGTGCGGGACGCGAGCGATCATCCCCCGAATCTCCGGGCGATCAGGCAACACGTTGTTGCGACCGATGCCACGCAGACCCAGCGCGCGCAACGTCGCACGCTGCTTCGGCTTGGTGGCGATCGCGGAACGAACTTGAGTAACTGACAGAGCCATCAGGCAACCTCACCCTTGGAACGGCGCTGTGACTCTTTCCACGCGCGCAACACGCCAGCTGGAGCAACCTCGACCGCGGACTTCCCACGCAACGCGGCAACCTCTTCAGGGTTACGCAATGTCTTTAGCCCGTCGAGGGTGGCACGCGCCACGTTGATCGGATTCGACGCGCCCAGCGACTTCGCCAAGATGTCGTGCACGCCCGCTGCTTCGAGGATGGCACGCGCGGCACCACCGGCGATAACTCCGGTACCGGGAGCGGCGGGCTTCAGCAACACACGCGATGCGCCGTGTTCGCCCATGTTCGCGTGCGTAATCGTGGATCCCGCGAGCGGCACCGCGACCATGGCTCGTTTCGCCTCTTCGACAGCCTTTTGGATCGCACCGGGAACTTCTTTGGCCTTGCCGTAGCCGAGGCCAACCTTGCCGGCCTTGTCGCCTACGACCACCAGGGCCGTGAAGGAGAACCGACGACCGCCCTTAACGACCTTGGCCACGCGGTTGATCTTGATGACCCGCTCTTCGAATTGATTCATGCCGTCGGCCATCAGAACTCCAGTCCTTCTTCACGAGCTGCGTCGGCGAGTGCAGCGACGCGCCCGTGGTAACGGTTGCCCCCGCGGTCAAAAACCACGCTCGACACGCCAGCTGCTTTGGCGCGCTCTGCAACCTTTTTGCCGATCGCCTTGGCGGCGTCGATGTTTCCCGTCGCGCCACCACGCAGGTCGGCCTCGACGGTGCTCGCAGCGGCCAACGTGCGGCCAGCGACGTCGTCGATGACCTGGGCCGAGATGTGTTTGTTCGACCGGAAAACAGCCAAACGCGGGCGGGCCGGAGTACCCGCCACCTTCTTGCGAACCCGCAGGTGACGACGGGTCCGTTGAGTGGCTCTTGAGGCGCTCATCGGGCAATCACTTTCCGGTCTTGCCGGCTTTACGCAAGACACGTTCGCCTGCGTACCGGACTCCCTTACCCTTGTAGGGCTCGGGCTTGCGGATCTTGCGAATGTTGGCCGCGACCTGGCCAACGGCTTCCTTGTCGATCCCACGCACGATCACACGAGTGGGCGCGGGAACTTCAAACGTGATGCCGTCGGGAGCCTCCACCGACACCGGGTGGCTGAACCCCAAGGCGAGTTCAAGCTTGCTCGGGTTCTGCGCAGCGGCTCGGTAGCCGACGCCGACGATCTCAAGTTCTTTGGCGAACCCGTTGGTGACGCCGATCACCATGTTGTTGACGAGCGAACGCGTCAACCCGTGCAGCGCACGGCTTTGACGTTCGTCGTTGGGACGTTCGACCACCAACGAGCCCTCGTCGGAACGCACCGTGATTTCGCCCGGCAACGAACGAGTCAGGGTCCCTTTCGGGCCCTTCACGGTGAGCTCACGATCGTCGACTTTCACGTCGACGCCCGCTGGTACGGCGATAGGTGCACGACCAATTCGAGACATCAGAACCTCACCACACGTAACAGAGCACTTCACCACCCACGTGGCGCTGGCGCGCCTCGCGGTCGGTGAGGAGACCCTGTGAGGTCGACAACACGGCGACGCCGAGTCCACCCAACACACGAGGCAGCGCCTCGGCGTGGGTGTACACGCGTAAACCGGGCTTGGACACGCGACGCAGTCCAGAGATGGTGCGTTTGCGATCCGGCGAGTACTTCATTTGGATCTCCAGCACCTTTCCTGGCCGATCGGAGGCGTCAGCGACGGAAAACCCGTCGATGTAGCCCTCACGGCGCAGGATCTCTGCGAGCGCTTCTTTGACCTTGCTCGAGGGCATCTTCACCGTGTCGTGGTACACGACGTTGGCGTTGCGGATGCGGGTGAGCATGTCGGCAATCGGGTCAGTTAATGCCATGAGGCCCCCTCACCAACTGGCCTTCGTGACGCCAGGCACTTCGCCAGCGTGAACCATCTCCCGCAAACAAATCCGGCAGAGCCCGAATCGCTGGAAGACGGCCTTCGGCCGGCCGCACCGGCGGCAGCGCGTGTAGGCGCGGACCTTGAACTTCGGAGTCCGCTGCTGCTTTTGAATCAGCGCTTTCTTAGCCATTTCTCAACCTTCGCGGCGGAACGGGAAACCGAACGCGTCGAGCAGTGCTCGGCCTTCGGCGTCAGTGCGGGCAGTGGTGACGATGGTGATGTTCATCCCTCTCGTCTGATCGACCTTGTCGTAATCGATCTCAGGGAACATCAACTGTTCGGCGACTCCAAACGTGTAGTTGCCGCGTCCGTCGAAACTACGGGAGGGCAAACCTCGGAAGTCGCGAATTCGTGGGATCGCAATTGCGACGAGGCGATCGAAGAACTCGTACATACGGTCGCCACGCAATGTGACCATCGCGCCGATCGACACGCCTTCACGGAGCTTGAAGCTCGCGATCGACTTCTTTGCTTTGGTAACGAGGGCCTTCTGACCCGTGATGGTCTCGAGGTCGCGCACTGCAGCGTCGATCAGGCTCGCTTGCTGTGTGGCACGGCCAACGCCCATCGACACGACGATCTTGTCGAGGCGCGGGATCTCCATCACGTTGTCGAGGCCGAGCGAGTCCTTCAGGGCTGGCGCCAGCTCCTCGCGGAAGCGCACGGCCAAACGGGGGCGGGTGGCAGTGGTCATCACACGGCCTTCCCGGTCCGGCGGGCAATGCGAATCTTGTTGCCCTTGTCGTCGAACTCGTAACCAACACGCGTGGGCTTGCCCTTGACCACTAAGGCCACCGCCGACACGGGCAACGGCATGCCCTTGTCGATGATGCCGCCCGGCTGGTTCGGGTTGGTCGAACGTTTTGACTTACGCGCCACGTTCACACCTTCAACCACAACGGTTTGGTCCTTGGGATGAGCGGCAAGCACAACGCCTTCGCGCCCGCGGTCTTTGCCGCGCAACACCTGGACGTGGTCGCCCTTGCGGATTTTCATAGAACCTCCGGCGCCAACGACACGATGCGCATGAACTTCTTGTCGCGAAGCTCGCGGCCAACGGGGCCGAAAATGCGTGTGCCGCGGGGCTGCATTTGATCGTTGATCAGAACCGCAGCGTTTTCGTCAAAACGGATATAGCTGCCGTCGGGGCGGCGACGCTCCTTGCGGGTGCGGACCACCACGCACTTGACGACATCGCCCTTCTTGACGTTCGCGCCCGGCGTCGCGTCCTTCACGGTTGCAACGAACACGTCGCCGATCGAGGCGTATCGGCGGCGGGAACCACCGAGAACCTTGATGCACAACACCTCGCGGGCGCCGCTGTTGTCGGCCACCCGCAGGCGGCTTTCCTGCTGGATCATCGGGCACGCTCCACTACGTCGACCAGACGCCAGCGCTTGAGTTTGGACATCGGGCGAATCTCCGCGACACGTACCCGATCGCCAACCTTGGCGTCGTTGGTCTCGTCGTGGACGTAGAGCCGCGTGGTGCGCTGCACGGTCTTTGAATAAACACGGTGGCGAACACGATTGACGACCGTGACCACCAGCGTCTTGTTCATCGCGGCCGACACGACGATGCCCTCGCGGGTCTTGCGGCCGTTGGGCCGACTCGTGCCCTCAGTGGCAGCGGGGGCCGCATCGGGGGCGGTGTTGTCGTCCATCGTTTCGCTGTTTTCGTTCTCGTCGCTCATGGTTATGCCTTTCCGGCTTCCTGGGCCACGCCTTGCTGGGCCTCGGCCGCGGCGATCTCGCGCTCGCGTTTGAGCGTGAGCAGCCGAGCCACCGAACGCCGGCCTTCTCGAAGTCCGGCCGACTTGTCGGACTGGCCCGAGGCGTATTGGAAGCGGCGGTTGAACAGGTCCTGACGCGCCTCGTCGAGGGCCTGCAGCAACGCAGCGTCGGACATGCCACGCAAGTCGTTGATGTCGTTGCGCTCGTCGGCCATCAGACCAGCACCTCCGGGTTGCGGGGAATGATCTTCGCCTTGATCGGCAGTTTCTGGATCGCCCGACTCAGCGCCTCTTTGGCCAGCGTCTCGGGGACTCCGCCCAGTTCAAACATGACTCGGCCGGGCTTGACCACAGCGACCCAACGTTCGGGGCTGCCTTTGCCTGATCCCATGCGGGTTTCGGCAGGCTTTTCGGTTACGGCCTTGTCCGGGAAGATGTTGATCCAGACCTTGCCGCCACGACGAACGTGGCGGGTCATGGCGATACGGGCGGCTTCGATTTGGCGAGCGGTGATCCAACCGGCCTCGAGGGCCTGGATCCCGAAATCGCCGTGGTTAACGGCGGTTCCACCCTTGGCCATGCCGCGATTACGCCCGCGCTGGGGCTTGCGGTACTTGACCTTCTTCGGCATCAACATGGTCAGTCAGCCTCCGGCCGGAAATGGGGCGTCTCGTGGTGCTGACGAAGGTTGCGCTCGATGGCTTCTTCTTCGGCCAACAGGGCTTCGAGCTCGGGTGACGCCTCACCGACGATGGGTTTGGCTTCGACCTCAACCTCGGCGGCACTGTCGGCTCCCGGCTGGGCAGGTGCGGCTTCGGGCTTACGTTTGCCGCCGCCTGCCGACACAACCTGGCGCCGACGTGGTTCGCCCGCGCTCTCGCCAGCGGCCATAGCCGCCTCACGACGGATCTTGTCGTCGTTCGAGGTGCGGTAGGGCAAGATATCGCCCTTGTAAATCCACACCTTTACGCCAATGCGGCCAAAGGTGGTCCGTGCCTCGCGGAATCCGTAGTCGACATCAGCGCGCAGCGTGTGCAGCGGAACCCGACCTTCGCGGTACCACTCAGAACGTGACATTTCGGCGCCACCGAGGCGGCCCGAACACTGCACCCGGATACCGAGAGCGCCAGCCTTCTGCGCCGTTTGCACCGCACGTTTCATCGCACGACGAAACGCGATTCGGTTTGAGAGCTGCTCGGCGACGCCTTCGGCGATCAGCGCCGCGTCGAGTTCGGGCTGCTTGATCTCGTTGATGTTCAGTTGGACTCGCGGGTTGCCCGTGAGTTTGGCCAGGGCGGACTTCATCCGCTCGGCCTCCGAGCCGCGCCGACCGATCACAATGCCCGGACGGGCAGTGAACACGTCGATCTTCAGTCGATCTCGGGTCCGTTCGATCTCGATACGGGAGATGAAGGCGCGCGGCAGTTCGTTAGCGAACAGCTCGCGGATCTTGCGGTCCTCGATCAAGTAGTTGCGGTAGTCGCCACGTTCGGCGAACCAGCGCGACTTCCAGTCGGTGGTGACACCGAGGCGAAAGCCGTACGGGTTGACTTTCTGCCCCATCAGGCACTCTCCTCGCTGTTGTTCTGGCCCTCGCTGTCGCCGTCGGCCTCGTCGGTGACCTCGCCCGACTCGGAGTCGGTCGTTTCGTCGTCGCTCGTTTCGGCGTCGGCGGCGGCGTCCTCTGTCATTTCGGACACCTCGGCGTCTGACTCCTCATCGAGCGTGTCGCTGGCCTCCGACTCGGTGGCCTCAGCCGTCTCGGCTGCGGCTGCCGCGGCCTCCTCACGACGGTCACGGCGACGCTGACCAGCGGTACGGCGGGCACGGCTCTCGACAACTTGCGCCTGACGGACCTCGAGCTCGCCTTCGGGCAAGCGGGTCACGATGATGGTGATGTGGCAGGTCTTCTTATGGATCCGGCCTGCGCGGCCTCGTGCCCGAGGGCGAAAGCGGCGCAACGACGAGCCGCCGTCGGCGAAACAGGCCGAAACGTAAAGCTCTTCGGAGGGAACGTTGTCGTTGTGTTCAGCGTTGGCGACCGCCGACGCGAGCAGCTTGGCGACGACGGTGGCCGCGTCACGTTCACAAAAACGCAGAATGTCCGACGCCGTCGTGATGTCGTGGCCCCGGATGAGGTCGAGAACCTCGCGAACCTTAAACACGGACATACGCGCATGGCGCAACACCGCGCGCGTTCCCACGTGGTCGGTGAATTCGGCCCGCACGCCGTTGGGGCGTGCAACCGGACGCTCGTTGGTCTTGGGACCCGACATCAGCGACGTTTGCCTTTCGCGTTCTTTTCCTGACCCGCGTGGTACTTGAAGGTCCGGCTCGGCGCGAACTCGCCGAGTTTGTGACCCACCATCGCCTCGGTGCAGTACACCGGCACGTGGCGCCGCCCGTCGTGGACGGCCATCGTGTGGCCAACCATGTCGGGAATGATCGTGGAGCGCCGTGACCAGGTCTTGATCACCTTCTTTTCGCCGGCGGCATTTTGCGCGTCCACCTTCGACAGCAAGTGCTGGTCGACGAATGGGCCCTTTTTGAGACTGCGTGCCATGAATTACCTCCGGCTGCCGCGACCGCGGCGACGACGGATGATGAGTTGGGAACTTGCTTTACGCGGATTGCGTGTACGGCCCTCGGGCTTGCCCCACGGCGACACCGGATGGCGGCCACCTGAGGTTTTGCCTTCGCCGCCGCCGTGCGGGTGATCGACCGGGTTCATCGCCACGCCACGACTCTGCGGGCGCACGCCTTTCCAGCGGTTACGACCAGCCTTACCGATCTTGATGAGTTCGGCCTCTGAGTTGCCCACCGTGCCAACCGTGGCGCGGCAGTCGATCGGGACCCGGCGCATTTCGGTGCTCGGCAGACGCAACGTGGCGTACACGCCTTCCTTAGCGACGAGCTGCACCGACATCCCCGCCGAGCGAGCCATCTTGCCGCCAGCGCCGGGCTTGAGCTCCACGTTGTGCACGGTGGTTCCGACAGGGATGTAACGAAGCGGCAACGCGTTGCCGGGCTTGATGTCGGAGCCCTGGCCGCTTTGCACCATGTCGCCCACGCCCAGTTTCTCGGGGGCGAGGATGTAACGCTTCTCGCCGTCGAGATAGTGCAACAACGCAATTCGGCAGTTGCGATTGGGGTCGTATTCGATCGACGCGACCTTGGCGGGAACCTGGTCCTTCGTTCGTTTGAAGTCGATGATCCGGTACAACTGCTTGTGGCCGCCGCCGCGGTGGCGAGACGTTTTGCGTCCAAGGTTGTTTCGACCACCCGTTGAGGGTTTGGGCTCGACCAATGAGCGTTCGGGTCGCGTCCGAGTGATCTCGGAGAAATCCGAGACACTCTGAAAACGCCGACCGGCGCTCGTGGGCTTTCGGTTTCGCAAGGCCATGACTAGGCGATCCTCAGCTCTGGAAAAGTTCGATCTTGCGCTCGCCGGCGGCGAGGGTGACGTACGCACGTTTGCGATCGGGGCGCTTGCCAAACGTCGGCTTACGACGGTTGCGCTTGCGTTTGCCTTCCCGATTCAACGTGTTGACCTTGGTGACCTTCACGTCGAACATGACCTCAACGGCCTGGCGAATTTGGGTCTTGTTGGCTTCGGGTGCGACCAAAAACGTGTACACGCCCTGCTCGGCGAGCCCGTAGGACTTCTCCGAGATGACGGGTCGCAAGATGACGGTGCTTAGGTCCATCAGTTCTCGTCGCTTTCACTCGTCTCGGGCGCGACCTCAGCACTCGCCTCGGCAGCCTCTGGCTCTTCGACGGGCGCCTTACTCGACTTCTTCTTGGTCGGCTCGGCAACCTCAGTCGTCGGAGCCTGCGCGGGCAACGTCTGGCGTGTGAAAACGATCACGTCGTTGCACAACACGTCGTAGGCGTTGAGTTCAGCTGCGTGGATGAGCTGCACGGCGGGCAAGTTGCCAAACGCTTTGGCAGCAACGTGATCGTCGTCGCCGAGCACCATCAACACCTTGGTGTCGTTCAAGCCAAGGGTCGTTAGCGCAGCAACTGCCTCCTTGGTCTTCGGCGTTTCCCACTCCCACGCGTCGACAACCCGGATGTTTCCTTCCGAAGCGCGGTCAGACAGCGCGGAACGCAAGGCGAGCTGAATCATCTTTTTGGGTGTGCGCTGCGCGTAGCTGCGCGGCTTGGGACCAAGCGCCACACCGCCGCCGACCCACTGCGGTGACCGGGTCGAACCCTGCCGGGCACGTCCGGTGCCTTTCTGGCGCCACGGCTTACGTCCACCGCCACGCACCTCGGTGCGAGTTTTGGTCGACTGGGTACCCGCGCGAGCGGCCGCGAGCTGGGCAACCACCACTTGGTGCATGACCGGCACGTTGGGCGAAATGGCGAACCATTCGTCGGCCACTTCGGCCGAGCCCGCTGCAGCGCCGCTTGCGGTGACAACTTCCAGGCTCGCCATCAGTTCGATCCCTTCACGGCATTACGCACGACCACAACGCCACCTCGGGGCCCCGGCAAGGCGCCCTTGATCAGCAGCAAGTTGCGCTCGACGTCGGCCTCGACAACTTCAAGGTTGAGCGTCGTGACACGCTGGGCGCCCATACGGCCGGCCATACGCGTGCCCTTAAACACACGCGCCGGCGTGGCGCAGGCGCCGACCGATCCGGGCGCACGGTGGTGTTTGTGGTTGCCGTGACTGGCGCCTTGGCCGCGGAAGTTGTGCCGCTTCATACCGCCGGCAAAACCCTTGCCCTTGCTCACGCCAGTGACGTCGACCATCTCGCCCTTTGCGAGCACCGACACGTTGATCTCATCGCCAACGCTGTAGCCGCTCACGTCGTCCAACCGCAGTTCGACCAGCCGCACGCCGGGCTCCACGTTGGCGGCCTTGAAGTGCCCGGCCTCGGGCTTGTTGACCCGTGACGCCTTCTTCACGCCGTAGGTCACTTGCAAAGCCGAGTACCCGTCGCGCTCTGGGGTCTTGACCTGCACGACGCGCAGCGGCTCGACCCGCACAACAGTGACGGGTACCACGCGCTGTTGGTCGTCCCACAGGTGGGTCATGCCCACCTTCTCGCCGACGATCGCTTTGGTTGCCATCTCGAATCTCGTCCAGTCACACGAGCGCTCCGCCGGTCTTCACCGTCGGAGCGCTGCGATCGGTTCGCCGCGGCGTCCCCAGCAAGCTGGGCAACCGCGGACTGTCAGTTGCTTCCCTGATGAGTCGCGCACGCACGACTCACCCAACACTGTGCGCTCGTCGGCGACATCCCGGATCCATCACGACCACAGGTCGCGCCGGCGACGAGCAGGCCCGACAGCCTAGAGCACAACGACCCCAACAATCCAGTTCAGCCGACGCTGCCAATTCTTTGTCGCACCGGCGTCGCTCGAACGCCGATAGCGACGGCGGCTACGCCTGTTGCAGTTTGATTTCGATGTCGACGCCAGCGGGAAGGTCGATACGTTGCAACGCGTCGATCGTCTTCGGCGTTGAGTCGACGATGTCGAGCAAACGCTTGTGCACCCGCATTTCGAAATGCTCGCGGCTGTCCTTGTCCTTGAAGGGTGACCGAATCACGGTAAAGCGGTGTTTGTCGGTCGGCAGCGGCATCGGACCGCGCACCTTTGCGTTGGTGCGGTTGACGGTCTCGACGATCTTGCGTGTCGAGGTGTCGATCAGCTCGTGGTCGTAAGCCTTGAGGCGAATGCGGATTCGTTGAGCCATCAGTGCTACTTGAGGATCTTGGTCACACGACCAGCGCCGACGGTACGTCCGCCTTCACGAATGGCGAAACGTAAGCCGTCGTCCATGGCGATGGGCTTTTGCAGCTCGATGGTCATGGTGGTGTTGTCGCCGGGCATAACCATTTCTGTGCCACCCGCGAGAGTCACCATGCCGGTGACGTCGGTGGTACGGAAGTAGAACTGCGGGCGGTAGTTGTTAAAGAACGGGGTGTGACGTCCACCTTCTTCTTTGGTCAACACATAGACGTTGGCCTCAAAGGTTGTGTGGGGAGTGATCGAGCCGGGTTTGCACAACACCTGGCCACGCTCGACGTCTTCTTTCTTGGTGCCACGAAGAAGCACACCGACGTTGTCGCCTGCTTGACCTTCGTCGAGCAGTTTGCGGAACATCTCCACACCCGTGCAGGTGGTCTTGCTCGTCGGACGAAGGCCGACGATCTCTACTTCTTCACCTACTCGGACGATGCCTTGTTCGATCTTGCCGGTCACCACCGTGCCACGACCAGTGATGGTGAACACGTCTTCGATCGGCATCAAAAACGGCTTGTCGGTGTCACGCTCGGGTTCAGGTACGAACTCATCAGCTGAGGCCATGAGCTCGAGGATCTTTTGTGCCCAGGCCTCGTCACCTTCGAGAGCTTTGAGTGCGCTCACACGCGTGACGGGGACATCGTCGCCGGGGAACTCATATTCCTTCAGCAACTCACGAACTTCGAGTTCGACCAAGTCGAGCAGTTCTTCGTCGTCGACCGCGTCTGACTTGTTGAGTGCCACGATGATGTAGGGCACGCCGACCTGGCGAGCCAACACCACGTGTTCACGTGTCTGGGGCATCGGGCCGTCGGTTGCTGCCACTACCAAGATCGCACCATCGACTTGGGCCGCACCGGTGATCATGTTTTTCACATAGTCGGCGTGGCCAGGCATGTCGACGTGCGCGTAGTGGCGATTGGCGGTCTCGTACTCGACGTGAGCAATCGAGATCGTGATGCCACGGGCCTTTTCCTCAGGCGCCTTGTCGATCTGATCAAAAGGAGTAAACGCGACCGTAGGGTTCGCGTCGTGGAGCACCTTGGTGATCGCCGCGGTCAAAGTTGTCTTGCCGTGGTCGATGTGGCCCATCGTGCCGATGTTGACGTGAGGCTTGGTGCGCTCGAACTTCTGCTTGGCCATTGCTGTGGGTGCTTCCTTTGAATTGCTGGTGCGAGTGGGTGAAGAACTGCTGGGAACTCAGGAACCGAGGGTACCGATCACACGCCCGACTATTCGCCGCGCACCCGCGCAACGATGTCTTTGGCAATGTTTTCGGGCACTTCGCTGTAGGAATCAAAGTGCATCGTGTACGTGGCACGGCCCTGCGACCGCGAACGAAGGTCGGTAGCGTAGCCGAACATCTCCGAAAGCGGCACTTGAGCCCTGATGACCTGGGCATTTCCGCGCTGCTCCATGCCCTCCACGCGGCCACGGCGTGAGTTGAGATCGCCGATGAGGTCGCCCATGTACTCGTCGGGAGTAACGACCTCCACGGCCATCACCGGCTCGAGCAATACCGGGCTTGCCTGCCGAGCGGCCTTCTTGAACGCCAGCGAGCCCGCAATGCGGAACGCCATTTCCGAGGAGTCGACGTCGTGGTACGAACCAAACGTGAGACTCACCCGGATATCAACGGTCGGGTAGCCGGCAAGCACGCCCGAGTTCATCGCGTCCTGCACCCCGGCGTTGACGGCGGGGATGTATTCCTTGGGAATGACACCGCCGGAGATCTTGTCGACGAACTCGTAACCGCCGCCGGGGCCCGTCGGCTCGAGCGAGATCACCACGTGGCCGTACTGACCACGACCACCGGACTGGCGGATGTAACGCTCTTCGATCTTCTCGACGGTCTTGCGGACCGTTTCGCGGTAGGCGACCTGCGGCTTACCGACATTGGCGTCGACGTTGAACTCACGCATCATCCGGTCGACGAGCACCTCAAGGTGCAACTCGCCCATGCCGGCGATGATCGTTTGCCCGGTCTCCTCGTCGGTACGAACCCGGAAAGTCGGGTCCTCTTCTGACAACGCGTGCAATGCCTTGCCGAGTTTGTCCTGGTCGGCTTTGGTCTTCGGCTCCACCGCGACGTGGATCACGGGCTCGGGGAACTCCATCTTCTCCAAGACGATGGGGTTGTCGGGGTCACACAACGTGTCGCCGGTGCCCGTCGCCTTCAACCCGACGGCCGCGACGATGTCGCCAGCGAAGACCGCCTCTTTGTCCTCACGGTGGTTCGCGTGCATCTGCAGCAGACGACCCACACGCTCTTTCTTTTCGGTGGTCGAGTTGAGCACGCCGCTACCCGCCTCGATCGAACCCGAGTAGACGCGGAAGTACGTGAGCTTGCCGACGTAGGGGTCGCTCATGATCTTGAACGCCAACGCGGAGAAGGGGGCGTCGTCGGCAGTCGGGCGCTCCATCTCCGCCTCGGTGCGGGGGTGGGTGCCCTTGGTCGGCGGGATGTCGATCGGGCTCGGCAGGTAGTCGACGATGGCGTCGAGCAAGGGCTGAACACCTTTGTTCTTAAAGGCCGTGCCGCACAAGACCGGCACAACGTGACCCGCGATCGTTTGGGCGCGGATGGCCCTTTGCAGGTCGTCGACGGTGATCTCTTCTTCGCCGATGAACTTCTCGAGCAGGCTCTCGTCGTTGAGCGACAGCGTGTCGATGAGCTCTTGGCGCCAGGTGGCAGCGTCGTCGGCCAGATCAGCGGGGATGTCCTCGGTGTTGAACACCGCACCGTTCTCGTCGCCGGTCCAGATCAACGCTTTCATCGCGAGCAGGTCGACGACGCCTTTGAAATCAGCCTCGGTACCGATCGGCAACTGCAAAACCGCCACCGTCGCGTCGAGGCGATTCTTGATCGAGTCAACGGCGGCATAGAAGTCGGCGCCGACGCGGTCGAGTTTGTTCACAAAACACATACGGGGCACGCCGTACTTGTTGGCCTGGCGCCACACGGTTTCGGTCTGCGGTTCGACGCCAGCAACGCCGTCGAACACCGCGACGGCACCGTCGAGCACACGCAACGACCGCTCGACCTCGATCGTGAAGTCGACGTGGCCGGGGGTATCGATGATGTTGATCCAGCAGTCGCGCCAGCGACAGGTGGTCGCAGCCGACGTGATCGTGATGCCACGTTCTTGCTCCTGGACCATCCAGTCCATCGTCGCCGCGCCTTCGTGCACCTCACCGATCTTGTAGGTACGCCCGGTGTAAAAGAGGATGCGCTCGGTCGTGGTCGTCTTGCCGGCGTCGATGTGGGCCATGATCCCGATGTTGCGGGTCTTGGCGAGGGGGAACTCTCTTTTAGCCATGGTCGTTTCTCTTGGGTGTTAGTTCGGGATCGTGGGTGGGGACTTGGGGCGCCGTGTGGACGCGCAGACGCCCCCGCTAGGCGAGGGCGTCGATGCGAGAGCGTGCGGCGGACTACCAGCGGTAGTGCGCGAAGGCCTTGTTGGACTCAGCCATCTTGTGCATGTCTTCACGACGCTTTACTGCGTTGCCAATGCCGTTGGCAGCATCGAGCAACTCGTTGGCAAGGCGCTGGGCCATGGTCTTCTCACGACGGTTGCGCGCGAAGGTGACAAGCCAGCGGATCGACAGCGTGGTCGCGCGGCGGGGGCGCACGTCGACCGGAACCTGGTAGGTCGCACCACCGACTCGGCGTGAACGCACCTCAAGCGCGGGGCGGGTGTTGTCGACCGCCCGCTTCAAGATCGCAATCGGTTCTGAACCCGTCTTCTCTGCGACGATGCTCAGTGCGTCGTAAACGATCTTCTCGGCCAACGAACGCTTCCCGCGCAACAACACCTTGTTGATGAGCTGGGTGACGACGATCGAGCGATACATCGGGTCGGGAGTGAGTTCCCGACGCGGAGCTGCACCTTTACGAGGCACGGATCAGCCTTTCTTTGCGCCGTAACGGCTGCGAGCCTGCTTGCGGTCACGCACGCCCTGAGTGTCGAGCGTGCCGCGGATCACCTTGTAACGAACACCCGGCAGGTCCTTCACACGGCCACCACGAACGAGCACGATCGAGTGCTCTTGCAAGTTGTGGCCTTCGCCAGGGATGTAGGCCGTGATCTCGACGCCGCTCGACAGGCGCACACGGGCGACCTTACGAATGGCGGAGTTCGGCTTCTTCGGGGTGACCGTGTACACACGCGTGCACACGCCACGACGTTGCGGCGAACCCTTAAGGGCCGGGGTCTTCGACTTGTAGCGTTTGGCCTGACGACCCTTACGCACCAGCTGCTGAATAGTGGGCACAGAAACCTCTCGAGTGGGGGCGACGAACTCAAACTCCGGCCGCCCACAGGGGACCTGCAATCCTAAGGCCTCCACGCCCCGGGCGCCAACCTCGTGACCGAGAAGCTGGCAACTCGGGGACGCGTACATGTCAAGCCCGTCGAAACATCGCAGCCAGGAGATCCTCAGTGCGCGGCGTTGTACCCACGGCCTGATCTAACGGAACTCGCGCCCAGCCCCGCGATCGCGACCACAACAACTTCGCTGACTGAAACCTAGTGGCCAGCCAAACGCAATCCAGCACGGCCGGGAGTTCGGGACATCCGGCCGGAACGTCCTCGCTACAAGCCAACCGATCCCAGATTCCGAAGGAGGAGCCGGACTCCTCCACGCATAGAAACAAGTGTCGTTGGTCACAGTCCGCGTCGGTGAGTTTCGCGATCTTGCGGGTTAGATCGGTTTGCGTCAGCCGGCTGGAGAGCCAGCTGGGCAGCCCTTCAATCGACTCAACGAAACCTGAAAGCGGTGGCTCAACTAGGACGACCGAGCCCGGCGGGCAGCGCTTGTGGGGGGCCCAGGCAGCGACTCTGACAGGGTGGGCCGCAAGCCAACGAAAGGGCGGGGTATCCCAGATCGGGTCGGGGAGGACATTCGGATTTTCAACCCCGGCGCGAATGCACTCTTCGATAACCGCAGGAAGGTGGCGCTGCACAGACTTCAAGCGGCAAGGCCCGCTCACCACCACCCGCCATGCCCGCTCCGACTCAACGCGCTCGAGTGCAGACTTCAGCTTCGCGCTCGTCGCGGCGAAGCCAGCCTTCAGCTCCATGCCGGCACGGTCAGCAAGTCGGGTCACCTCAAGAGCCACCGTCCGGCCGTCCGGGAGTCTCAGCAGCGAATCGACCATCCGGCCGCGGGAGCCGTCGTCGCGACCAACGACATGCGCGTCGAGGTCTCGACAAACAAGCGCTTCAGCAAAGCGCTCCAACCGCCTATGGCACTCATCACAACTACAGGACGGTCCGTGCACTCGATGAGCTTCGCAGCCGGCAAGGCCGCGTTGTCGAGACTTCGCAACCCATCCCTCGGCACTTGGCGCTCAGCGGAGGCCGAGGTGGGTGGTTGGGGCGTGGGGGTCGAGCGGGGAAACGCCGGCGAGAGCGCTCACATGGGTGGCGACGGCGCATCGGAAGCCGATGACGGCGCTCACTAGGTCGATGTCGAACGCAAAACACCAGTCCAATGTCGGTGGCCAGAAGAGCTCGATCGGTTTGCGACCGCCGAAGCCACTCGTGAAACACAGGTCATCGCCGAGAACTGCGTCGCACAGGTAGTAGCGCCGCGCGGTTATGGACAGAGTCGCCGTGTCGGGCGGTGGGCGCTGGAGCCACCCCCCGCCTTCCCACACGCCCACGACGATCGGCGTCGGACCAAACACCTGCGCAATCGACGCAACCACTCGGCCGAAGTACTCGACGTCGGACTCGTACTCGACGTCTGACTGCGAGCCTCGCGGCCAGTACGCCATCGAGTCGGCCCACTGGGGCACAAGGATCGACACCGGGAGGGAGGCTTGGCCCGCTGGCCAAGCCGGAAAGACAGGAGGCTCGAAGGGCTGGTCGTTTGTTAGCCACGTCACGCGGGCCGGGGGACGGCCACTGGGTGACTCGCTCCAACGCCGCACGCGCCCGGTCCCGACTTCGACACTGACCCACTGCACCGTCGCAGAATCGTCGGCGGTTGCGCCGGGATCAGACATCGCCGCTCACCCGCACCGGATGAGTCTCGCGCCGCATTCTCCGCCTCGCCCCGGCAATAACCGAGGCGAGGCGGACGCGGAGTTACTGAGCGGCGGAGTCGCCCTCGGGCGCTTCGGGAAGCTCGGCCTCGACAGCGGCGACCTCGGCGCTGAAGTCGTCACCCACACCCCACGAGGCGTCGTCGTCCCAGCCGCCAAAGGAGGCGACGCCATCGGAGAACGAACCGTCCTCTGACTCGCCGGCCAGCCATGCGGCAAGGTCGCGGTCGCCGTCGTCGGAGCTCCAAAACGCCATCGGAGCCGCGTCGGGTGCGTCGATACCAATTGCGCGATAGCCCTCGGTGCCGGTACCCGCCGGAATCAACTTGCCGATGATGATGTTTTCCTTGAGGCCGACCAGGCCGTCGGAGCGGCCCTCGATCGCGGCCTCAGTGAGAACCCGGGTGGTCTCCTGGAACGACGCCGCCGACAGCCACGAGTCGGTCGCCAGCGACGCCTTCGTGATGCCCATCAGTTCGGGGCGTCCCTCTGCGGGGTGTTTACCCTCTTGCGCAAGCTCGCGGTTGAGGTCGGCGAAGCGCTTTGAGTCGACCCGCTCGCCGGGCAAGAACGACGACTCGCCCGGATCCTGGACCGCCACTCGCCGCAACATCTGGCGCACGATCAACTCGATGTGTTTGTCGTGCAACGACACACCCTGGTCGCGGTAGACCTTCTGGACCTCCGAGACCAAGTAGATCTGGGTCTCACGAATTCCCTTGATCTCCAAGAGATCGCGGGGGTCCTTGGGACCTTCGACCAACGCGTCGCCGGCACGGACTTCGTCGCCGTCGGCGATTTCGAGCTTTGCCCGAGTGGGAACGGCCACGGTCTCCTCGGTGCCGTCGTTACCCACCACTGTGACAAGCCGACCCTTGACTTCGTCGTCGGATAGGCGCACCACACCGTCGAAACGAGCGAGCACCGCCTTGCCCTTGGGCGAACGAGCCTCGAAAAGCTCAACCACACGGGGCAAACCGTGCGTGATGTCCTCACCAGCGATACCGCCGGTGTGGAACGTACGCATGGTGAGCTGCGTGCCGGGTTCACCGATCGACTGCGCCGCGATGACGCCCACGGCCTCGCCGAGTTCGATCATGCGGCCGGTCGCCAGAGAACGGCCATAACAATTAGCGCATACGCCTTGGACAGCGTCACACGTCAGCACCGAACGCACTCGGACACGGTCGATCGACTCGTCGTCCATCAACTGCTCCATGATCGGCTCAGTCGCTTCGGTGTGACGAGGAAGGACGGTGCCGTCAGACAAGGTCACGTCGTCGGCCAAGAGCCGGCCGAACAGGCGCGTCTCCATGTCGAAACGCTCGTTGTCGGTATCGCGACGTACTCCGTCGAGCCAGATCCCACGGGTGGTGCCGCAGTCCTCTTCGCGCACGATGAGCTCCTGCGCGACGTCGACGAGGCGTCGGGTGAGGTAACCCGAATCGGCGGTCCGAAGAGCCGTGTCGGCCAGGCCCTTACGAGCACCGTGGGTGGAGATGAAGTACTCCAACACCGACAGTCCCTCTTTGAAGGAGCTCTTGATCGGTCGCGGGATGATCTCGCCCCGGGGGTTGGCGACGAGGCCGCGCATGCCCACGATCTGGCGAACCTGCATGATGTTTCCACGGGCTCCCGAGCCCACCATCATGTCGATCGGGTTGAACTGCTCGGAGCCCAACGTGCGCTGGACGGCCTGCATCACTTCCTCGGTTGCCGACTGCCAGATCTGCACTTCGAGCTCACGCCGCTCGTCGGGGGTGATGAAGCCCTTGCGGAACTGGCTCTCCACCTTGTCGGCCTGCTTCTCGTAACGATCAAGGATCGCCCGCTTGTCGGCGGGCGTCTTCACGTCGTCCATCGAGATCGTCAGACCGGACTGACTCGCGAAGCGAAAGCCCAAGGCCTTGATCTTGTCGAGGCTCACGGCCACGTCGGCCTTCGGGTAGGTCGCGGCGAGGCGATCCACGATCTGGCTCACGTGGCGCTTACGCACCGGGTGATTGACGAAACCAAAGTCGACGGGGAGGGCCTCGTTGAAGAACAGGCGCCCCGGCGTGGTCTCAAGCTCGCTACCACCCTCAGCAACGCCATCGCTGCCGCGACGTTCACCGCGGTACTTCACCGTCGCGTGCAACGACACCTGCCCGGCCTCGTAGGCACGTTCGACCTCATGCATCGAGCCGAAAACGAGACCCTCGCCTTTCGCGCCGGGCGTCTGCTCGGTCAGGTAGTAGGCACCGATGATCATGTCCTGACTCGGGACGGCCAGGGGCCGACCGTGGGCAGGCGACAAGATGTTGTTGGCCGACAACATGAGAATCCGCGCCTCGGCCTGAGCCTCGGCCGACAGCGGCAAGTGCACCGCCATCTGGTCGCCGTCGAAGTCGGCGTTGAACGCCGCGCAAACCAACGGGTGGATCTGGATGGCCTTACCTTCGACAAGCTGCGGTTCAAACGCCTGGATGCCCAAACGGTGCAGCGTTGGCGCGCGGTTCAAAAACACGGGGTGTTCCTGAATCACTTCCTCAAGCACGTCCCAAACCTGGGCCTTACGCCGTTCGACCATACGTTTGGCCGACTTGATGTTCTGCGCCAGTTCGAGGTCGACGAGTCGCTTCATCACGAACGGCTTGAACAACTCCAGCGCCATCAGCTTGGGCAACCCACACTGATGCAGCTTGAGGTTTGGTCCGACCACGATCACCGAACGACCGGAATAGTCGACACGTTTGCCGAGCAGGTTTTGGCGGAATCGGCCCTGCTTACCCTTCAACATGTCAGAAAGTGACTTAAGGGCGCGATTGCCCGGGCCCGTTACGGGCCGGCCACGGCGTCCGTTGTCGAACAGCGCGTCGACTGCTTCTTGCAGCATGCGCTTTTCGTTATTGACGATGATCTCCGGCGCGCCCAAGTCGAGCAGGCGCTTCAACCGGTTGTTGCGGTTGATCACGCGGCGGTACAGGTCGTTGAGGTCAGAGGTCGCAAAACGACCACCGTCAAGCTGCACCATCGGCCGCAGGTCCGGCGGGATGACCGGGACCGAATCGAGCACCATCGCCCGCGGGTCGTTGACTCGTTTGCCGTGGTCGTCGCGACGATTGAAAGCCGAGACGATCTTCAGGCGTTTGATCGCCTTGAGTTTGCGCTGCGCCGACAACGGCCGTTTGCCATCGCCCGACTCCAGCTGCGTGCGCAGGATTTCCTCTTCCGCGTCGAAGTCGATGCGGTTGATGAGACCAACAATGGTCTCAGCCCCCATGCCGCCTTCGAAGTAGTCCTCGTAGCGGAAGCGCAGTTCCTTCCACAACGCCTCGTCGTCGATGATCTTGCGGGCAAACAGGCCGCGGAACTCATCAAAGGCCCGTTTGGCAAGTTCGACTTCTACCTCACGGCGCTCGCGGATGGCCGCGACTTCCTTCTCGGCCAGGCGCTGGCGAGCCTTGAGTTCGGAGTCTTTGGCTCCACCCTTCTCGAGTTCGGCCAACTCCGCTTCGAGTGCCTTAAAACGCTTGTCGATCTCGACGTCGCGTTCCTTTTCGATCTCGCCGATTTCCTCGTGCAACTCCGCTTCGAGGCGGGGCAGGTCCTCGTGGCGCTTCTCCTCGTTGACCCACGTGACGAGCTGCGCGGCGAAGTAGATGACCTTCTCGAGCTGCTTGGCCTTGAGTTCCTCACGCGGAGTTGTGCCCGTGAGCAGATACGCGAGCCACGAACGGGTTCCACGCAGATACCAAATGTGCACTACCGGCGCAGCGAGCTCGACGTGGCCCATCCGCTCGCGGCGAACTTTGGAGCGAGTGACCTCGACGCCACAACGCTCGCAGACGATTCCGCGGAAGCGCACTCGTTTGTACTTTCCGCAGTAGCACTCCCAGTCCTTGGTCGGACCGAAAATCTTCTCGCAGAAAAGGCCGTCTTTTTCGGGCTTAAGCGTTCGGTAGTTGATGGTCTCGGGCTTTTTGACCTCACCCGCAGACCAATCGCGGATGGTGTCGGCGGTGGCCAAACCGATCCGCAGCTGATCAAAGGTATTGACGTCCAACATCAGTAAGCACCCTCTCGACGTCGCTCATCTTCTTCGTCACTGCCCCGCTCAGGCCGAGACAGGTCAATGCCCAACTCCTCGGCCGCACGGAACACTTCTTCATCGAGTTCACGCATCTCGATCTGTTGGCCCACCTGGTTGAGGACCTCGATGTCGAGACACAACGACTGCATTTCCTTGATCAGAACCTTGAAGGACTCAGGAATTCCCGGCTCGGGAATGTTCTCGCCCTTCACGATCGCCTCGTACACCTTCACGCGGCCGAGCACGTCGTCGGACTTGATCGTGAGCAGCTCCTGCAACGCGTACGCCGAGCCGTAGGCCTCGAGTGCCCACACCTCCATCTCGCCGAAGCGCTGGCCGCCAAACTGCGCCTTGCCGCCCAGTGGCTGCTGGGTGATCATCGAGTACGGCCCCGTTGAACGGGCGTGGATCTTGTCGTCGACCAAGTGGCTGAGCTTCAAGATGTAGCTGTAACCAACCGTCACTTGCTGGTCGTACGGCTCGCCGGTTCGGCCGTTGTAGAGCTGCGCCTTGCCGTCACGACCGATCAGTCGCGCACCGGAACGGTCACGAGCGTCGGTTCGCAACGAAGCCAACAACTGCTTGATCGTCGGGTGCCGGCCCGCATCTTCCTCGTCCCAGTGAGCGCCGTCGAAGACTGGCGTACTGACCCACACCTCGGGCTCGGCCTTCGGCTGCGTCTTTCGATACGCGGCGGCCGAGTCGCTCGCAGGTGCCGGCGCGGCGGGGCCGTCGGCCCAGCCGTAACGAGCGGCATAACCGAGGTGCGCTTCGAGCACCTGGCCCACGTTCATTCGGCTCGGAACGCCCAGCGGGTTGAGGATGATGTCGACGGGGGTTCCGTCGGCCAAAAACGGCATGTCCTCAACCGGAAGGATCTTCGAGATAACACCCTTGTTGCCGTGACGGCCGGCAAGTTTGTCGCCCTCTGAGATCTTGCGTCGCTGTGCGACATAGACCCGCACAAGCTGGTTGACGCCCGGGGCGAGCTCGGTCCCGTCGTCACGGGTGAAGACCCGTACGTCGATGACCTTGCCCGACTCGCCGTGAGGAACCTTCAGTGAGGTGTCACGAACTTCACGCGCCTTCTCACCGAAAATCGCCCGCAAGAGTCGCTCTTCAGGGGTTAGCTCGGTCTCGCCCTTAGGCGTGACCTTGCCGACGAGCACGTCGCCGGGACCGACTTCGGCTCCGATACGAATGATGCCGCGCTCATCGAGGTCCTTGAGGATGTCCTCGGAGAGATTGGGGATATCCCGGGTGATCTCTTCGGAGCCCAGTTTGGTGTCACGAGCGTCGACCTCATGCTCCTCGATGTGGATCGAGGTGAGCACGTCGTCGCGCACCAAACGCTCCGACAAGATGATCGCGTCTTCGTAGTTGTAACCCTCCCACGGCATGAAGGCCACGAGCAGGTTCTTGCCGAGGGCCAACTCGCCTGCATCGGTGGAGGGCCCGTCGGCGAGCACTGTCCCCTTCTTCACACGCTGGCCGGACTCGACCACCGCACGCTGGTTGATGCAGGTGCCCTGATTGGAGCGGTAGAACTTCAACAGCGCGTAGTGCTTACGTTTGCCGGCGACCGGCTGGGGGTACAAGAAGCTGCGAGCCGGTGGCACTTTTTCGCCCGGCTTCGGTGGGTCGTAGTCGACCACGATGTGATCGCCGGTCACTTCGACAATCACGCCGTCACCCTCGGCCATAACGACGTCGCCCGCGTCACGAGCGGCGCGCGCCTCGACGCCCGTTCCGATGAACGGCGCCTCAGGGCGAACCAACGGCACGGCCTGCCGCTGCATGTTCGAACCCATCAACGCACGGTTCGCATCGTCGTGCTCAAGGAAGGGAATCAACGACGTCGCGACCGACACAATCTGCTTGGGCGACACGTCCATGAACTGGACTTCGTTGCTCGGCACGAGGTCGACTTCGCTGGTAGTGCCGTATGCGCCAGCACTGGTGCCGACTCGAACGCCGGACCGCTGCGGCCCACGACGCACAAGCACACGCTCGTCGGCAAAGGAGCCGTCCTCAGCGATACCCGCGTTGGCCTGGGCAATGATGAATTCCTCTTCGGAGTCAGCCGACATGTAGACGATCTGGTCGGTGACTTTGCCGTCTTCAACCTTGCGATACGGCGTCTCGATAAAGCCGAAGTCGTTTACTCGTGCGTAACTTGCCAACGAGCCGATCAGGCCGATGTTGGGACCTTCCGGAGTCTCGATCGGGCACATGCGGCCGTAGTGGCTGGAGTGCACGTCTCGGACTTCGAAACCCGCTCGCTCGCGAGACAAGCCGCCGGGCCCAAGAGCCGACAAGCGGCGCTTGTGGGTCAGACCCGTCAGCGGATTCGTCTGGTCCATGAACTGGCTGAGCTGCGACGTTCCGAAGAACTCCTTGATCGCAGCCACCAACGGGCGGATGTTGATCAAGGTCTGCGGCGTGATCGCCTCGACGTCTTGGGTGGTCATGCGCTCACGCACGACACGTTCCATACGGGAAAGCCCGATTCGGACCTGGTTTTGGATCAGCTCGCCGACCGAACGGACACGGCGGTTGGCGAAGTGGTCCTGGTCGTCCCAGCGGTAACCCGGCTCACTGGCGCCGAGGTGAAGCAAGTACGTGGCCGCGGCGAGCATTTCCGACGGCGCCAACGTGCCTTGATTCTCGTCGGGCCGAACGAGATCGATCTCAAGGTCGTTAGCCAGACGCTCGATCTCGGGGCCGAGTTTGCGGTTCAGCTTGTAACGGCCAACGCGGGTGAGGTCGTAACGCTTCGGGTTAAAAAATGCGTTCTCGAAGTAGACGCGGGCGGGCTCGGGCGACGGCGGCTCACCCGGACGGGCACGCTTGTAGATCTCGACGAGTGCTTCCTCGCGGGTCGGGAACAGGTCGCGTTCCTTTTCCCACTGCTCACCGAGGAACTCGAAGTGGCGAGCAAAGCGGTCGAGAAATCCCGGCGCACGTTCCTCGTCGTACCCCAACGCCCGCAGGATCGTGAACAACGACAAACGCCGTTTACGCGCAACGCGGGCCCCGGCTGTGAGGGGTTTACCCGGCTTGTGCTCAAGATCGAACTCGATCCACTCACCTCGATAGGGGTGGATGGTGCCGGTGACAAGGGTCTTGGCATCCTTGCCCGGCTGAAAGATCACGCCCGGCGAGCGCACGAGCTGACTGACGACCACACGCTCGGTGCCGTTAATGACGAACGTCCCCTTGGTCGTCATGACCGGGAAGTCGCCCATAAACACGGTCTGCTCTTTGATTTCGCCGGTTTGCGCGTTCATGAAGCGAGCACGCACGAAAATCGGCGCCTGGTAGCTCATGTCCTTGGCCTTGCACTCCTCTACGGAGTACTTGGGCTCGGGACGCAAGTCGGGGTCGTCACGGTCGAACTCGAGCTCAAGGCGCAAGTTGCCCGAGAAGTCCTCGATTGGACTGATGTCGGCGAAGGTCTCGGCGAGACCTTGCTCCAAGAACCATGCGAACGAGGCCCTTTGGACCGCGATCAGGTCGGGTAGGTCGGCAACCTCATCGAGGTTGCCAAAGGAGTAACGGTCGCGAGAGTTGACTAAAGACACGGGCTATCCCTGGGGTGCGACAGGCGAATCGGCGCGCGCGACCACAACGGCAGAAATCGGACCGGGGGCGCGCGAAGCCAAGGTGAGTTGGATGCTACCGCTTCGCGGGACGGGAAAGCAAGCCCACCGCACTGGGTGCGGGTGAGCTTGGCTATATGACCTTGTCTCTTGCTCTCGCCAAGATTCCGACGTGAGTGTTAGCCGAGCCCGTTTCGGGGACCGAAGCTGCGGGGCAGGGTACGCCCGTACCGCGTGCAGGTCAAGGTTCTAGGTCCCGGGCGCACGCGCCCGGGACTCACAACCACGACGAAGCGGGGTGTTACTTAACTTCGACCGACGCGCCGGCGCCCTCAAGCTGCGCCTTGGCCTTGTCGGCGTCTTCCTTCGACACCTTCTCGAGCACCGGCTTGGGTGCTGCGTCGACGAGGTCCTTCGCCTCTTTGAGGCCGAGCTTGGTGAGCTCGCGGACCTCTTTGATGACCTGGATCTTCTTGTCGCCGGCGGCAACGAGGATGACGTCGAACTCGTCCTTCTCCTCAGCAGCGGCAGCCTCGCCGCCGCCACCACCGCCGACAGCTGCGACGGCCACCGGGGCTGCCGCAGTCACGCCGAACTTGTCCTCAAAGGCCTTGAGCAGCTCGCTGAGCTCCAAGACGCTCATGGAACCAATCGCGTCGAGGATTTCTTCGGTGCTGAGTGCCATGGCTATTTCTCCTTGCTTGGTGTCTTCTGTGTTGATCGGGTGCAGCGCGCGGGTGACGTGCGCCGAAACGGAATTGGCTTACGCCGCGTTCTTCTGGTCGATGAGGGCCTTGAGTCCGTACGCGAAGTTGCGTGGCAGTGCCTGCAGCAGGCCCGCGAACTTCTGCATGGGGGCGGCAAAACCGCCGGCGATCTGGGCGAGCAACACCTCGCGGCTCGGCAAGCTAGCCAAGGCATCCGCGTCGGCAGCACTGAGCGCTTTGGATCCCAGGGTTCCGCCTTTGACGACCAGGGCTTGGTGAGTCTTTGCAAACTCCTTCAGCGCCTTAGCGGCCGCAGCCGCGTCGCCGGCGACGAACGCGATGCCCGTCGGCCCAGTGAGGAGGTCGGTCAGCGCGTCGTGGCCCGTCGCGCGAGCAGCGCGCGACACCAACGTGTTTTTGTAGATCTTGAGCGTCGCGTTACCGGCGAGAGCTGAGCGCAATTCGGCGAGCTCGGCGACTTTCAGGCCGCGGTACTCGGTAACCAAAACGGCGCTCGACTCCTCGAGACGCTTATGGACGTCGTCGACGGCGGCGACCTTCTCTGGGCGCGGTTCGCGTTCTGAACGATCAGGGCGGGTTGACATCGTGCTCCGTTTCCACTGTGACGGAGAACACCCACGACGCACACCCCGAGCACCCCGCGCCGCCCGTCAGGGCGTCGGCGGTGTTCAGACTGGACTCTCGCCTGGTCGGGTGGCCCGAGGGCCATTAGACCGCTGCGCGGTACCCGAGGTCTACGGCATGAGGTTCGAGCCGCAAAGTGTAGCCGCGCACGTCGCACCGGAAAATCCTCTACCGGCGCGAGGACTGGTCAGGCCGCCTAAGCCCACACGACCTCAACGTCGTACTCGCCGATCTGTCGGTCCCGGGTAACCAGGCGCGCTCCGAGACTTTGAGCTTGGGCAACCAGGACGCGATCGAAGGGATCGCGATGGATCAAGGGCAACTCGGCGAGCGCGAGCGTGTGGGATATCTCAACCGGTAGGCCCGTGAGACTCAGATCGACCAAGGCCCGGCGCACAAAGCTCTCGGGGTCACCATCGAGTTGCAAACGTCCGAGCCCGTGCTTGATCACGATCTCCCACACCGAAGCGCTCGACAACAGGAGCGCCGCTCCCGGTTTGCTCACCTGAGCGAGCGCCTTGGCATCCAACAGTTCGGGTTCGGTGGCGAGCCAAATGAACGCGTGAGTATCGAGGAGCAGCGGCTTCACCCGCCGAGTGCCTCGCGCATCTCAACAGGCAAGGGGTCATCGAAGTCCTGGGCGATCGTCGCCTGCCCGCGCAAAGTGCCAAACCTGCGTGTTGGGGCGTCGTCGGGTGCAACTAGGCGCGCGACGAGGACGCCGTTTCTTTCGATCTCGACGGCCTCACCCAACTCAACCAGCCGGATGAGCTCGCTAAGTCGAGTTTTGGCCTCATGAACCCCATACCGACGGCCCTCACCGGACCCTGGGGGCCGTTGAAACGACTTAGCTGTCGACTTAGCTGTCGACTTAGTCATAGCCAATGGTACTGCGCGGCGTCGAGCCATCCGGCGGCGGCCGTTAGCGTCGGCGCGTGGAAGTTGGTCGGCGCGCATTTATCGCAGGTGCAATCGGGACGTTGGGGGCGGCCGCAGTCGGCTGTTCGTCGACCGACAAGCAGGACAAGTCGACCTCGGCGTCGGCCACCAGACGAAGTGATCGGTCGAGCCAACCGCGCGCGAGCGATGCGCGGCGGCGCCGAGTGTTGGTGATTGGCACCGGCTTCGGCGGCTCGGTCACCGCGCTGCGACTCGCGCAAGCGGGAGTCGACGTCACCCTGATCGAACGCGGGCAACGCTGGGCCAGCGGCCAATACGACACATTCCCGACGATGTACAACGCCGACAACCGAGTCTCGTGGCTGAGCGAGACCAACGCGGCCGCTGGAGTCCTACTGCCGAGCGCACCGTGGAAGCCGTACACGGGCCTGATGGAGCGAATCAAGGGAACGGGGATCGACGTGGTGTGCGGCGCGGCTGTGGGCGGAGGAAGCCTCCCGTATCACGGGATGTCGGTGCAGCCTCGAGCCGATCTCTTCGCGCAAGTGATGCCCGCCGCGCTCGACTACGCAGAGTTCGATGCGCGCTGGTATCCGCTCGTTCGCAAGATGTTGGGCGCCTCGCCGATACCCGACGACATCTTGGCGTCCGAGCAGTACCTATCGAGCCGTCGATTTATCGAGTTCGTACGAGCCGCGGGGCTGCCCGAGGCCAAGGGCGTTCCCATGCCGATCGACTGGGACGTCGTGCGCCGGGAGATCCGCGGCGAGCTGAAACCGAGCATCTCGATCGGCGACGTGGTGTACGGCGTCAACGGGCCAGGCAAGAAGTCGCTCGACACGAACTACTTGCCCGCGGCCGAAGCGACAGGGAAGGTCGAGCTACTCCCGCTACACCGCGTCGACGCCATTGCCAAAAACGCCCAGGGTCGGTGGCTAATCTCCACCGAGCGACTCGACACCGACGGCGTCGTACAGGAAAGGGCCGACTGGGACGCTGACGCGGTGTTCTTGTGTGCCGGCTCGCCCAACACAACCAAACTGCTCGTGCGCGCAGCCGGGCGAGGTGACATCCCCGACCTTCCCGACGAGGTCGGAAAGTGGTGGTCGACCAACGGCGATCTGATCACTAGCCAGATCCTCTCGACCCCTATGGGGGCACTTCAGGGCGGCCCCGCCAACGTGGCCTCGTTCGACTGGGACAACCCAAACGGTCCGCTCACACTGATCTTTGCCGGGCTACCGATGCCGTTCGAGGCCAACATCATGGAAACCATCGGCATCTTCATCCCCGACGGACACGGCGAGTTCAGCTACGACGCGGCGACCGACAGCACGAAACTCGTCTTCCCCGCGTCCGCGCACGGCGCTGCAATGGCCGAGGCCCGCCGCCGAGTCGCCGAACTCGGACGAGTCGCCGGCGCGACACGCGCCGTCGACCAGACCGCTCAGGACCCGAGCACCTTTCACCCGCTCGGCGGCGCGGTGATCGACAAGGTGTGCGACGCCTTTGGCCGCGTCAAAGGGCACAAGGGCCTTTACGTGAACGACGGCGCTCTCATCCCCGGCTCAACGGCGTGCGCAAATCCCTCGCTCACCATCGCGGCGCTCGCCGAACGCAACATCGCCACCATCGTCGCGAACGACCTGGGTTCAGTTTTCTAACGCAGCGGCCGCAAGCCGCGCGTGGCCGATTGCTTTAACGAACTCGCCCATGACAGCGCCAGCCGGTGTTGGCCCACCCGGTGGCTGGGAATAGCGACGCGCTCGCGTCGCTGAAGGCCTACTCGGCGGCTTCGTCGTCCTCCGGACGCAGGCGTGTGATGTCGACCTTGACGCCGGGACCCTGCGACGATGCCACCGTCAACGCCCGCATGTAACGACCCTTGGCCGTAGCCGGCTTGGCGCGGTTGAGTTCGTCGAGCACAGCGCGAAAGTTGCCGAGCAGCGCCTCGGCCGAGAAGGACGCGCGGCCAACGGGCACGTGCACATTGCCGTGACGATCGGTGCGGTACTCCACCCGGCCAGCCTTGAACTCCGTGACCGCACGACCGACGTCGGTGGTCACTGTCCCGGTCTTGGGGTTGGGCATCAGTCCACGCGGACCAAGCACCTTGCCGAGTTTGCCGACCTGGGCCATCTGATCGGGAGTGGCGATAGCAATGTCGAAGTCGAGGAAGCCCCCCGCGACTCGCGTGACCAAATCGTCGGCCCCGACAACGTCGGCGCCCGCATCACGCGCCGCTTGGGCGGCGTCACCCGCAGCGAACACTGCGACACGCACGTCGCGACCGGTGCCGGCGGGCAAACTCACCGTGCCACGCACGATCTGGTCGGCCTTGCGGGGATCGACCCCCAAACGCACGGAGATGGCGATTGTTTCGTCGAACTTGGCGGTGGCGAGTTCCTTCGACAGCGCCACGGCCTCGCTCGGCAAATAGAGCCGCTCGCGGTCGAGGCGATTGCGGCTCTGCTTACGGGCCTTGCTCTCGCGCCGACCCTTCGGCCGGCCGTTGGGCCGCAGACCGGAGCGAGTGCGCTCCTCCGCAGCCGGGGCTGCGGCGTCGGTCGATTCAGTGATCTCAGTGTCGTCGATCGTCACGGTGTGACTCCCTCATCTCGTACGACGGTCAGCGAGGTTGTCTGACACGAAGGCGCTCACACGAGCGCAGCGAAACTAAGCCGGCACAAGCCGGCCACAACTCAGTGAACCTTGATCCCCATCGAACGGGCAGTGCCGGCGACTTGGCGCTTGGCCATTTCGAGGTCGTCGGTGTTGAGGTCGGGCAGCTTGGTTCTGGCGACGTCCTCGACCTGCGCCTCGGTGATCGTGGCCGCCGTCTCACGTCCGACCTTCGACGCGCCCTTCTCGATCCCGGCGATCTTGCGCAGCAACACCGGCGTCGGCGGGGTCTTGGTGACGAACGAGAACGAGCGGTCGGAGAAGATCGTGATCTCGGCAGGAATCACCAGGCCGCGCTGCGATTCGGTGGCAGCGTTGTACGCCTTACAAAAGTCCATGATGTTGATGCCGTGGGGGCCAAGAGCCGTACCCACCGGCGGCGCCGGGGTCGCGGCACCGGCCTGGATCTGGATCTTTACGACTGCGGTTACTTGGCGTTTGGCCATGGAAGTGGATTCCTTACGAGTGTTACGAAATGTTCAGCGACAGGGGCGGCTCACGTCGTCGGGCTGATGTGCCGGCCCGGCGCTCGCCTGCGATGGCGAGCGGGTTTAAAGCTTGGCCACCTGTGAGAAGTCGAGTTCGACCGGAGTTTCGCGGCCGAAGATATTCACGAGCACCTTGAGTTTCAGGTGGTCCTCGTTGATTTCAGCGATCATGCCGTCGAAATCGGCAAACGGGCCGTCTTTGACTCGGACGTTTTGGCCGACTTCGTAGTCGAGTTTCGCCTTCGGTCGCCGCGCCACGGCTGCGCCGGTGGCCTCGTCTTCGACCTCGACACGCAAGATGTTTTCGATCTCACGCCGCGACAACGGGTTGGGTTTGGCGCCGGATCCGACGAAGCCGGTGACACCGGGCGTGTTACGCACGACGAACCAGGAATCGTCGTTGAGTTCGAGCCGAACCAACACGTAACCCGGGAACAACTTACGTTGCACGGTCACTCGTTTGTTGTTCTTGAACTCGACGACTTCCTCGGTCGGAATCACTACCTCGAAAATCCGGTCCTCCATGTTCATGGTCGAGATCCGGTGTTCGAGGTTCGACTTGACCTTGTTCTCGTAACCCGCGTAGCTGTGGATCACGTACCAGGCGCCTGGGCGGTCGTATGCGCTTTCGATCTTCGGGGCGACGGGCTCGTCGTCGAGCTCATCGACTCCGAGCAGTTCGTCCTCGCTCAGGGCCTCGCCCAGGTCGGCGGTGTCAGTGTCGGCGTAGTTGTCGTTCATCGTCATAAGGGGCTCAGATGTTGAACAGGTTCATCGACAGCTTGGAGAACAAGAAGTCGAGCCCGAAGATCAAGGAAGTGAGCACCACCAGCAGGGCGACCACCACGAGGAAGTAACGCGTGACGTCGGGCCGAGTCGGCCAGACGACTTTTTTCATTTCCGCTTGCACTTCGTCGATAAAACGTCGCAAACGTTGAATTACGTTGCCGCGGTCCTCGCTCGGCGCGGCCGGCGCGGGCTTGTTTGCAGGCGCGCCCGAACGCGGGGCCGGCGTACCGTCCTCGTTGAGGGCTCCTTGCTTCTCCAGCAACCGCCGGGTCTGTCGATTCACTATTCAGCCTTCCGTTGGCCCTGTTCGGACCACGAGCAGGGCAGGAGGGACTCGAACCCCCAGCCTGCGGTTTTGGAGACCGCTGCTCTGCCAGTTGAGCTACTGCCCTAGGGGTTGAACGAGGCTACCACCCACCCTTACGAACCCCTTGGTCGCGACTCTGGCAACGAGAGGAGCTGTGAAGGGTAAACGGGCGCCGTTCGATCCCACCCGCGACTCGCGGGTCGTGAGGATCGCGCTTAACGAGTCTCTTTGTGGACGGTGTGCTTGCGGTCCCAACGGCAGTACTTACGCAGCTCGATGCGCTCGCGGTCGTTGACCTTGTTTTTTGAGGTGATGTAGTTGCGGCGTTTGCACTCCTCGCAGGCGAGGGTCACATGCACACGCTTTTCTCCGGCCTTAGCCATTGTGGTGGTGCTTTCTGCTGTCTACGAACTTCTCGGTGCTAGGTCTGCCCTGAAGACCTGCGAGACGACTACTTGAGGATCTTGGTCACACGACCAGCGCCGACGGTACGTCCGCCTTCACGAATGGCGAAACGTAAGCCGTCGTCCATGGCGATGGGCTTTTGCAGCTCGATGGTCATGGTGGTGTTGTCGCCGGGCATAACCATTTCTGTGCCACCCGCGAGAGTCACCATGCCGGTGACGTCGGTGGTACGGAAGTAGAACTGCGGGCGGTAGTTGTTAAAGAACGGGGTGTGACGTCCACCTTCTTCTTTGGTCAACACATAGACGTTGGCCTCAAAGGTTGTGTGGGGAGTGATCGAGCCGGGTTTGCACAACACCTGGCCACGCTCGACGTCTTCTTTCTTGGTGCCACGAAGAAGCACACCGACGTTGTCGCCTGCTTGACCTTCGTCGAGCAGTTTGCGGAACATCTCCACACCCGTGCAGGTGGTCTTGCTCGTCGGACGAAGGCCGACGATCTCTACTTCTTCACCTACTCGGACGATGCCTTGTTCGATCTTGCCGGTCACCACCGTGCCACGACCAGTGATGGTGAACACGTCTTCGATCGGCATCAAAAACGGCTTGTCGGTGTCACGCTCGGGTTCAGGTACGAACTCATCAGCTGAGGCCATGAGCTCGAGGATCTTTTGTGCCCAGGCCTCGTCACCTTCGAGAGCTTTGAGTGCGCTCACACGCGTGACGGGGACATCGTCGCCGGGGAACTCATATTCCTTCAGCAACTCACGAACTTCGAGTTCGACCAAGTCGAGCAGTTCTTCGTCGTCGACCGCGTCTGACTTGTTGAGTGCCACGATGATGTAGGGCACGCCGACCTGGCGAGCCAACACCACGTGTTCACGTGTCTGGGGCATCGGGCCGTCGGTTGCTGCCACTACCAAGATCGCACCATCGACTTGGGCCGCACCGGTGATCATGTTTTTCACATAGTCGGCGTGGCCAGGCATGTCGACGTGCGCGTAGTGGCGATTGGCGGTCTCGTACTCGACGTGAGCAATCGAGATCGTGATGCCACGGGCCTTTTCCTCAGGCGCCTTGTCGATCTGATCAAAAGGAGTAAACGCGACCGTAGGGTTCGCGTCGTGGAGCACCTTGGTGATCGCCGCGGTCAAAGTTGTCTTGCCGTGGTCGATGTGGCCCATCGTGCCGATGTTGACGTGAGGCTTGGTGCGCTCGAACTTCTGCTTGGCCATTGCTGTGGGTGCTTCCTTTTTTCCGAATTCCTGGGACTTCGATCGGCCGCCGAAACGGTCGTGGACTTGGACTATCAGTAGCGGCGGTCGGACTCGAACCGACGACCCCTCGATTATGAGCCGAGTGCTCTCACCGACTGAGCTACGCCGCCATTAGGACCGGCCGGATCGAGGATTCGAACCGACTCGGGACCGAGCCCCCTGTCGGAATCGAACCGACGACACCAGCCTTACCATGGCTGTGCTCTACCGACTGAGCTAAGGGGGCACACGAGCCGTCAAGGTTAGCGCTTTTCAACAGGTGCTTTCTAGGGTCGCACTTCCCGAGCTTCGGTACCCTTGCCGACCGTGAGCGCCAGCACGCCGCAGCCGGCTGTACCCACGACGATCCGCACCGCAGAGACCCGCGATGCCGACGCGATCGCCGCGATCTACAACCACTTTGTCGCGCACACGACCTCGACGTTTGACCTTGAGCCTCGCACTCGCGCGGAACAATTGGAGTGGCTCATGAGCCGCTCGGGGGCCTTCCCGGCCACAGTCGCCATCGACGAGGGCAACGTTGTGGGGTTCGGCTCGCTGTCGGAGTTTCGCCCGCGGCTCGCCTACCGGACTTCGGTAGAGAACTCGGTTTATGTGTCGCCCGACGCGCAAGGCCGCGGGATCGGTCGGCTGCTGCTCGCCGATCTCATCGAGCGCGCGACGCTGCACGGATTCCACACGATGATCGCCCGCATCACGGGCGACAACGAGCCCTCGGTCAACCTGCACGCGCAGCTCGGCTTCGAAATCGTCGGCACCGAACGTGAGATCGGCCGCAAGTTCGGGCGCTGGCTCGACGTCGTCGTCATGCAACGCATGCTGTAGCGCC
>CAZWPY010000003.1:0-71713 GCA_964635475.1 uncultured Acidimicrobiia bacterium
CGGCGACGCTGATCGCGGCTCGCGGCCCCCGCGGCCGTACGGCGACTCACGCCCGGCCCGTCCCTACGGCGGCCCGAACGGAGGCCCGCGCCGCGAGGGCGACTCATCGCGCCCGCGTGATGGTGCTGCTCGATCGGGTGGGTTCGACTCGGGCGCTCGGCGTGACGGCTCTCGATTCGCCGGCAATTCGCCAGGCCGCTTCGCCGGCAATTCGCCAGGCCGCTTCGCCGGCCCTCGCGAGCGCGACCGGCACGAGCGCGACCGGGGCGCCGATTCCCGAGGCGCCGAATCCCGAGGCGCCGATTCCCGAGGCGACGACCGCCGAGGCGATGACTACCGAGGGATCGCGCCGGAGGCGGACCGTAAACAGTGGGGTTCAGTAGCTCGACGCGGCGCGACCTCGGTGTTGCGCGGCTCGAGTCAGGGTAAGGGCCCCGACGTCGCACGTGGGCCGCGTGAGGACGGGTCGCCGCGGGTTCGATTTGAGCGTGTTGCCGACGAGCAACGGCCGCCGTCGGCTCGTGTGCCGTTGGGTGGACCGGCGCGGCGCAGTGCGGCCCCTTTACCCGAGGACGTCGTCGCCGAAATCGTCGGGGCGACAAGTCGCAATGTCGGTGCCCGAATGACCACCCGGCTGGCCGACGCAACGGCTGCCTACGAGCGGGCGCGTTACGGCGATGCGAAACGTATGGCGAAAAGTGTGTTGCGCGCCGCGCCGGAGTCGCGTGCCGCGGCCGAGTTGCACGCGTTGTGCCAGTACCGGCTCGGGTACTACCGCGCTGCAGCGAAGGAGCTCGAAGTCCTGCTCGAGGCTGACCACACCTACTCGCACCATCCAGTGTTGGCTGACTGCTATCGGGCGATGGGGCGTTATGCACGTGCACGCACGGTCTGGAACGAGTTGAAGGACGCGTCGCCGTCGCCCGAGCTGATGGCCGAGGGCCGCATCGTGATGGCCGGCGTCTTGGCCGACCAGGATCGTGTCGGCGAGGCAATTGACTTGCTCGAAAAGGCAGTACGGCCGCTGCGAAAACCGCGTGAGCATCACATACGGACGTGGTTTGCCCTCGGTGCCTTGTACGAACGTGCAGGTGACACGGCTCGGGCGAAGGTGCTGTTCAGCCAGGTTTATGCCGCCGACCCGCAGATGGCCGACGTGGTTGCTCGGCTCGAAGATTTGTCCTGAACCGCCGCGGTTGGGCCACTGTCCCAGGGCTCGGTCAGAGTTAGAGCGAACCTTCCCCCTAGGTCCTCTCCGATTTTCACCGGAGGTTTCCATGAACTCACTAGCGGCCCCAGTTTTGTTGCCCGAATCCGATTGCCTCAACGTCGCCGTCGTCATCGGACGTGTGGTGCGTCCCGTCTCGGTGTTAACCCTGCCCTCAGGTGACCGAGTTGCGACGCTCGATGTGTCCACCCCGTCGGGGGTCGGCGGGCGCCACGAGTCGGTACCCGTGTGTTGGGTCAAGCCGCCCGCGCGTGTCGATCAGCTCGCCGTCGACGACGTTGTGGTTGTGCGCGGGCGAATTCGCCGGCGTTTTTTTCGTGCGGCCACCGGCGCGGTCGCGAGCCGCACTGAACTGGCGGCGGAGTCGGTCACACGCGTGCGACCGGGTTCGGTCGGTCGCACGCGCACGAGTAGGGAACTCGATCGAGTCCGTACAACCCTGGCGGCGGTGGAGTTAGCGGGACGCGAGGCCCACGAGGGTCCCGCGTCGGTCAGCGCGCGGCCGACTCGTAAACGTCTATAAATCGGCGGTAGTTGGCTGAGATGCTCGCGGCGGCGTCGGCCGCGGACAACGACGAATCGAGCCAGCCTTTCACGGCGTCCCAGAAGATCGAGCGACCGATCGCAAACCCTTGGTAACCGGGAACCACGGCGCCCGCCCGGAGCCAGTGGTCAACCTTCGCATCGTTGGCGCCGCGGCCGAGTACGACGCACGCCACGCCGTCACGGCCGCCGGCGCGAGTTTGTTCGGCGATACGTGCGCAGTCCTGCGACGAGTCGACGCCCTCGATCTTCCAGATGTCGGGCTCGATGCCGGCGCCTTGGATCTCCGCGATCGCTCGGACCATGAGGTCCGGGCGGACCTCGGTGTCGTAACGCTCGTCGGACCCGCCGACGGCCGCGAGCTGTGTTTCGGTCGCCGGTACCAGCAGCTCGAAGAGGTACTTATGGTTGTTCGCGTGCAGGTAGCGACCCAGTTCAGCCAAACGAACTCCCTGTCGGGCATTCATCTGCGCGTCGGCATCGGGATTCCAACGGACCAAAACCTTGGTGAAGGTCGGCGAGTACGACTCGATGTGTGAGCCGTAGTCGTCGTACTGGAAGTCGAACTCGTCTTGTCCGCTTCGTTCGGCTGGCATCGCGAACAGGAACCCCGCCTCGCGCGCACGTGTGACGGGTCCGTGGCCGAACTGTTCATCGACGAGGATGCCTGCGGCGTCCTTTGGCGCACCGTTGGCAATGGCGTGTTCAAAACCTTCGTAAATCAGCGACTTGGCGTCGGCGATTCGTTGCGCCTCGGCCTCGTTGGGCTCGCCGGCGATTCCGAACATCTTCTTCTGAAACGATCCCCGGTGGTCGAAGGCGAGGATGTACAGGCGTCGGTCATAACCAAACGACATTGAGCTTTAGGCCTCCACGAGTGGACCCGCGCGCGGGTCGTGCTGGAAATCAGGTGCCCGAGGAGCCTAATGGCGCGTGCGGCGTCCGCGTCCGCCCGGCTATCGACGGTCGTTTCGTGGCGATTCGTTGCGTAGCGACTCGGTTCGCGCCGCGGCTTCGTTGGCCATATTGCGGAAGAAGTCGGTGACCTCGGTCGGGATCGGGAAAATGATCGTCGAGTTCCGTTCGGTGGCGATCTCTGCCATGGTTTGCAAGGTGCGGAGCTGAATCGACCCCGGCGACTGCGCCATCGCGTCGGCCGCTTCGGCCAGCGTGTTGGCGGCTTGCCGTTCGCCTTCGGCCGCAATCACTTTGGCCCGACGTTCGCGTTCGGCCTCGGCTTGGCGCGCCATTGCTCGCTGCATGCTCTCGGGAAGGGTGACATCTCGGATCTCGACTCGATGGACCTGCACACCCCACGCCTCGGTCAAGCTGTCGAGGGCGAGGCGCAACTCCTCGTCGATGCGATCTCGCTCCGCGAGTAATTGGTCGAGGTCGTGACGGCCGATGATCGAGCGCAAGGTCGTTTGCGCGACGAGCTGGCTGGCTTGGTACCAGTTGCGGACCCGCACAACCGACGCTTCGGGATTCACCACTTGGAAGTAGGCGACCGCGTCGACGCTCACGGTCACGTTGTCCTTCGTGATGACCGCTTGCGGTTCGACGGGAACGGCGGCGATCTGCAGGTTCGTGGTGATGATTTTGTCGATCACCGGCACGACAAAAAAGACGCCCGGTCCCTTGGCGCCGACGCAGCGACCTAGCCGGAAAATCACGCCTCGTTCGTATTCCTGGACGATCTTCAAAGACGATCCGAGCACGAGCACGATGACGACGAGCAACAGCAACACAACCGCTAAACCAGTCGACACGACGGCTCCTTTCGCGGGCTTGAGGTGGACCGACCCTAGTGGCGCGCCACGAGCCCGAGGGGCGCAGCCGCGCTCGCGCGGGCGTCGGATCGCATCGATCTCGACTAGAACGTGTTCTCGCGGCGACCGAGCCGTAGAGGGAGTTGTCCTATGCGTGTGATCGTTGACTACGACGTGTGTGAGAGCAACGCCGTGTGTATGGCTGTCGCGCCCGACATCTTCGAGGTCCGCGACGACGACTTTTTGTATGTGCTCATCGAAGAGCCAGCAGAGCATCGCCGCGAAGCAGTCGAGGAAGCGGTTCGCCGCTGCCCGAAACAAGCCATCTCGATCGAAGACTGAGCAACGCCGGCGCTGACCCCTGCTCAAGGCGGGCGGCGCGGCGAACGTGTATGCAGGCCGCGCGAGTCGCAACCGCGGCACGCCTTGCCTAGCGGAAGTCGGCCACACGAGTCACCCACCAACTCATGAGGACAGTTCGGTATGTACATCGGTTACACCCCTGAACAAGAGGCACTGCGGTCGGAGCTGCGCGAGTACTACCGCGAGCTGATCACGCCCGAGATCGAGCAGCAGCTCGCGAACGAACACGGGATCGGGCCGCTGGTGCGGCGTCTCGTGCGGCAAATGGCCCTCGACGGATGGCTCGGAATCGGCTGGCCAACTGAGTTCGGCGGACAGGGGCGTAGTTCGATCGAGCAATTCGTCTTTTTTGACGAGTCGATGCGGGCCAACGCCCCGGTGCCGATGTTGACGATCAACACCGTCGCACCCACGATCATGGCGTTTGGCACGACTGAACAAAAGCAGTTCTTCCTGCCGAAGATCCTCGCGGGCGAGATCCACTTCTGCATCGGCTACTCCGAACCGCAGGCTGGCACCGACCTCGCGGCGTTGCAGACCCGGGCAGTAAGAGACGGCGACGAGTACGTGATCAACGGGCAAAAGATGTGGACGTCGTTGGCTTCCGACGCCGACTACGTATGGCTCGCGGTACGAACCGACCCCGAGGCCCCGAAACACAAGGGAATTTCGATCATCATCGTGCCGACCTCGACCCCGGGCTTCCGGGCCGACGAGCTTCACCTGATGGGTGACCACAACATCTGCGCGACGTTCTACGACGACGTGCGAGTTCCTGTGAGCAACCTCGTGGGAGGCGAAAACCAGGGCTGGAGCTTGATAATGAACCAGCTCAACCACGAGCGGGTCACGTTGTGTAGCTCGGGGATCATCGATCGTCTGCTCACCGATGTAATCGCGTGGGCCGCCGAGGCTGATGCAGCCGGCGGCGGCAAGATGATCGAACAAGAGTGGGTGCAGATCAACCTGGCCCGGATCCACGCCAAACTCGACTTCTTGCGGTTGATGAACTGGAAGGTCGCCTGGTCGGCGACGCAAGGATTCCTCGACCCGGCCGATTCCTCGACGATGAAGGCGTTTGGAACGGAGTTTTACCTTGAGGCGTTCCGCTTGATGCTCGACATCGTCGGGCCCGAGGGCGCGGTGTACGACGGCTCGCCGGGGTCGGTGCTCGCCGGGCGGATCGAGCGTTTGACGAGGGGCATGATCATTTTGACCTTCGGCGGCGGCACCAACGAGATCCAGCGAGATCTGATTGCGATGTTCGGGCTCGGCTTACCCCGCTCGTTGCGATGACGTACGACTCCACGACGGCGACGACCGCGGAAGCCCAGGCAGACGCTCAGGCCGATGAACCCGGGCAGATGAACACCCGCAGACGTACAGGCAGATGAACAGGTAGAGGGACCTCACGATGGATTTTTCGTTTTCCGACGACCAGATCGAGTTGCGGGCTTTGGCGGCGCGGATCCTCACCGACCGCTGTTCGCCGGCCGCGCTCAAGCAGTTCGCGAGCTCCGGCCACGCTTTCGACACGCGTGCGTGGGGTGATTTGTACGACGCGGGGCTGTGTTCACTGCACCTTCCTGAAAACGTGGGCGGCGCGGGCCTGGGGTTCGTCGAGTTGGCGATCGTGCTCGAGGAGGTCGGTCGCCGCGTGGCGCCCGTTCCGCTGTGGGGCCACTCGATCGCGACATGGGCCGTCGCGCGATTTGGCGATGGTGAGAGGGTCGCCGCGGTTGACGCCGCCGCACCGTGGGCGCTGGGGCTGCACGAGGCCTTAGGTGATCCGCACACCCCGAGCACCGCCGCCAGTCAAACTGCGGGAGGCTGGAAACTCGACGGCGGTAAGGATTTCGTGTGGGACGCGGCGGGCGCGTCGACGATTGTGGTGTCGGCCCGACTCGACGACGGCTCGCTCGCTTTGGTCGAGGTCGATCCGGGTGCGCCGGGGGTCGCGTTGGCGCCGCTCACGACGCCGACGGGTTATTCCCGGTCACAGGTCCGCTTTTCGGGGGTGGAAGTCGGCGCCGATCGCATGACTCGACTGACCCCGGCAGAGTTCGACCTCGTGCTCCAGCATGCGATCGTCGGGTTGTGTTCGTTGGGCGTCGGCGCGCTCGAGGAGGCGTTGCGTCTGACAGCGGACTACGCCAAAGAACGTCAACAGTTCGACAAGCCGATCGGCACCTTCCAAGCAGTCGCGCAACGTGCGGCCGACGCGCACATCGACACTGAGGCGGTGCGATTGACGAGCCGACACGCGGCGTGGCGCCTCGATACCGGCCGCGACTGCCGCAGTGAAACGGCGGTGGCGAAGTACTGGTTGTCCGAGGGCGGAGCGCGAGTGATGCTGGCGGCGCATCACCTCCACGGCGGCGTGGGAGTCGACCGCGATTATCCGCTTCCGCGTTACTTCTTCTTGATGAAGGAGCTGGAGCTGCTACTCGGCGGCGCGACACTGCAGCTGCGCGAATTGGGACGAGTACTGGCGGGAGCTGCGACACCCGCGTGATGAGCCCGTTAGGGCTCGACCGGCGCTGATCAGCAGACCGTGGCCATGATGCGGATCGGTGAGCGCATCAAATTGGTTGCCATCCAGTCGATTTCGATGACGTCGATTCGGGAGAAGCTGGTGGCGAGCGCGTGGAGCAGCGAACGCGCTTGCATTCTGGCGAACTCGCGACCAATGCAGAGGTGCGGTCCGTAGCCGAAGGCCAACGCGGGGTTGGGGTCGCGGTCGGCGATGAGTTCGTCGGGGCGGGTGAACACGGCGGGATCGCGGTTGGCCGCCCCCAGCGAGCACACGATGCGGTCACCCGCGTGCAGCTCCGCGCCCGCGAGCTGTCGTGTGGTCGTGACGGTGCGCGTCGCCCACTGCGACGGCGACGACAAACGTAAAACCTCGCCGAGAAAGAGCTCGCTGCTGCGCGGGTCGGCAGCGACCAGTGCGAGGGGGCGTGTGACCCCCGAGTCGACGGCGGGCCACGGCGTGATTCGTCCGGTGCTCGCCGACTCGAGCAGCACGTGCGCGAGTAGCGACGATACCGAGTTGAGCCCGCCGTTGGGCAACGTCAGCCACGCGCCTGCGCCGACGAGGGTCGCAGCTCTGATCGCGGCCCGAGTTGGTTCAACAGGCCCGCCGAGGATCTGTGTGGTCAAGTCAGCGGGCCAGTTGCCCGTGCTGGCCCGTGAGCGCACGATTTGCCGAAACGCTGCCGCTTGCTGGCGGATCGCGCTTCTCCCAAGACCGTGGCGCTGCTCGCTGAGCTCGTCGCCGCCGGTGATGAGCCAATCGAGGCGCGAGAGTTCGATCAACCCGCCGAGTTCCCGCAACATGTCGAGCGTCGCGACGTCGACGCCGGTGAGCGCGGCCATGGCCCGACGGCTCATCGGCAGTGACAGCGCCGCGTGGACGTCGACGGGAGTCCCGCGAGGGACCGACGCGACGAGTTCGGCGGCTAGTTCATCGAGTTGCGGCTGAATCCAGCCGAGCGCCTTTCGGCCAAAGCTCGGGGCGATCCGCTGCCGTTCAGCGCCATGAGCCCCCGGCGGAAGCGAGACGATGCCGAATATCGCCGCGTCACCGTCGATGCCCGACGACGAGAAGTCATCCGGGTTGCCGAGCACCTCAAGGGTGTGGCGGTGTGACACCACGATCCAGCCGGGCCGGTCGGGAATCCGTATGACGTCGCCCCGCTCGCGGATCGCCGCGAAGGCCGCGCTCGGGTCCTGCCTCGCGTCTGGCCCCAGCATCGAGAGGTACACGCGTGCACTCTAAGAGCCACGCGCCGCGCCGTCGTGAGTGTCGTTGGGCCTGAACGTCACGACGAGGCGCGTGAGCCCGCCGAATACTGAGGCTGAGGGGCGCGCGGCGTCGTCGATCCTCGCGAGCGGTGCGGCGCTGACGCAGGCGAGCAACATCTCTTTGAGTTGTTGTTGAGCCAGGGGAGCACCAAGGCAGTGGTGGATACCGCCGCCAAAAGCGAGTGGCGTGTCGGTGCGACCCCGCCGCAAGCGATACGGGTCGGAGAAGACGTGCCCATCGTGGTTCGCGGCCTCAAGCCACACCGTGAGCAGTTCTCCGCGACGAACGTCGAGCCCGCCCAAGGAGTGTGGCTCGATCACGACCCGGCCCGTCACGCGGGTCGGGCTCGCGCTACGTAGGCACTCCGACACCCACCACGCGGGCGGCTGGCCCGCGATCACCTCTGCCGGGTCGAGCGCGAGTGCGCCACTCAGTGTCGCGGCCAGCGTCCAGGTGAGCAGCAGCGCAGTGGTGTGGAAGCCGGCGACGGCGAGGTCGCACCACACGTCGAGGGCCTCACTGGGGTCGAGCAGATCGGCCGCGACGGCTTCACGTAACACGTGCGGCGCGGGCGCGTCGGTGGCCAGCGCGGCGGCCGCTAGACCCCGCAGGTCGCCAGCCGCGGTCGCGAGTCGCGTGCCGCCGATCGATTGGCCGTACACACCGAGCAGAGCCATCGCGGGAGCGCGGAGGGCGTCGGCCTCGGTTCCCAGCAGGTGCGCGACCCGCCGACGGGCAAGTGGTTCGCACAGGTGTGTGTAGAGATCGACCGGCGCGCGCTGGGCGACAAACGAATCGAAACGATCGATGATCGAATCGATGGGCTGCTGCGTGATCTGGCGGAACAGGGGAGCGATCGCTGCACGTACTCGGGTGTGTTGCGGCGGATTCATTGCCGTCAGTGAACGGCGCAGGTCGAAAGGCTCGTGTTCGAGGAACGCGCTGACCGCTGCGTTGTGGTCGACGGCGACGTGCGTGCTGCGTAGGACCGCGTGACACATCTGATAACTGGCGACCACGACACCGAGCCGTCGGGTACGAAGAATGCCGCCGTGCGCGTGCGCGAGCGCGATCGACTCGCGCACCGCGGCGGGCTCAGTGTCGTTCCAACTGCTGTCGAGTTGCTCGCGAGCGCGGCGGCGCGATTCCCGATTCACGGCTAGTCCTGCGTGTCGAGCAGTGAACGTTCGAGCAGGTTCCGCGTTTGTCGGCGCAGGCGACGGGCGGGCACTCCCAGTACGTGGCGCCAGGAATCGGCGACCGGTTGGGCAGCGGCGGGTGCGCGTCCGGCCCACGTCCAGTAGGACATGAGCCCTCGTTCCATCGCCGTAAACACCGTTGCGTTCGTTGCGTCGAAGGAGCGCATCGCAGCAACGAGGCGTGGATCGTGTGATCCGCGCGAGCTGTCGGCGACCCACTCGCGTCGCTGGCGAGCGGCCCGCAGTACTCCCTCGGTGATGTCTCGCGAGCGGAAGTCGGTCAACCCCAAGCCGTCCTCGGCCGCGAGGAATCGAGCGAAGTCCGCTGGCTCGGACCCGACGCCGATCCCGGCGATCGCAACCCAACCTCCCGTTATGCATACCCGTCGCATCTCGCAGGAGGCCGCAACTACGTCGGCGCAGTAGTGCAACGTCTCGATCGCCATGACGAGCGCCGCGCTCGCCGTGCGGCACGGAGCGTGTTGGGTGTCGCCGACGGCGCCGAGGTGATGCGCGCCAGGCCGACGAACACCGGTTCGCACGAGCGCCTCGACAAGGTCGATTGCGACGCAGTGCACAGCGGTCGCGGGCGATGTGGTGGTGAATGCAGCCGTTGCGTTATCGAGGTTGGCGCCCAGACCTGCGCCGAGCTCGATGATGGGCCCGGCTGCGAGCGGGCCGACGATCGAGGCCAACGCGTCGCGAACCCCCATCGCGTCGGGTCGCCAGGTCTGGCCCCGCTCGGTATGGCCGACGTTGAGGCTCGCGATCGATCCGAGCTGCGCGAGCCGAGACGGCGTGAGGTGGTACGCCCTACGAACCGCAGCGTGTAGTTCGGCTTCCGCTCGCGGCGTGGGCGTGGTCACGGCCGGCTCGTGCGAGTTGCGCCGGGTTCGGGCGCCCGGAAACGCTCGAGGTCGCGCCGAATTTTCAGGATCCCGTTCTCCCCAGGTGCCAGCAACGGATCGCTGAGCCATACCTTGTGGTTCCAGATCGCGGCGTCCTGTTCCATTTGCACGTGCACGGCTCGGAAGAATTGCCGGGAGAGCGATGTGAGAAGCGTTGTCGAGGCCGCGCCGGGGGTGTGAGCTCGGCCGGGCCCCGCCGGCTGTGTCGAGAGCCCGACGTGAACCGTCACCTCGGTGGCGCCTCGTGGCACGACCGAGGTGATCAGCATCGCGTCGAGCAGGCCCGCGACCCGCAGTGTCGACAGGAGCAGTCCTGGGCCGTGCGCGGTGGAGTGCACCTCGGTTGTGCCGTCGCTGCCGTCGAGCGTGGGCATACGTTGCAGCGAGCGGATATGACGGATCGGGCCCACCCAGCGGTCTTCCAGCACTACGGGTGTCGTCGCCGGGGCATGGATCGTCGAGAAGTGGGCCCAGTCGACTGAGTTCTCTGCGATGTCCATCCACGTCGTGTGGATCGGGTAACTCGACCAGTGCCAAGCAGCCACGGGCACCGGGTCGGGCGGGAGTTCCCAGTGCGGCGCGTCGCCGCCAGGGTGCCACCAAAACCACGTCCGACCGGCCCACACGCCGACAGGCAGTCCGTCTGCTGCTGGCGGTCTCCCACAGCGCGGGCACCGCAGCTGTCCTCGGGCTGGCGCTGGTTTGACCCACAGCGGCGCGCCGTCGTGTTGGCATCGCGGCGACGACACGGCAGCGGGTTCGCGGGTGTTGAGCCACTCGCGACCAAAGGCCACGAAACGCCCGACGCGGTGTGTGTCGTGCGGCGGCAACTCGGGTGTGACGTACCAGCCGAAGGGGAACCAGCCCGGTGAGTTTGCCCGCGACGCGCCGGGCGCGGGGTTCATTGCGGTCGGGCCGGCTCGCGCACGACAAACGCCGAGATCGCGGGACTGAGTGCTCGTGTCGCGGTTGCAGTGACCTCGTCGGCCACGGGCTCGCCCGGCACTGTGGTGAGCGGAATCACGCCCGCCCACACCGGCCACTTGGTCAGGTCGTCCTCGTCATCGATCGGAGCGCCGGAACGGACCTTCGCCGAGGCTTCGTCGAGTGAGAACGCAAACACCATGGTCGCGGCCAGTTCCTTTGCGGTTGGCGGACGAGTTTCGCCGCTGCGGCCGGGCAGCACGTGATCGGTCAATGTCTTCAGCAGTTCGAGCTTTTCGTCGGCGTCGGTGACAACTCGGGCGGACCCTTGCACCACCACAGCGCGGTAGTTCATCGAGTGGTGAAACCACGAGCGCGCCGCGACGATTCCATCGAGCGACCACGCGGTTACGCATGCTTGCGCGCCAGCCTTGAGCGCGCGGCTGAGCCGTGATGCGGGTGACGCGTGTGTGACGAGTTCGTCGCCGCACCGAGCGATTACCTGCGGCAGCGCGAGGGGGCCAGCTTGATCGGCGATGGCGACGACACCGATCGAGACCGAGTCGAGGATCGTGTCGACGGTCTCGCGGTCGTAGCGGCCGCGGCCGCTGAAACGAACCTTCGAACGAGCTGAGGGCGAGGTTGCGTCGATCACCGCGCCATTGTGGCGCACCGGCGGTGCCGCGCCACCGTGATGGGGTGTGGCGCACAGGCGATGCTGCGAACGGGGGGTCGAGCCTCTTGTTCCCCCTCGTGGCTGAGGAGTCTCTACGATGCGTGCCGACACGGCGGCGGGGGTCGGCCGTGACGATGGAGGAGTCGACATGTCAGCTCACACCGCTCGTCGTGGGATCCACGGCCGACGTCTGTTGCGTTCGCGTCGAGTTCGTGCTGGCGTCGCACTCGCGCTGTTATTGACCGCGGGCGCGTGTGGCGAGACCGACAAGCAGACATCGGGTTCATCGGCGCTCGACACGACTCGCGCCGAGAAGGTGGCCGAACTCGCGGCCGGCATGGAACCACAGGGCGGCCCGGGCGAAACCGTCAAAGTGATCGTGCGCGACAACGTCTTTGACCCTGAGGTGCTCGTGATCAAGCCGGGCACAACGGTGCAGTGGGTCAACGAGGGCCGCAATTCGCACAACATCTACCCTGCGCTGGAGGGCGACTTTGCACCGGTCAAGACCGGTGACTTTGGCCCCGGCGATGTGGCGTCGATCACCTTCGACGATCCGGCGGAGATCTTCTACTACTGCACGATTCACGGAACTCTCGACAAAAACAAGCTGCCCAAAGGCCAAAAGGGTCTGATCGTTGTCAGCGAAACTCCTGTCGACGCCGCGGCCACCGACGAATCAAGCTCGGTGGACGGTGGCGATGACGAAGCTGCGGCAACGATTAACGTCCCCGACGACTACCCAACCATCCAAGCTGCTGTCGACGCCGCCGAGCCGGGCGCTTTGATCTTGATCGCTCCCGGCACGTATCACGAAGCCGTTGTCGTGACGACGCCGGAGTTGGTGATTCGCGGTCTCGATCGCAACGAGGTCGTGCTTGATGGCGAGTTCGAACTAGAGAACGGTTTTAAGGTTGTTGAAGCCGATGGCGTCGCGATCGAAAACATGACCGCGATCAACTACACACGTAACGGATTCTTCTGGACCGGCGTGACCGGTTACCGCGGCTCATACCTCTCCACGACACGTACGGGCGACTACGGGATTTACGCGTTCGACTCGACAAAGGGTCAATTCGACCACTCGTACGGGTCGGGTTCGCCCGACGCCGGGTTCTACATCGGGCAGTGCAACCCGTGCGACGCGGTCCTCGACAACGTGATCGCCGAGTACAACGGACTGGGCTGGTCGGGCACGAACGCGAGCAAGAACTTGCTGATCGTGAACTCGATTTTCCGTTACAACCGCGCGGGGATTGTGCCCAACTCCGGCGATGGTGAAGCGCTACCGCCAGAGGACGAGCAAACGATCGTCGGCAACCTCGTCTATTCCAATAACAACGGCCAGACTCCCGCTATCGACGCGGCCAAGTTGGGTCAAGGCAACGGCATTCTCGTCGCCGGCGGTATCAACAACGTGATCGAGCGAAACCTCGTATGGGATCACGAGGTTGCGGGTATTGCCGCGGTTCCCAACCCCGACAAGACGTTCTGGATCTCGTCGGGCAACAAAGTGCGCGGCAATGTCGTGAGCGACTCGGGGGAGGCCGACCTCGCCTACTTCGGCGGCGAGGGCAACTGTTTTGAAGGCAACACGTTCGCCACGTCGCGGCCGTCGAACATCGAGCAGGTCGCGCCCTGTTCGGGGACCGGAATCGAGGCGACCGACGCGCTCGATTTGCAGAAGTACATCGACGCGACCAAACCAGCCTCGGTCGACTACAAGACCGCGCCGACACCACCGTTGCCCAAACTTGAGGGCATGAAGGACCCGAAGACGGCCAAGGCTGAGCCGGCGACCAACGTGCCGATGAAGATCGACCTCGCGGCGATCAAGGTGCCGACGAAGCCGACTGATCTTGGTGTTGCGCCGACCCCGGCGCCCGCCGGCGGATCGACCGCCGCGCCGAGCACGACGTCGAGCAACTAACTCGCGGCAGGCCTGGCGGTCAGGGGGCGTCCCCGGCCGCCAGGCTCGGCTGTGCCGTTAGCGGCTGTCAGGGACAGCCTGTGCCGTTAGGCAAGCTGCGCGGTTAGGGGCACGCAGGGCCGCCGGAGAGTTCGGCCAGACCGCAGAATGTGTTGCGGCTCATCACCCACGACTCACCCGCGAGCACAGCAAAACCTTTCTGCGCTTTGAGCAACTCGGTGCCGCTGCTCGCCACCGTGTAGATCACCTCGGCGCACGGCGACGACTCGCCGGCGAGGTCGCACTCCTCGGCCTCGACGAACTTCACCGAGTCGACTGTGGTCGTGAGGGTCTGCGCGATCGTGTTGGAACCATTGGCCTCAAGGATCGGCCTCATCGATGGGTCGGTCGCGCCTTCGATTCGTTGCGCCTCGAAGTCGATGTTCGCGACGTTCGCGCCGTTGAGTACTTCGCCGAACAACGTCGTGATCTGTGTCGTCGCGGCGGCCTCATCGAAGCTGGCGACCGAACTCGAGGAGGCGACCTCGGCTGAATTCGCGCTCGATTGTAGGGCGACGCCGGAGGTATCGAGCTCGACGCGACTGCCGCAGGCCGCCACGCCCACGACCGCGAGACACGTTGCCACTCCCCACACCGCTTGAAATCGACGCATGGGGCGTGAGTAGAACACGTTCTGCTCGCCTGGGCAAGCGACCCGCGACCTCGCCGCCGCGTAACCATTGCCCGCGATCTGACATGTCGTTAGATTCGGGACTCGTCTCGCGAATCTGTGTGGGGCCGGTGAGGGGGTGGGTGTGTTCAGAGTCGGTCCGCGGCTCACTTCACGACGTGGTGGTCCGACCCTGATCGCGGGTCTGCTTCTCGCGGCCCTAGCGGCCAGTTGCGCGGCTCGGGCGAAAGGCCCCGACGTCGTTGGCGTCGCCGATGTTGCTGGCACCGGCGGCGTGTTGGTTGCCGGTGGTGCGTCGGCCACGCAACAGCCGGGCCTTACCGAGGACACGATCACGTTGTCGGTGCTCGCCGATATCTCGGGTCCGGTTCCCGGCCTTTTCCAAGGGGCACTCGATGGAATGAAGGCGTGGGCGGCCTACATCAATTCCACCGGTGGAATCGACGGGCGCAAAGTCGAACTCATGACCTTCGACACGAACACCAACGCGACCGAACATCGCATCGCGACGAAGAAGTCGTGTAACGACGCTTTTGCCATCGTCGGCGGGTTTTCCGTTGCCGACAACGGCGGTGCGGCGGTGGGCGAGGAGTGTGGGATCCCGACGATCCTGGGTGTCGCAACGTCGGCGTTGGCGAACAATGCGAAAAACACGGTGTCGCCGGTGCCGATTCAGCCGAACAAGTGGCCGACCGGCCCGGGTCTGTGGATCAAGGAGAACTATCCGGAGGCCATCAAGCGGGCAGCGTTTATGGGCAACGACCACGCGATCTCGGTCAACCAGCTCGAACGAGCCCGCTACACCTTGGCGAAAATCGGCTTCAACTTTGTGTACGAGGGCCTGACGCCGCAGGTCGAGGCCAACTTGACGCCGTACGTCTTGGAGATGAAGTCGAAAGACATCGGCTATTTCTCGTGGTCCGCCGAACGCGACACTCTGGCGCGGATCTTGAAGGCGATGGACCAACAGAATTGGCGTCCGGAAGTTCGCGACTTCACGTCGGTGGTGTACCACAAGCAGTTTCTCGAACTCGCAGGTGATTCGGCCGAAGGTGTGTTGTTCCCGCTGACGAACCCCTTCTGGTTCGAGGCCGACAAGGTTCCCGAACTGAAGCTGTATCTCGACTGGCTGGAGAAGACGAGTCCTGGCGCCGAGCCCGACATCTTCGGCGTTTACGCGTGGGCTTCGGGGGTGTTGTTCGAACAAGCTGTCGAGGCCGCGGGCGACGACTTCACCCGCGAGCAGGTTTTGGCCGAAGCACAGGACGTCGACGAGTTCACCGCCCGCGGCCTGCTGGCCCCGACCAGTCCGAAACGCAAAGAGGCCTCCACGTGTTTCGCTTATGGCTCGGTGAAAGACGGCGAGTTCGTCAGAGTGTTTCCCGAGGAGGGTTACGACTGTCGAGGCGAGATGTACGTGATTCCAGAGATCAAGGTCTGACGTGGACGATGCACTGAAGTTTGCGATCGCGGGTATCTCTGCGGGGGCGGTCTACGCCATAGCCGCGTCGGGCCTGGTGGTCACCTACACCACCTCGGGCATCTTCAACTTCGCCCACGGTGCGATCGGGATGCTGGCCGCGTTTGCCTACTGGCAGTTTCGGGTCCACTGGGATTGGCCGACGCCGTTGGCGCTGATCGTGGTTGTCGTTGTGCTCGCGCCGCTGCTCGGGGCCGTAATCGAGCGCACGATGTTGCGCGGGTTACAAGGCGCAAGCCTGGCCACGACGTTGACCGTCACCGTCGGCCTGATGGTTTTTTTGATCGGGCTCGCGCAGTGGACGTGGCCGCCGGAGAGTCGCAACTTGTCGGGATTCTTTGGCGATAGCGGTTTTGAACTGGCGGGCGTAAACGTCTTATGGCACCAGGTGATCACGGTCGCGGTGGCCGCGGCGGTGGCCTTTGGGTTGCGGTTTTTGCTGTTCAATACGCGACTGGGCGTGGCAATGCGCGCGCAGGTCGATGATCGGGTCTTGACGTCGCTAAACGGCGCGCAGCCCGAACGGGTCGCGCTGGCCAGCTGGGCGTTGGGTTCGATGCTCGCCGCCTTGTCGGGCGTATTGCTCGCGTCGGTCCTGCAACTCAACGTGTTGCCGTTGACGTTGCTGGTTGTCAACGGTTACGCCGCGGCCATGGTCGGGCGACTGAAGAGCCTGCCGCTCACGTTTCTCGGCGCCGTCGCTCTCGGGCTCGTCGAGAGTTTCGCCATCGGCTATCTGCCCAGCGAGGGTTTGTGGTCGAACGCCAAGGCGGCGATTCCGATCTTGTTCCTCTTTATCGTTTTGTTGGTGTTGCCCGAGGAGCGCTTGCGGGTAGGTCGTTTGGCTCGTGTGGCGCCGAACCGGATCGCGTCGTGGCCAAGGGCCGCTGCTGCGGGCGTGGCGTTGGTCGCGCTCATCTGGTTTGTCACCGCGTCACTCGCTGAGTCGAACGTCACCCGTCTCGAGTTGGGTATCGCGACCGCGCTGGTGATGTTGTCGTTGGTGCCGCTGGTCGGTTATGGCGGACAGGTTTCGTTGTGTCAGATGACCTTTGCGGGAATCGGCGCATTTTTGGTGTCGAAGTGGGGCGTGCACGGCGAACCGTGGGCGTTTCTCGCCGCCGCCGTGGTGACCGGCATTGTCGGAGCGTTGGTTGCCTTACCAGCGCTGCGGCTCCAGGGCCTTTATCTGGCGCTGTCGACGATGGCCTTTGCTCTGTTGGCTGAACGGGTGTTTTTCAGTGATTCCCGCGTGTTCGGCGCTGCGGGCACGGCGGAGATCGCTCGTTTCGATGTGCCCGGGGTGTCGCTCGCGTCCGAACGGGCCCACGCCGTGTTCCTCGCCGTCGTCTTCGCTTTGCTGGGCTTTGCGGTGGTGGCGTTACGGCGCAGTCGTTTGGGGCGTCGTTTGATCGCGATGAAGGACTCGCCAGCCGCGTGCGCGACGTTGGGCATGAACTTGCAGTGGACCAAACTGGCGCTGTTCGGGTTTTCCGCTGCACTCGCGGGTTTTGCTGGCGCCCTTTATGGCGGGGTCAACCAATCGGCGGGCACGAACGACTTCGTGATGTTGCAAAGCTTGGTCGTACTGCTGCCTGTCGTGATCTGGTCGATCTCGACCGCGAGCGGCGCACTGGTCGGCGGGCTCTCGCTCGCGATGTTGCTGCCGATGGTGGCTGAAAAGTTCCCGTGGTTGCCGGCGGAGTTGCCGCTGCTCGCGACCGGCCTCGGCGCAGTCGGCCTCGGCCGTCGCCCCGATGGCGTGATTCTCGACGCGAGCCAGCGGCTCCACGCGGAGGTGCAGTCGGCCCGCGATGCCGCAGAAGCTGAGTCGCAACTCGTGGGGGGACTGTCTCGTGAATTCGCCTGATCTGAGGAGTAGTTGTGGACACTGACGTCTCTCGCGTGACTGTCGAACCGCCCGCGGTCGATCCGGCCGCGAAAGCGAGGCTCGACGCGCTCGCGCAGAAGGTGGAGAACTTCTCGGTCCGTGGGTCGGCGAGCAGCTCCGAACGGCGTGTGCAAGTGGGCGCGGAGGTGTTGATGGCGCTCGGCGTGCTTTTTGTTGCTGGCGCGTGGTGGGGCGCGTCGGGCACGACGCGGCTGCATGAGCAGATGAGTTACATGATCTCCGGCGGCCTCGGAGGGATCGCACTGATTTTGGTTGGCGCGGTCTTGTACATACGCGTGTGGCTCGCGCGGCAGCGTTATTGGCTCGCTCGCCTCGTCGTCGAACAGCAAGCGGCCAACTCGGTGTTGCTGGCCGGCGCTTCTAAGGCTGGTTCGTCGAGCCTGCCAGAGCGCGGGTGAGCGCCACGGTGGCTGAGCCGCTGCTCGATGTGCGGGGGGCCTCGGTTCGTTTCGGCGGCATCAACGCGTTGACCGACGTGGAAATGCAGGTTTTCCCGGGCGAGGTTGTCGGGTTGCTCGGGCCCAACGGCGCTGGCAAGACCACGTTGTTCAACGTGATTTCCGGGCTACAACCTCCGACCAGTGGCCGCGTGTGGTTTGGCGGCAACGACGTCAGTGCGCTGCCCACGTTCAAACGAGCCCGCCGTGGGGTGGCCCGCACGTTTCAGCGCCTCGAGGTGTTCTCGACGTTGAGCGCGCTCGACAACGTTTCGATTGCCGCGGAGCTCGCGAACGGCTGGACCGATTCGGTCGACGTCGACGCGACAGCGCGGGCGCTGTTGACGCGGGTGGGGTTGGACGACGTCATGGATCGGCAAGTCGGCAACTTGTCGACGGGTCACGCTCGTTTGGTGGAGTTGGCCCGTGCGCTGGCCGCGCGGCCGACGCTGTTGCTTCTCGACGAACCCAGCTCCGGGCTTGATGAACGCGAGTCCGAGGCCTTCGGCGACCTCTTGGTCGAATTGGCCGCAAGCGATGGCATCGCGATTCTGCTTGTCGAACACGACATTCCACTGGTGATGCGGGTGAGCGATCGGATCTACGTGTTGGAGTTTGGGCAGATCATCTCTACGGGCACGCCCGCCGAAGTCCAAGCTGACCCGAAGGTGCAAGAGGCTTACCTGGGAGCGGCCAATGCCTAACGACGGTGTGTCGTCCGCAGTGGAACCCGACCACTCAGCACCGGTGTTGTCGATGCACGACGTAACAGCGGCCTATGGCCGCATCCAGGTCCTGCACGGAGTTACCTTCGAGGTCGCGGCCGGATCGGTGGTCGCACTGCTCGGGCCGAATGGGGCGGGCAAGACGACCGCGCTCAAGGTCGCCAGTGGGCAGATGCGCCCGACGTCTGGCGATGTTCGGGTGCTCGGTCGTTCGATCGCGGGGGCGGCTCCCCATCGGCTAGTCCGTGCGGGAATTTGCACGGTCCCCGAGGGCCGTGGAGTCTTTCCGAACTTGACGGTCACCGAAAACCTCAAGATGGTCACCTACTCCGGCAGTGCGTTTCGCGACGTACTCGACGTTGCTTTTGCCCAGTTTCCACGGCTGAAGGAACGGCGCTCGCAGTTGGCGGGCACGATGTCGGGTGGTGAGCAACAGATGCTCGCGATGGCCCGGGCGCTGGCGTCGGATCCAGCGGTACTGCTGCTCGACGAGTTGTCGATGGGTCTCGCGCCCCTGATCGTCGACGAGCTCTACGACGTCGTCGCGCGGATCGCGAGCACCGGGGTATCGATCCTGGTCGTGGAACAGTTCGCCCGCACGGTGTTGAAAGTGGCGCACCACGCGGTGCTGATGGTTCACGGCAAAGTCGTCGGCGAAGGTCCGCCAGCTGAATTGGAACAACGGCTGAGCGAGCTGTACCTCGGTGCGGGGGCCTAACGGCTCGTCTCCACTGGGACCGTCGGGTCGCTAACGCGACTGGGACTTGGTCGCTAACAGGCATAGCGGCCGGCGGGGCCGGCTATGGGTATGCGGGAGCGTTCGGCGGGTTTGGCGATCGCGCACGGTGGTGAGCGACACTCGTGTCGTGCGGAACCGGGTGCGCGGGCTCGACGGCTTACGCGGCCTGGCGCTGCTGGGGATGCTCGGATGGCACGCGCAACTGGATTGGGTGCGCGGCGGATTTGCCCGTATGACGATCTTTTTCGTCTTGTCGGGATATTTGGCGGCGCGCAGTCTGTTGCGCACGGGTGACGGAGTAGGGATCGCGCAGCTACGGCGATTCTGGGGTCGCCGCGCCCGTCGTTTGTTGCCGATGACCTTGGTCGGGGTCGCGAGCGCGATCGCTGTCACTGTCGTGTGGGGTGCCAGTGCGGCTCGCAACCAGGTTTTCGGCGACACGGTGTCGGTGTTGACGTCGTGGTCGAACTGGCGATTCCTGTTCCAAGAGCGTTCCTACGCCGAGCTCTTCCAAGCGCCGTCGGCTTTTCAGCATTTCTGGTCGTTGTCGGTGGAGGAGCAGTGTTTGATCGTGTTCCCGCTGGTGTGTTGGGCCCTGAGCCGCGTGTCGGGTCGCCGCCGGCTCGATGCGGCGCTGGGTGTTGTGGGCGCCGCCATCTGCGCGGTCCCGTTAGTGATCGTGATGGCGCCCGACACTGCGTATTACGGCACGCACGTGCGTGTTGGCGAGTTCCTGCTTGGAGCGGCCCTCGGCGTTGCTTGGTCGAGCGGTGTGCCGGAAGTTGGCTCGCGTGCGCGGGGCTGGCTGGGCGCGGCCGGCGCTGCCGGGCTTTTGTCGCTAGTGGTTGTCATGGCCACGGTCGACCCGCAGTCGTCGTGGGTTTATCGCGGCGGCATGGGTTTGATGGCCGTGCCCGTCTTGGCGGTGATCGCGGCGGTTGTGCAGGACAGCGGGCCGGCGCCGAGGGTCCTTTCGCTGCGTCCGCTTTGTGCGTTGGGGCGCGCCGCCTTCTCCATTTACGTGATCCATTGGCCGATTTATCAGGCGGTGGAGGCCGTGCTCGACCAGGCGTCGCGCAACGTCGTCGTCGTGGTCGAGCTGTCGGTGTCGCTGTTTGTCGGTTTCGTTTGTTACCGGCTGATCGAACGCCCGTTGATGCCCGACTCACGATCGGCCGTCGGGCAACGGTGGCGCCGTCGTTCCAGTGTCCTGGCAGTCGCCGCGCTGGGCGGCACGTGTTGCGTCTCTGCGGCCGCCGCGGTGCCGCGAGCCGAACCGGAAATTGATTTCGCGTCGTTGAACCTTGCTCAACGTGACTTGTCCGAGCTCACCGTCGAACAAGCCGCGTGGATCGTGACGAGTTCCGATCCTCGGGCGACGATTCCGCCCTTTGCGCGCGACTCAAACCTCGTTGGAATCGGACTGTTTGGTGGTTCGACCGCGCTGACATGGGCCTTAGGAGCTGACCGCTGGGAACAAGGCACACCGCGCTGGGCCGAGCCGACTCGGGGGTACTCGCCACTCGGTTGCGGCGTGCTCGACGAGGGCGTGCGCGGCGGCGCGGCCGACCCGGGAAATCAGCTCGATTACGGACCGGTCCCACCCGAATGTCGCGCGCCGACGATACGGTGGGCTGCCGCGGCTAAGGCGTTCGACGTGCAAGCGGCGGTGATCGTTGCGAGCATCTCTGACCTCACGCGATGGCGTTTTGCCACGGGCGACCCCTGGCGTGTTTTGGGTGACGACGAATTCGACCGACGACTCGCACAGGGCCTCGTGGACGCGATTGCACAGCTGCGAGCTGTTGGGGTGCAGCAGGTGCTGTTGAGCACGCCGATGGCGGCGCGCAACGTCACCAACTCCCGGGCCGCCAAGGTGCGAGCCGATCGAATCGAACGTTATTCGCGCCTCGTGAGGGCGGTCGCGAAACAACACGACGCGGTCGTGGTCGACGTGTGGGGTTGGTCGAGCTCACTGAGCGACTCGCAGTACTCGCGTTATGTGCCCGACGGCGTGCACTTCTCCGTCGAGGGATCCGCCGCGGCTTGGGATGAGTTGCTCGGACCCGCGCTTGAGTCGTTGCGAGATCGGGGTGCGTTGCGCGCGCCGGCCGAGCAGTAGCCGCGCTGGTCCACTGGCCCCGCGCTCGCCGCGCTGTGCACAAATCCGCAAACTGCCCCTTGCCCGCGGTGGGCCCGGCTGGCAGGCTCACGACGGCGGAAGGGGGCTCATGAGCGACTCGGCAGTGGCGCAACACGGCGCGCCGCGTATCGAAGTACGGGAAGTCACACGCAAGCTCGGGCTGGCGGGAATAGTCGGCATCATCTTCTTTTCCGTGTCGGGTGGCCCGTACGGGCTCGAAGACACGATCGGCGAGTCGGGCGCCGGGATCGGCTTGCTGCTGATCTTGATCACGCCACTGATTTGGAGCCTGCCGACCTCGCTCATGGTGGCCGAGATGGCCACGATGATGCCGGTGCAAGGTGGGTACTACCAGTGGGTCAAAACCGGGCTCGGCGAGTTCTGGGGGTTTTGCGAAGGCTGGTGGAGTTGGGTTGTCTCGTGGGTCGACTTGGCGATCTACCCGGTTTTGTTTGTCGACTACGCGAGCTACTTCTTCCCCGAATTGGGGACCAACGCCTGGTTGCGTTGGTCGGTGTGTGTCGTGGTGATCTGGGGGCTCGCGCTGGTGAACATGCGTGGCGCGTCGGTAGTGGGGGATTCGTCGAAGATCTTCTTGATTGTCGTGATCGCGCCGTTTCTGATCGTGACGATCATCGGCTTGCTGAAAATGAAGTACTCGCCGTTTGATCCGGTCCATCCGCCGGGAGTGGGGATCGGCCCGGCGTTTGGCGCAGGCTTGTTTGTGATCATGTGGAACTACATGGGCTGGGACGGACTGTCGACCGTCGCGGGGGAAATCGAAAACCCACGCCGCAACTACCCGCGTGCCCTTGCGATCACCATCCCGCTCATCACGATTCTCTACTTGGTCCCCACACTGGTTTCTTTGGCGGTCGTCGGAACCGACAATGTGGAGTGGACCGCTGGTGCGTACAACTTGGTCGCCGAAGAGGTGGGCGGCAAGTGGTTGGGCACGGTGATGTCGATAACAGCGCTCGTGTCGGCGGTGGGTCTGTTCTCTGCATGGTTGCTGAGTTACTCGCGGATCCCCTTCGCGTTGTCCGACGATGGATGGCTGCCGCCGGCGCTCAGCAAGCTGCACCCGCGTTTTGGCACGCCCACCTTCGCGATCGTGGTCGCTGCGATCATCTGCTCGGCCGCGGCGACAGGACCGTTCCAGTCGCTCGTGGCCATCGACGTCACGGTGTACGCGTGCGCGTTGATGCTGGAGTTCGCAGCGCTCATCGCGATGCGCCGCAAGTACCCCGACCTCGCCCGGCCGTTTCGGGTTCCCGGCGGTTGGTTTGGCGTGTCGGTCATCACGTTGTTGCCGGCGCTGGTGATCGTTGCGGCGGTGTATTACCAAGTGAAAGACGTCGGCGCCGTTCAAGGTATTGGCTGGGCGGCGGCCGCGCTGTTGACTGGCCCGCTCGCATACGTGGTGTTGCGACCGTCGCGGCGTAAACGTGGGATCGATAAACGTGTCGAGTTGGCCACGGGGGAATTGGTCGATGTCGGCATCGTCACGAACGCACAGCACACGAACGCACAGCAAACGAATGGACAGCCATGAATACCCTCGCACGACCTCACGACTGGGAGGCGCCCGTCACGTTGCCGGCGGTGAGCGCGCCGGCGCGGATCCTCGTGCCGTTCGACGGCAGCCATTGCGCTGAGCGCGCGTTGTCGTGGGCGGCGACGGTGGCCGACGCGGCGGGCTCAGAAATCGTGGTTGTCGTGGCCTATGAACAGCCGATGACCATGCGTGGCCGAGGTGCGTCCTACGTGGAGATGGCCCGCGACGAACTCGCGAGCGAAGCGCGGGAACTCGCATCGGAATCGGTGCAGTTGTTGACCAGCCGCGGCTTGTCCGCTCGCGGGGTGGTGGTCCGTGGCGACCCTGCATTGGCGATCTTGGAGACCGCCGAGGAGGAGGAGGTCGGGTTGATCATCTGCGGCCGAATGGGGCTCACGGCCGAAATGGGAGGAATTTCTGGCGCGGTGTCACGTATTCGAGGTCTGCTCACCGGTGGGGTCGCGGAGAAGATCCACCGTCACAGCTCAGTTCCCGTCTTGTTGGTGGTCTGAATATGGCCCGCGACCTTGCCGTATCGTCTCGACGGGCGTTTCTTCGATCTTCGCTCGCCGTCGCTGGCGCCGCTGTGCTGGTAAACGCGTGCGGGTCCGATGGCTCGTCGGCATTGCGTTTCGCCAACTGGCAGGACTACATCGACCCCGAGTTGCTGGAGATCTACCGCCGCACGACTGGCCGGCGGGTTAGTTACTCCACGTACGCGTCCAACGACGAGTTGGCCGACCGCTTGGCGCTCGCGGGTGTCTCGCGTCGCCGTGGTCGTAAACCCGAGCAGTACGACCTGATCGTCCCATCCGACAGCTTGTTCCGCGAACTGCTCAACCAGGACCGCCTGGCCAAACTCGACACGTCGATCGTGACAACAGCGCTCCTCGGCAATCTCGACATGGCTGTGTACACCGACCCGAAGTGGGCCGCGTATGGCATTCCCTGGGCGACGGGCATGACGGGAATCGGTTACGACAGCGATGTTTTCGACGAACCGCCGACTTGGTCGGTGTTCGCCGACGTTGCCTACGAGGGAAAGGCGACCTTGCTCGACGAGATGCGTGAAGCATTCTCAGCGGCCTTCTTTGATCTCGGCGAGGACCCCAACACGACCGACGTCGCGACGATCGAGGCGGCCACGCAGCGTCTCACCGAGTTCGCCGCGGTTGTCGAGTTCGACTCAAAGACCTACCTCGATCGACTGCAAAGCGGCGACATCGTGGTTGCGCAAGCGTTCAACACCGACGTCTTGCAGGCAAAGGAGAAGCGGCCGAGCCTCGAGTTCGTCGTTCCCGAGTCGGGCGGCACGTTGTGGACCGACTTGCTCGCCATTCCGGCCGACGCCGCGCGCGAGCGTGACGCAAACCGGTTTGTCGCGTTCATGTTGGATCCGACCAACGCCGCGCGTAACGCCGAGTATCTCTCGGTCAACACCGCCAACGTTGCCGCGGTCGCGACGTTGCCCGACGAGTTCACCTCCGATCCGGCTGTGTTCCCCGACGACGTCACTCGCTCGCATCTGGCGAGAATTGTGCCGGCGAGCGGCGCGGCTGCGACCGCCTTTGATAGCGGCTGGAGTTCGGTCACGTCGTGATCGCGGTCGCGCGGCGGCGCTTCGAGGAGTTGGTTGCCGACGCGCTCGATGAGCTACCCGAGACGCTCGCGCGGGCAGTCGAAAACGTGGCGATTGTTGTCGAGGAGCAAAACCCCGACGAACCCGAGCTGCTTGGGCTCTACGACGGCGTCGCGTTGACCGATCGAAGCGACTATGGAGTGGGCGAGCTGCCCGACCACATCGCCGTGTACCGACTTCCGATTTGCGCAATGTGCGACTCGGAGGCCGAGGTTGTCGAAGAGGTTCGGGTGACCGTGTTGCACGAACTGGCGCACTACTTCGGCCTCGACGACGACGACTTGGAGCGCCTCGGCTGGGACTGAGCCGGTCTGGTGTCTCGACAGGCCGGTTCGAGTCGCGCCCGCGGGTCTGGCCGGTTCGGGCCGGGCCGGGCCGGGCCGCGCCGGGCTGAGCGTGTGTGTGGACCGGCCTACAGCCGCACTGGCAGTTGTTTGATCCCGTTGATGAAATTCGATCGCAGACGCCGGGGATCGCCCGCCAAAGTGAGGCCCGGCGCCCGAGTGACGAGTTCGTCAAACATGACGGCGATTTCGAGCCGCGCAAGGCTGGCGCCGAGGCAGAAGTGCGGTCCGCCGCCGCCGAAAGCCACGTGTTCGTTGGGGTCGCGGGTGATGTCGAAGGCGTGCGGGCGGTCGAAGACCCGTTCGTCACGGTTGGCCGCGAGATACCACAACGTCACCTTTTCGCCCTCGCGGATCAGTTGCCCGCCGAGCTCGGTGTCGCAGGTGGCTGTGCGGCGGAAGTACATCACCGGCGTCGCCCAGCGGATGATCTCCTCGACGGCGCTGGGTATCAGTTCTGGCCGGTCGCGCAGGAGTTGCCACTGGTCGGGGTTACGCATAAATGCCAAGGCCCCATGCGAGATGGCATTGCGGGTTGTCTCGTTGCCCGCGACCGACAGCAGCAGGAAAAACATGTTGTATTCCATCTCCGTCAGCCGTTCGCCATCGACCTCGCCCTCCAGCAGCGCCCCGACGATGTCGTTTGCCGGAGCGGCCCGGTGTCGTTGTGCAAGTTCGTTGGCGTAGGCCCACATCTCTGCGGCCGCTGCCAAAGAATCCTCGGGGGTGTTGTTGAACTCCGGGTCGTCGAAACCGATCAGGCGATTCGACCAGTCGAAGAGTTTGCTGCGGTCGTGACGCGGCACCCCGAGCAGTTCCGCGATCATCTGCAGCGGGAGCTCGGCAGCGAGTGACTCGACAAAGTCGATCTCGCGGCCGGCGCGTTGCTCGTCGATCGCGGTGTCGATCAGCTCGACGGCGATCTCGCGGACCCGATGGTGCAGGCTCGCAACCATCTTGGGTGTAAATCCACGATTCACGAGCCGCCGCAGCCGAGTGTGGTGCGGCGGATCGTTGTTGAGCATGAGTAGCGAGTCGCTGTTGTCGCCCTGGGGATCGCGGTCCTCCATCATCGTGCCGCCTCGACCTGACGAGAAGGTTGCCGCGTCGCGGTTGGCGGCGACGACGTCGGCGTGGCGTGTCAACACCCAAAAGCCCGGACCACGGCGGCCGGGCGCCGATTGCCAGGTGACTCCCTGCTCGCGTAAGTCCGCAAAGTGTTCCCACGGTGGCTCGTGTTCAAACGTGGCGGGGTCGGCGAGGTCGGCGGGTGCCATCGTCGTCACGCAGACGTGGTTGCGCTCGACTCCTCGGCGATACGTTTGGCCTCGCGATAGTCGGGTTTGGCGTTGGGCAGGCGCGGCACGGTGTCGACGAGCACCAACGCGCGGGGGAGTTTGTAGCCAGCGAGCTGCGCGCGGCAGTGCGCGCTGAGGGCTTCGAGTGTCGGCTGCGCGTCGGGGCGGGCTTGCACGACGGCGGCGACACGTTGGCCGAATCGATCGTCGGGGATCCCGACAACCAAGACGTCGAAGACATCTGGGTGTTCCTTCAAGATCGCCTCGACCTCTTCGGGATACACCTTCTCTCCGCCGGTGTTGATGCACTGCGACCCGCGCCCGAGCAAGGTGATCGTGCCGTCGGCTTCATAGATCGCGAAGTCGCCGGGGATCACGTACCGCACGCCATTGACCACGGGAAACGTCGCGGCAGTTTTGTCGGGGTCCTTGTAGTACCCGAGCGGGACGTGGCCGCTGCGTGCGATGCGGCCCGTTTGGCCGGTCCCGGGGGGCAGCGGGTTCATGTCGTCATCGACCACGATCGTCTCGGCGCCGGGAACCACGGTCGGCCCGGCCTTCATGTCGGTGTCCTTGGTGACCTGCGCGAGGCCGGAGAAGCCCGTCTCGGTCGAGCCAATCGAATCGGTCAGCACGATGTTGGGCATGAGTTCGAAAAACTGGTTCTTCACTGCGCGGCTGAAGATCGCCGCCGTCGAGCCGAACGCGAGCAACGACGAGGTGTCGAACCGAGTCGGGTCGGCGGCGAGGGTTTCGACCAGCGGTCGAGCCATCGCGTCGCCGGTCGCGATGATCACGTTGACTCGGGCGTCGGCGACGGTTTGCCACGCGGCCTCGGGGTCGAAACTCGCCGCGGGAGACAACACGATCGTGTGTCCCTCGAACAGCGATCGCAGTGATCCCCACTGACCCGCGCCGTGCATCAGCGGCGGGAGCACGAAGTACGTGAGGTTGAAACCCTCGGCGGCACGTTCGGCCAACGTCAGCGGCGACGCCACGGCGTTGCCGTCGATATCGAATCCTCCGCCGAGCGTGAAAAACACGTCCTCGTGGCGCCACATGACACCCTTTGGCATCCCGGTCGTGCCGCCCGTGTAGAGGATGTAGAGGTCATCGGGCGAGCGACCCTCGGTCGGACGCTCGGTCGGCGCCGCCGCGAGTTCGGTTTCGTAGTCGCGCGGTTCGGGCACCGAGTCGGGCCGCTCGCCCTGTGCGTGGGTCGCGTCGGTCTCGATTCGTAACGCGAGTCGCAGACCCGGCGCCGCGTGTCCGGCATCAAAAACAAGTTGCTCGTAACGGTCTTGGTAGATCAGCCCGACGAGGTCGGCGTTGTCGAATAAGTATCGGCACTCGTCGGCTGTGTAGCGGTAGTTGACGTTGATCGGAACGACCCCGGCCTTAAACGCACCGAGCAAACACTCGACCCATTCGTGGCCGTTCATCGCGATGATCCCGATGTGGTCGCCACGGCGGATCCCTGACGCGAGCAATACGTTGGCGAGGCGGGTGGCTCGTTCATCCAGCTCGGCGAAGGTGAACGATCGGTCGCCGCTGATTAGGGCCGTCCGCGGCCCAACCCGGTCGGCAGCGGCTTCAAAAAGGTCGGCGAGCTGGAACTGTGTCACCCTGCCATGTCAACACGATCCGCGCCGACGAGCAAGAACGTGTTCTCATTTGTACGCTGACCTGCGCCTACGATGATCACGACGAGACTGGCGCGGTCGCGAAGCGTGCCGTTGTGCCCAAGGAGAAGGCAACGAACATGGTGGAGCTGGGAAACGATCACTGCTCGGTTGTGCACGACGGCCACATTGTGACGATCACGATGAACCGACCCGAACGAAAAAACGCGTTGTCGGCTCGGATGCTCGTCGCAATGTACGACGCGTGGCACTACATCGATGCAACGCCCGAGGTGCGGGTCGCGGTGTTGACGGGTGCGGGCGGCGATTTCTGCTCGGGTGCCGACCTCAAGGCGATGGCCTCAGATGACCAAGCGGATCAAGCCGTGATGCACCGTTGGGGCGACGACCCAGATCTGCACTGGAAGGCCCTGCTTCGCCATCACCGGGTCTCCAAGCCACTGATCGCTGCGGTGGAGGGGATTGCTGTCGCCGGCGGGACCGAGATCCTGCAAGCCACCGATATCCGTGTGGCGGCCCAGGGCGCGACGTTTGGCGTCAGCGAGGTCCGCCGCGGCTTGTTCCCTCTCGGCGGGTCGACGGTGCGACTGCGCCGGCAGATCCCGCACACGGTTGCGATGGACCTGTTGCTGACCGGCCGCTTCATCACAGCGACCGAGGCGAAGGAGATTGGTTTGGTCGGCCGTGTTGTGCCCGATGGCGCCGCGCTCGACACTGCGTTGGAAATTGCCGAGCAGATTGCTGCCAACGGTCCGCTTGCCGTGCAAGCCGTAAAACGCTCGGTGGTCGAAGGCGCCGACATGTCCGAGGTCGACGCGTTGGCCCATGAGCTGGAGATCGGGCAACCGATCTTTGCCACCAAGGACGCGAAAGAGGGTCCGCGGGCGTTTGCCGAAAAGCGCGCTGCGGTGTTTACCGGTGAGTGACGCGCCAGACGCGACCGTCACTGTGCTTCGCGGCTCCGCCGCGCGGCGGCAACGGGTGATTGCGGCGGCGATGGAACTCGCGGCCTCGGGTGGTTACGACGCGGTGCAGTTGCGTGAAGTTTCGGCCCGGGCCAATGTGGCGCTCGGCACGATCTACCGGTATTTCACGTCGAAAGACGCGTTGTTGTCGGCTGTGTCGATCGAGTGGACCAACGAACTGCAACGACGGGTCCAGCGCCGACCACTTCAAGCAACCTCGGCGACCGAACGAGTGGTGGAGCTGTTGCGGCGGGCGACCAACGGCATGGAACGCCAGCCGCGTTTGTCGGCGGCGCTCGTGCGTGCGATGTCGTCGGTCGACTCGACGTCGTCGGGTGTACAGGTCGAAGCCGCGAGCGTGATCCAAGTGTTGGTCGAACAAGCGGTCGCGGACACGGGCGTGGAGCTGCGGCCCGGCGTTGCGCGCACGATTGGGTTCGTCTGGTTTGCCGCGCTCGTGGGTTGGGTGGCCGAATGGCCGACGGTGCCCTCGCCCGGCGATGAAGTCGAAGCAGCAGTACGGCTACTGATTCCTGAGTAATTCCGGCTTCCTGAGTAGTGCCGGCGAGTCCCGCGTGGGCGCTGGCTCGCGGCCGCCAATCGCGTTGGCTACTGCCGCGGCAAACGCAACGAGTACCCGACACCACGAGCGGTGTGAATGAGCGGTGGCTCAAATGCGTCGATTTTCTGCCGCAGATAGGAGATGTAGGTCTCAAGCACCGATGCGTTTGTGGTGAAGGAGTACTCCCAGACGTGATCGAGGATCTGTTCGCGGGTCAACACGCGGCGGGCGTTCACGAGTAGGTACTTGAGCAGCTTGTATTCGGTCGGCGTGAGTTCGATCAGTTGTCCGGCGCGGTACACCTCGCGGGTGTCCTCGTCGAGGGTCAAGTCGGCGAATTCCAAACGGGTCGATTCGCCCGCTGACCCCCGCGATCGGCGCAAGACCGCCTCAACGCGCAACGCGAGCTCCTCGACGGAAAACGGTTTGGTCAGGTAGTCGTCGGCGCCGAGGCGGAGGCCGCCGAGCCGGTCGTCGAGGGTGTCGCGTGCGGTGAGGAAGATGATCGGTACTCGGGTGGATGCGCCCTCTGACTGGCGCAGCCGGCGAGCAACTTCGAAACCATCGAGTTCGGGCATGTTGACGTCGAGGATGATCATGTCGGGGCGTTGTGTTTCAACGGCCGCGAGCGCCGATCGACCGTCGTGGGCGACCCGCACGTTCATGCCCCGCATGCCCAGCGCCATCGAAATGAGTTCGGTGATGTGGATCTCGTTGTCGACGGCCAATATGGTCGGGCCCGCGGCCGAGTGTGCGGCCTCGGGGGTCGACGAGGCAGATGCGGCGCTCATTGCACGATCCTGTCACTCTCGCGGTGGCGCGGCCGTGTTGGCCGGAGTGTGAACGGGTTCTGAGGGGCCGGCCGGAGTGTGAACGGGTTCTGAGCGGCCGGCCCGAGTGCGACCGGGTTCTGGGCCGCCGGTCGTGGTGCGACCGGGTTCTGAGCAAAGTCTGAGGAACGTTTGAGTCGCCGCGGATGTTGCGGGCGCAGAGTCCGAGCATGGCAACGACACTCACCATCAGCGAACCCGAGCGGGCGACCTTCACTCGTACCGTCGACGTGGAGATCGTGATCCCCGTCTACAACGAAGCGCACGGCCTCGAAGCGTCGGTGCGGGCGTTGCACAGCTACCTGCGCGGATCCTTTCCGTTCTCGTGGCTGATCACGATTGCCGACAACGCGAGCAGCGATGCGACGCTCGGCGTCGCGCTGGATCTCGCGCAAAGCCTCGAGGGTGTCCGAGTGGCGCATCTCGACCAGAAGGGTCGTGGGCGAGCGTTGCGAGCCACGTGGCTCGCGTCTGAGGCAGCCGTTGTTGCCTACATGGATGTCGACCTCTCGACCTCGCTTTCATGTTTGTTGCCCCTTGTTGCGCCCTTGGTCAGTGGTCACTCCGATGTGGCGATCGGCACACGGCTGGCCAAAGGCGCGCAAGTGGTTCGGGGCCCGAAACGTGAGCTGATCTCTCGTTGTTACAACCTGATCCTGCGCTCGACGATGGGAGCCAGTTTCACCGACGCGCAGTGTGGATTTAAGGCCGTTCGCAGCGACGTGGCCCGATCGTTGTTGCCTCTGGTCGAGGACAACGCCTGGTTTTTCGACACGGAGCTGCTCGTGGTCGCCGAATACAACGGGCTGCGGATCCACGAGGTCCCCGTCGACTGGGTCGACGATCCCGACTCGCGTGTCGATATCGTGTCGACGGCGACCGACGACCTCAAGGGGATTGGGCGCATGCTCGGCCGTTTGGCCCATGGGCAAATCGAGCTCGACGCTCCGCAGCGTTCGGCCGAGCCGGTTCGCGGCGTGGCCGATCAGATGGTGCGTTTCGCAAGCATCGGCATCATGTCGACGGTTGTCGCGTCTGTGTTGTTCGTCTTGTTGCGACCCGCGCTCGGACTGCTGGGCGGTTACCTCGTGTCGTACCTGGCGTGCGCGGCCTGGAACGTTGCGGCGCAACGGCGTTACACGTTTGCGATCCGCGGCCGAGCCGGCCGGCGACAACATTGGCTAGTCGCGTCGTTGCTCGGGGCCGGCTGTCTTGTGGCCTCGGCGGGTGCACTGCTCGTCGCGTCGTCGTTTGCTCCGCTCGACACCGCCCATGCGTTGGCCGTCGTTACCGCGGCCAACGCGGTCATGACGGTGGTGCGTTTTGCCGCACTGCGGCGGCTGTTTGTGCCCGCCCGCGACGAGCGGCGAGGTGCGTGATGGCTGTCGTGGAGCGCTGCGCGGGAGTGCCGAGAAGGCGGCCCGTGGTCGAGATGTTCGTGGCGCTGTGGGGCCGTCGACAACTGCTGGCGCGGTACTGCTCAGTGTCGGTCATTGCCACGGCGACGAGCCAGACCGTCTTGTTCGTCTTGTTGGCGTCGTCGTGGACTTCGGCGGGCCGGGCCAACGTTGTTGCGACCGCGGTGGGCACTGTCCCTTCCTTCGTTCTCAATCGTCGGTGGGTGTGGGGCCGCAAAGATCGGACACACTCGCGTGAGGTCGTCGCCTTCGTGGCGCTGTCGGCTGCGGGCCTGGTGTTGTCGACCTTGGCTGTGTCGGCGGTCGCGGCGCAGGCCGACACGTTTGCCGTTTCTGCCGGAGTGCGTCTCGTGTTGTGCCAAATGGCCAACCTGGCTGCGTTTGGCTCGCTGTGGGTCCTGCAGTTTCTCGTGCTCGATCGAGTGTTGTTTGGACGACGGGCGTCGGACGACTCCGTTGTCCCTCGGTCGCAGCCATCGACCACGTCCGCAGTGGAGGTGAGGTTTGTCGTGCTGGGACAGTCGCTGCGGGCGAGCGGCGCCGGTCGCGTCGGTCCCGACTTCTCTTCGGCCGCCCCTCTGTTCGCAGCGGATCGCACGATGGTGGGTGCTGGCGCGGCAAACATGTCGGCGTGACACTTCGTTCGCGTTTGGTTGCTGGTTTGGTCGCCTTGTCGGCGGTCGCGCTCGTGGCCTTTGCCTTTGTCACGACGCAGGCCTACGACCGCTCGCAGCGGCAGGACTTTGATCGCCAGCTCGACGCGGCCGTGCCGCACGTCGCGCGGGAGCTCTTTGAGGCCGCAGGACTGAGCGACACCCGACCGCGACCGCCGCAAGACGAGGCCGAGGGGCCGCTGCAAATTCCAGCTGGTTACGCCGCGCGGCTCTACTCCACCGAGGGCGAGGTACTCGGTGAAGTCACCACCACGGCCGACGCGAGCCCGGATTTTGACGATGTCGAGGAGGAGTTTCTTGTCGCTACCGACACGCCCGACACGCCCGACACGCCCGACACGCCCGTCGCGCCGCAGCGGGGTTCAAAGTTTGTCACCGTTGGTTCCGAGTCGGGCGGTGCGTCGTGGCGCGTCGTGGTGCCGGCTGCGTTCGGGCCAACGCAACTCGTGTTGGCCGCGCCCCTGTCCGACGTCGAGAGCGGCACACGCCGGTTGGTAGTCATCGAGGGCATTGGCGTCGCATTGATGTTGCTGGCGTTGGGCGCAGGTTCGTGGCTGATCGTCCGCCGCGGTTTACGACCCTTGGAGTCGATGGCGAATCAGGCGCGTACGTTGCACGCCGGAGAACTCGACCGGCGGGTGCAACCCGCGGACGCACGCAGCGAGGTCGGCGAGTTGGGGCTGGCGATCAACTCGATGCTCGACCGAATCCAGACGGCCTTCGACGAACGGGCGGCTACCGAAGCAAAGTTGCGGCAATTCCTTGCCGACGCCTCACACGAACTGCGCACACCACTCACGTCGATCCGCGGGTTTGCCGAGGTTGCCGGCCACACACAAGCCGAACCGGCCCACGTGCAACACGCTCTCAAGCGGATCGAGGACGAGTCGGCTCGGATGGGACGTTTGATCGAGGAGCTACTTCTGCTGGCTCGGCTCGACCAACGCCGGCCGCTCGAGTCGAGCGCGCTCGACCTGGTGGTGCTGGCCGACGAGGTGTGTACCAACGCTGCGGCCGCTCATCCCGGTCGATCGATCACGCTCGACGCGGCGGGCCCGACGCGAGTGATGGGTGATGCCGACCTGTTGCGGCAAGCGCTGAGCAATCTCGTCTCGAACGCGTTGCGCCACACGCCAGCATCGGCATCGGTCACCGTCGAGGTCCGCGCGATTGGTCATCTGGTCGAAGTGGTCGTTTCCGACACGGGACCAGGACTAGCGCCCGAGTCGCTCGCAAGAGTGTTTGACCGCTTCTGGCAGGCCGACCCGTCGCGCGCGGCCGGGGGATCGGGGCTTGGGCTGGCGATCGTGGCGGCGATCGTGGCCGAACACGGCGGGACGGTGCTGGCCGCCAATCGGCCAGCTGACGTCGGTGGCGGTGCGCGATTTACGTTGCGGATCCCGGTCGATGCCCGCGGTTCGGCCAGTTCGGCCAGTCCGGCCAGTCCCAGTAGTTCGGGCGGTCCGGCCAGTCCCGGCAGTTCGGGCGGTTCTGGCGGTTCGGGCGTTGCGAGCGACTCAGATCTCGGAGCATTCAGTGCCGGTTCTGAGGTTTCTCTGAGTCGGCGCCGTGATGCTGGCTCGTATGACGACCCTTCTAGATCCTTCGACTGAGCCGCCCATGTCTGCGGGTCCTGCCACACAGGTGTGGGAACGCCCCGAGGACCTCGCACACGCGCCACAAAGCGCGAGCGCCGAGGCGGTAGAAACCGCAGTGCCGCGTTACCCGACGCCGCCGTGGTATCGACCTGTCGCCGCGGCGATCGTGCTCGCGGCCTTGTGTGCGTACTTGTGGACCCTCGCCGACTCGGGCTGGGCAAACGCGTACTACTCCGCTGCTGCTCAAGCCGCGTCGAAGAGTTGGAAGGCGTGGTTCTTCGGCTCGTTCGACTGGTCAAACGGGATCACCGTCGACAAACCCCCGGCCGCGTTGTGGGTGATGGGATTGTCGACGCGGGTGTTCGGGGTCAACAGTTGGGCGATCTTGGCGCCCGAGGCGGTGATGGGCGCGGCGACCGTCGCGGTGGTGATGGCGACGGTCAAACGGTGGTTCCACCCGGTCGCGGCCGTGGTGGCCGGCTTGGTCGTGGCCACGACGCCGGTCGCTGCGTTGATGTTTCGCTACAACAACCCCGACGCGTTGTTGGTCTTGTGCCTGACGGCTGGCGCGTACTTCCTGACTCGGGCGCTCGAAGGAGCGAGGTTGCGGTGGGTCGTGTTGGCTGGCGCGGCGGTCGGGTTCGGTTTCCTCGCCAAGATGTTGCAGGCCTTCGTGGTCCTACCGGCGTTTGGTCTCACCTACCTGGTCGCTGCTCCCACCACGCTGCCGCGACGTCTGCGCCACGGCGTCGTGTTGGGCCTGTCGACCATCGCCGCTGCGGGTTGGTGGGTTGCGATTGTCGAGCTGTGGCCGAAGAGCTCACGGCCCTATATCGGCGGCAGCCAGACCAACAGCGTGCTCGACTTGATGTTCGGCTACAACGGGTTAGGGCGAGTCACCGGCAACGAGACCGGTTCGGTAACCCCGGGCGGCGCAGGCGCCTCGCGCTGGGGTGAGACGGGCTGGCTGCGGATGTTCAACTCGCAGTTCGGCCATCAAGCGTCGTGGCTGTTGGTGGCTGCGCTCCTCGTGATCGTGGTCGTGGGCGTGACGACATTGCGTCGCCCCCGGACCGACAAGACGCGTGCCGCGCTGATGTTGTGGGGTGGCTGGCTCGTCACCACTGCCGTGGTGTTCAGCCTTTCTCAGGGAATCATCCACGAGTACTACACGGTTGCTCTTGTGCCGGCGATCGGTGCGGTGCTCGGCATCGGCGTCTCGGAGGCGTGGCGCAACTGGAGCTCCGCCGCCACGAGAGTGTTGTTCAGCGTCGCGGTGTTGGCGACCGCGTGGTGGACGTGGGTACTGCTCGGACGAACGCCAGACTGGTATCCGGGCCTTCGTGTCGGGGTCGTGGCGGTCGCGGTGGTTGCGGTGCTCGGCGCGATGTCACAACGAAAGTGGCGCGGTGCGGTGCTGGTCGCGGCGATGAGCAGCGCGCTGATCGCTCCAACGTTGGCCTCAGCGACCACAATCGACGCAACCCACTCCGGCGGCATTGTCACGGCCGGGCCGACCGTGACCGGGTCGGGTCCCGGCGGCGGGCGTTTCCCCGGCGGCGGAGCTGGGTTCCCCGGCGGCGGGCGTTTCCCCGGCGGCGCAGGAGGCTTCCCCGGCGGGACCAGTACGACGGGCGGATTCCCCGGCGGCGCAGGCGGATTTCCCGGCGGGACCGGTACGACGGGCGGGTTCCCCGGTGGGAGCGGCACGACAGGCGGATTCCCCGGTGGTGCAGGTGGGTTCCCCGGCGGGACCGGCACGACCGGTGGATTCCCCGGCGGAGCCGGCCGAGGTCCCGGCGGCTTGCTCGACGCTGCGGAGCCGTCCGATGCAGTGGTCGCGGCGGTGCAGGCCGACGCGTCGTCGTATCGCTGGCCCGTGGTCACGACCTCGGCCAACAGTGCGGCCGGCGTGCAGTTGGGCGCCGACGTGGCAGTGCTCGCCCTCGGCGGTTTTAACGGTAGCGATCCCGCCTTCACGCTCGAGGACTTTCAGCAGATGATCGCCGACGGCGAGGTCCACTACTTCATGGCTGGGTTCAGCGCCGGCGGCGGCGGCCCCGGCGGCGGGCTTGGTCAAAACGGCGGCTCCACGTCTGCCAGCGACATCTCGACGTGGGTGCAGGAGAACTTCACTGCCGTCGATGTCGACGGGACGACCCTCTACGACTTGACCCAGCCGCTGAACTAGGGCGCTGGCCAGCGCGCTGGCTAGCGGACAACAACAACACTTGGCCTAACGGACAACAACAACACTGTCGTCGACGGCAAGGCTGATCGACTCCGACTTCGCGGGGTTGACATGCACCTTGCCGTCGACGGCTGTTCGGTAGCCGATGGCGCTGTGACCTTGCGCCGAGGCGGCCGCAACGAGTTGCCCCCACGTCGAGCACGACGTGCCGGCGTATCGATCAACGGGGCCGACCTCGATGGTCGATCCGCTGCGGTCGAAAAGGTCGCTGAAGACCCGGTCGAGCTCGTGGCGTTCGGAGAGCTGAGCGATCATCAGACTCGTGAGCTCATCGCTCACGATGAAGTCGTCGGCACCGGTGGCTTGTGCGAGTGGCGCGTGGCGTTGTTCGAGCAGTTCCGCGACGATTCGAACAGGCCCGAGATTTTGTGCCGTGGCAACTTGGGTAAAGGCGAGCAAGGTCAGCAAGGTGTTGGCGTCGGCCTCCTCGGCCGACACGCCGTCGCGGCGGCCGAGCACGATCACTTCGTGAAACGCTCGCCGCGCGGCGTGCAGCGCCACGTCTTCGGGCCCACCTTCGTGCGTCGTGATTTCGACGTTGACGTTGTGGACCTTGACCGACGCGGTCACCCGATCGACGTTGACCACCTCGGGGTCGAGCACGATCTCCAACGTCGTCTCAGGGCCGAGGAACTCGTCGAGTTCGGCGACGACTCGAGGCCCGAGTTTGCTCCAGCCGACCAGCACCATCCGGCGGGCTTGCTCCTCGACAATCTCGTTGTGTGGGCTCGGAACCTCGGGCGTGTCCACCAGTCCGGTGAAGGTGAATTCGCTGTCGTCTGACGCGATGCCGAGTAGTTGGTCGCCGGCGCGCAGCACCCGGTGCGGCTCGGGATTGAGCTCGATCGTTCCGTCGGTGCCCATGACCCCCATGACGCTCGACTTCTCGAATGCGAGTTGCGCCTCGGCATACGTGCGGTCGGTCAACGCGTCGAAAGGGGCGAAATACAACTCGTCGCCGTCGAAGTCGAGCAGCTCTCGAAACACTTGGCTGAGTCCGCGTTGGCGACACGCTTGTGCGGTCAGCTCAGCCACGACGGCATCAGAGTTCACGATCACCACCGCGTCGCCAAACAACGCCCGCACCGAGCGAGTCGTGGAGTAGTCGCCAATCTCGGCGATGAGCGGTGGCAGGGTCGGCCGCAGCCCGGGGTCGGCTTCCGCCGCGGTGTCGGCAGCCGCTCCCGCCCTTACGGCCAAAAGCGTCTTGACGACCGCCGCGTCGTTACCGCCGATCACAACCACGCTTCGCGCGGCCTTGAGGTTCACTAGGGCGAGATCAGCGGGCGACGACGGGTTGCCGCTGCGGCAGACAAGTCGTGTCGTTCGCAGGTCCTCGATCTGGTCGCGCAACGTGTCTTCCATCAAGGTCTTGTCGACGTCGGCAAGCACCACGACCGCGGCCCTCTTGCGGCTTTCGTTGGCGACCACGAGTTCACGAACCACCGCAGGGACACGATCGCTCCACCCGAGGATCAACGAGTGATCGCTTTCGAGGACAGCGCTGCGACCCTTACGCAGCTGCTCGATTCGTTGGTCGACGGCGTTGGCGATCAAGCCGATCAGGCTGCCGGCGATGAAGATCCCCGCGAGCGTGACGACGAGCCCGAGCGCGCGAGCGCCCCAGTTGCTGTCGCCTGCAAATGTGCCCGCGTCAAGGATTCGCAACATCGATTGCCAAAACGCCTCAGCAAATCCGAGGCGCGGGCCGGAGTTGATACCGGTGAGGCGCAACACCGTCATGATGAGCGCCGACAGCACGATCACGGCCAGGGTCAAGGCCCCGAGCCAGCCGATGACTACCGACGGGCCTCGCGAGAGCGCCGTGTCGAACCAGTAGCGGACTCGCGCGCCGAGTTTGTGTTTGGGCGCGGGCGCGGGCGGGACTGGGTCGGCTGTGGCCGCGCGGAAACGACGGTTCACAGCCTTGTTCTGCCGTTTGAGCGCGCCCCGCTCAAAGTTGCCGCGCGAGTCGTCAGCCACCGGGCCCTCCTTGGGCTCAACGTGTGCTCGCCGTCACGCCGACGCGAGCACCACCCCTTCAAACGGACGCAGATCGTAGGTGGGTGTGTCGATCGGGCCCGCATTGCGGTCCGGTCGTGTGGAGATGACGAGTTCTCGATTGGGCCCAACGAGCGCAGCGAGGTTGATCGGGCCGGCATTGCCGGCGAGGTCGAGCACGACAGTGTGCTGTTGTCCGTCGAACGAGCGGCGGTAGGCGAGGCATCCCGCGGGCACCTGCTCGGCCGCGGGCCCGGGCGCCAACAGCTCGATGTCGCCGAGTTGCAGGCACGGCGTCGCCTTGCGGATCGCGAGCAGCGCGCGGTACAGCGCCAGCACCGACTCGGGGTCGCCCGCTTGTGTGGCACCGTCGTTGCCGTCGGTCGCTTGCGGTGGCCACGGCAGCCACGGATCGACAGTCGGCCAGCCATGGGTGGGTTCGGCGTCCCATGGAATCGGCGCGCGGCACCCGTCTCGTCCGCCGGGATCGACCACTCGATCGGCGGGCACCTCGGCACTTTCGAGCCCGAGCTCCTCGCCTGCGTAGAGCAGCGGGGTGCCGCGCAACGTCAGCAGCATCAGTGCGGCGAGGCGCGCGCTGCGTTCGTCGCCGCCGTAGCGAGTGCGGTGCCGTTGGCAGTCGTGGTTCGACAACACCCACGTCGGCCACGCGCCGGTGGAGCCGATGAGCTCCTCCGCGCTGCGAATGTGATGACCCCACGACCCGGCATCGAGCGTTGTGTACAGCGGCGCAAAGTTGAAGTTCTGATGCAGTTCATCGTGGTCGCCGTAGAACTTGACGACTTCGGAAGGGTCGGGCACCGCGATCTCGCCCACAAGCATTCGATCACCGTCGTACCCGTCGACAACGCTGCGCAGTCGGCGCAAGATCTCGTGCGTGTAGGGGTCACGCACGTGCAAGAAGTAGGGCAGTCCCGCGCCAATCGGTGAGGCGTGCACGTCGGACACGTCTTTGCCGATCAGGTGAACCACGTCGATTCGAAAGCCATCGATCCCGCGGTCGAGCCACCACGTGATGACGTCGAACATGGCGGCCTCCACTTCGGGATTACGCCAGTCGAGGTCGGGTTGGCTGGGCAGAAAACTGTGCAAGTACCACTGCTGGGTGGGCGCGTCGAAGGTCCACGCCGACCCGGATCCGAAGGCCGCCGACCAGCCGTTGGGCGGCTCGCTCCCCGGCGCAGTCCCAGCCGGGCCGTCTCGCCACACGTACCAGTTGCGCCGCGGCGACCTTGTCGACGAGCGGCTGTCGCGAAACCATTCGTGTTCATCAGACGTGTGGTTCGGCACCCAGTCGAGCAGAACCCGCAGGCCCTTGCGGTGGGCTTGCTCGACTAAGGCGTCGAGATCGGCAAGACGGCCGAATAGGGGGTGGACGTCTTGGTAGTCGGCCACGTCGTATCCGAAGTCACGCATCGGCGAGGGGTACATCGGCGACAACCAGATCGCGTCGACCCCGAGGTCGACGAGGTAGTCGAGCCGCGACGTGATCCCCGCGAGGTCGCCCACTCGCGGGTCGGTTCCCGAACCGCCGTGTGCGAACGATCGGGGATAGATCTGATAGATCACGCCCGTTTTCCACCACGGCGGGGCGCTGACATCGGCGGCGTGGTCGTTGTCGCTCGCTTGGTCGTTCGCCTCGTCGTTCTCTTCGTCGTTCGTTTCGTCGTTCTCTTTGGGCGTGGACACGTGTGTGCGCGGGGCTGTCATCGGCTTGGATCGTACGTGGCTCGCACTGTCGTCACGCTGGTCACGGGTTTGCCGCGCGCGGCTCGGCCCCGTGTCGGCTGCGGCTCGACCGCGATCGGTCTGCGCCGGCGCTGTGGCGTGCGCGGCCGGCAGATTTCGCTCGCGAACTTGGAACGTGTTCTACTTCGCGCCGTGGACTTCGACGACTCGCCGGAGCAGGCGGCGTTTCGGCGTGAGGCGCGAGAGTGGCTCGAAGCGCACGCGCCGCGCCGAACCGAGGGCGACTCAGGCATGTCGTACCTCGCGGGCGCAATCGACGAGGACGTCTACCTGCGGCAGGCCCGTGAGTGGCAAGCGTTGTTGTACGACGAAGGCTGGGCGGGGATCACCTGGCCCAAGGAGTACGGCGGCCGCTGCGGTACGGCCATGCAGGCATTGATCTTCTCGCAGGAGTTGCGCCATTTCGATCCACCCGATGGAGCGTTCGTCGTGGGTGTTGCGATGGCGGGACCGACCTTGCTCGCGTTTGGTTCGGCTGAACAGAAACAGCGGTACTTACGTCCGATGTTGCGAGGCGAGGAAATCTGGTGCCAGCTCTTCAGCGAGCCCGGAGCCGGTTCTGACCTGGCGAGTCTCACGACGCGTGCGGTACGCGACGGCGAGGAATGGGTGGTCAACGGCCAGAAGGTTTGGACGTCGGGCGCGCACTTTTCCGACTTCGCGATCCTGCTGGCGCGCACCGACCCCGACGCGGCAAAACACAGAGGAATTTCCTACTTCCTGCTCGACATGCGCTCGCCCGGGATCGAGGTGCGCCCGCTGCGGCAAGCCAACGGCGCCAGTCACTTCAACGAAGTGTTTCTTACCGACGTGCGGATCCCCGCGTCGGGGCTCGTGGGCGAGGCCGGCCGGGGTTGGTCGGTGGCGATGAGCACGCTGGGGGCCGAACGAGCGGTGATCGGCGAGGGCGGCGCGGGCCCGACCGTGGGTCAACTGGTGAAGTGGGCCAAAGAGCGCGACTGGACTCGCGGCGCGGGCCGTGATCGTGTCGCCAACGCGGTGATTCTGGCGAGATTGTTGGAGTTTCTCGGTTACCGCGCGCAAACCAAACTGGCTCGGGGGCAGGACCTTTCGACGGACGCCTCGGTGATGAAGCTCGCGTTTTGCCACTACTTGAGCGTGGCCGCGCCGCTAGGGATCGACGTGGCTGGCCCGCGAGGGATGTTGAGCGACCAATACGCGGGCGAGGCGCTGCGCTGGCAGCAGTATTTCCTCACGCAGTGGTCAAGCCGGATCGGCGGCGGCACCGAACAGATCCAACGCAACATCATCGCTGAACGAATTCTCGGACTTCCGCCCGAGCCTCGACCCGGCGCGTAGGGCCCAGCGTGCGTTTCGTGGTGGGTGTAGTCGGGAACGTTTGATCCGAGCTCGGCGTCGAGTGTGTCGTGGGCATGTCGTGGGTGTGTCGTGGCAGCGTTGTGGCGCAGCGGTGCGGGTCGTGGTGACGAGAGCCCCGCGCCGACGTCAGGCGGCCGCGCTCGTTGCGGTGGTCGTCGCCACATGCGCGAGCCCGGCGGCTGCGCGCGCCCCAGGCGACCCGGCGCCTGCCGCGGTGGCGAGTTCGAGCGTGAGCGCGGCCGTGAGCTCGGCGAGTTCGCTTTCGAGCTCGGCAGACTCAGCGCTTCGCGCTGGTCCGGTGACGAGTTCGGGTCGCGCTCAGCCCAGCGCCGAAGTCAGATATGCGACCTTGACCTGCGAGGCCAATGGGGTCCGCGCGCCCGCGCCGGACTTTGCGGCGTCGGTGTCGGACCAGCCCGCGGCGCCCGGGTGGGTGCGAGTGTGGAAGTTCGCCGTGCCGGCTTCTCCGGCCGGCGGTGTCGAGGCTGCCGGCGTGAGGACGACGCGGATGTCGGAGATCAGCGCCCGTTTCGCGGCTCCGACCGACGCCGTGGCCGCGCCAGTTGCGACATCGAGCGGTCCGCGGGTGTACGCGTCGATTGTCGACGGCACTGTCGTGGTGACCCAAGACGGTTACCGCGACCTCGAAAAGGGATCCCCCGGTTACACCGTCGAGGTCGTCGTCGCGCACGGCGGAGCGACCCCGCCGCCGCCGTCGTGGGAGTTCCGATTCACCGCCAGCGGGACGTGGCTCGCGGCGGGCGACCCCTTCTCATCGGCGGTGGTGTGCAGTTCGGCCCCGCCGCAGCGTGCGACGGCGCAGCCGGCCGCCGGGTTGTCGGACGTCGCCGTGACGGTGTGCGGTTGAGAGACGTGGGCCGCACCGCGTCGATCGGGTCCTGTGCAATGAGAACGTGTTCTAGTTCCTGCTAGGTTCACCGGCCGACGTCGGGTCGCCGCGCGGCGCCCGCTCACGACGACGGGAGGCCCATGCGCGGAGCAGTGTTGATGGCGATCGGCGATGAGGAACTGCACGTGCGCAACCTCGAACTCGACGGGCCTGGCCCCGGTGAGGTGCGCATCCGAATCGCGGCCACGGGAATCTGCCATTCCGACTTGTCGGGGATGACCGGCACCATTCCGTGCCCGACTCCCGCCGTGTTGGGTCATGAGGGTGCGGGCGAGGTTGTGGCCGTTGGCGACGGCGTGACCGGCATCGCAGTCGGCGACCACGTGGTTGTGGCGTGGAGCCCGCCGTGTGGAACCTGCACGACGTGCCTGCGTGGGCAGCCGCACCTGTGTACCGCGCTGATGGGTTCGGCGTTCAGCCCGAAGTGGCGTCTCGACGGCGACCCGTGCTTCTCGTTTGCCGGCGCGGGAACCTTCGCACAAGAGGTAGTGCTTGCCGCGCAGGCGGCGATCGTTATCGACAAAGACGTTCCGTGGGAGATTGCCAGCCTGATCGGCTGTGCGGTCACTACTGGTGTGGGCGCCGCAATCAATTCCGCTCGCGTGACGCCGGGCTCGTCGGTGGTCGTGCTCGGCTGCGGGGGAGTGGGCATCTCGGTGATCCAGGGCGCGCGTATCGCGGGTGCTGCGGAGATCGTCGCGGTCGACACGATGGCTGCGAAACACGAGTGGGCAAAGAAGTTTGGCGCGACCCACGCCGCCACGCCCGACGAAGTGGGGGAGCTGCTCAACTCGATTACGGGGGGCGAGGGATTCGACTACGCGTTCGAGTGTGTCGGCAGCCCGACCACGATCCGATCGGCCTTCGACCTCACACGCCGGGGCGGAACCACAACCGTGGTGGGAGTGGGTCGCCAAGATGCCGAGGTCACGTTTAACGCGTTCGAATTGTTTTTTGCCGAAAAGACCCTACGCGGCACGTACTACGGCTCGGCCGACGTGCGGACCGACTTCCACCGCCTGTTGCGTCTGTGGCGTGCGGGTCGTTTGGATCTGGAGTCGATGATCTCGCGCCGGTTGCAGCTCGACGAGATCAATGACGGCATTGCCTCGTTGCGCCGCGGCGAAGTGATTCGCCAAGTCATCACCTTCTAGGCCTCGAGACCTAAGAGCCACGAGACCTTCGCACGATTCGGAAGGGCGTTTATGTCAGAAGTGTTCTACGCCGACAGGCGGCTGACGTATACCTACAAAAGGACGACAGGGCCCGTGCTTGGCCGGTTCTTCACGGGCTTACGTGACGGTCGGATCGAAGCCGTGGTCGCGGCGGACGGCACGGTGTTGTGTCCACCAACCGAGTACGACCCAAGAACGAGTGAGAGTTTGCTCGACGCGCCGTGGGTCGAGGTCGGGCCCGGCGGCGTCGTACAGACGTGGAGCTGGGTCGACCAACCGCGGCCGACCCACCCATTGCCGTCGCCGTTTGCGTGGGCGCTGGTAACGCTCGATGGGGCATCGACGCCGATGCTGCATGCCGTCGATACCGGTGGCGACCCGATGGCGCTTGCCAACGGCGCGCGGGTAACGGTGCGCTGGGCGCAGGATCGTGTGGGCCAGATTCGCGACATCGAGTGTTTCGTTCCAGAGGGGGCCCAGCAGTGAACTCGACCGAGGAAGAACTCGCGCCGGTCACGGTGATTCGAACACCGATCGACTTGCCGTACACCTACAGCGCGGGCCACGCGCAGTCGCGGTTCTTGGCCGGGCTCGCGCACGGCAAGTTTCTCGGCCAGCGCTGCCCCGTGTGTTCCAAGGTGACGGTGCCGCCGCGTGGTGCGTGTCCCACGTGCGGCGTGCCCACTACTGATGAGGTCGAGTGCGCCAACACGGGGACCATCACCACGTTTTGTGTGGTCAACATCAACTTCACCGGACAGCAGATCCAAGTGCCCTACGTGTGTGCTCAGGTTTTGCTCGACGGCTCGAACCAGTCGTTTATGGCGCTGGTGCAGGAGTGCGATGCGGCCGACGTGCGTATGGGAATGAGGGTCGAGGCGTTGTGGAACGACCCCGAGACCTGGACTCCGTCGTTTAACAACATTCGATATTTCCGGCCGACAGGTGAACCCGATGCGGCCTACGACACGTTCGCGGAGTACTTGTGATGAGGCGCCCCGTTGCCATAGTCGGCTTTGGCCAAACCCCTGCCGTGCGTTCTGATGAACGCAACGAGGTCGAACTCGTGATGGAGGCGACGTCGAAGGCGTTGGCCGACGCGAATGCCTCGGTGAAACAGATGGGTTTCATCTGCTCGGGGAGCTGCGACTTCATCGTCGGGTTGCCCTTCTCCTTTGTTGTCGCGCTCGACGCAGTCGGTGCGTGGCCGCCGGTGTCGGAGAGCCACGTCGAGATGGACGGCGCGTGGGCACTCGCCGAGGCGGTGACCCGTTTGCAACACGACGACACCGACGCGGCGCTCGTGTACGGCTTTGGCAAGTCGTCGCTCGCGCCGCTGCGTGACGTGTTGTGCCTGCAGCTCGACCCCTACACGATGGCGCCGCTGTGGCCCGACTCGGTCAGCCTCGCAGCGCTGCAGGCCAAAGCCTGCCTCGACGCGGGGACCGTGACTGAGCAGCAAATGGCCGAGGTGGTGGCACGTTCGCGCCGGGCAGCGCTCAACAACCCCCATGCGCAGCTGAGCGGCAGCCTGAGCGTCGATGAGCTTCTGGCCGAACCGATGTTCTCAGCGCCGCTGCGTAAACACGACCTGCCGCCGATCAGCGACGCAGGTTGCGCGGTCGTGCTCGCGGCCGGCGACGCGGCCTACGAGTTCAGTGAGCGGCCGGCGTGGATCACGGGTCTGGATCACCGAATCGAGGCGCACCAGCTCGGCTTACGCGACTTGACGACTTCTGTGTCGACTCGACTCGCTGGCCAACACGCGGGCGTGGCTGACGGTCCGGTCGACGTCGCCGAGTTGTACGGCACGTTTAGTCATCAGGAGGTGATGATCGCCAACGCACTAGGGCTCGATCCTTCGACCACAGTGATCAATCCCTCCGGTGGGCCCCTCGCGGCCCACGCCATCATGTCGGCGGGCCTCACTCGTTTTGGCGAGGCGGCTGCTCGCATCACACGAGGCGAGGCGCAGCGAGTGGTCGCGCATGCGACCTCGGGACCGCTCTTGCAACAGAACCTGGTCGGCGTGATGTCGGCCGCACGCCCGGAGGGATCGAAGTGAACGAGCGTGTTGCAGTTATTGGTTGCGGGCAGACGAAACACGCGTCGAGCCGCAGCGACGTGAGCGTGGCTGGCATGGTTCGTGAGGCGGCCTTGCGGGCGCTCGACGATGCCGAACTCACCTTTGCCGACATCGACGCAGTCGTGATCGGCAAGGCGCCCGACATGTTCGAAGGCGTGATGATGCCCGAGCTGATGCTCGCGGAGGCGCTCGGCGCGGTCGGCAAGCCGATGATTCGTGTGCACACCGCGGGATCAGTCGGCGGCTCGACAGCGCTTGTTGCCGCACAACTGGTGTCGTCGGGTGAGTTCGCCCGAGTGTTGACCGTCACGTATGAAAAGCAGTCGGAAAGCGACGCGATGTGGGCGTTGTCGATTCCGATTCCGTTCGCGCAACCACTGCTCGCGGGCGCCGGCGGCTACTTCGCGCCGCTCATTCGCGCCTACATCGAACGTTCGCACGCGCCGAGCCACATTGGCACGCTGGTGGCCTTGAAAGACCGGCGCCACGCGTTACGTAATCCCTACGCGCACCTCCACGAACACGACATCACGCTCGAGTCGGTGCAGGCGTCGCCGATCTTGTGGGACCCGTTGCGTTACTCAGAGACCTGCCCGTCTTCCGATGGCGCAGCCGCGCTCGTTTTGGTCAACGAAGCCGCGGCCGCGAGTCACGTGGGTGGCGCCCGCCCGCCCGCATGGGTTCACGCGACGGCGATGCGCTCGGAGCCGACGATGTTTCCCGGCCGTGATCAGGTAAACCCGCAGGCCGGTCGCGACTGTGCTGCCGACGTCTATCGGCAGGCGGGAATCACCGATCCACGGTCGCAGCTCGACATGGCTGAGGTTTACGTGCCGTTCAGTTGGTACGAGCCGATGTGGCTTGAAAACCTCGGCTTTTGCGCGGAGGGCGACGGTTGGAAAGTCACCGAATCGGGGGCGACTTCGCTGATCGACGGCGGCGACATCCCGTGGAACTGCTCCGGGGGTGTTTTGTCGACGAACCCAATCGGCGCGTCGGGCATGATCCGTTTCCTGGAAACCGCGCTGCAAGTGCGAGGACTCGCCGGCGAGCACCAGGTTCCCGACGCACGGCGAGCACTTGGCCACGCATACGGCGGCGGCTCGCAGTTTTTCGCGATGTGGGTTGTCGGCAGCGACAAGCCATAGGTCAGCCAACCGCGGGTAATCACGGGTAACGCCTCGCCGTGGCACGATGGCGCCGTGAGCCATCTGAGTCCGCCAGATCTACGGGCGCGTTATCGCGCTGAACGCGACAAACGAATCCGCGCCGAGGGCAACGAGCAGTATCTCCAGCCGACAGGCCGCTTCGCTTCGTTGCTCGACGACCCCTACGTCGAGGTGCAGCCCCGCGCTGCGGTCGAACGTGATGTCGACGCGTTGGTGATCGGCGCTGGCTTTTCCGGTCTCGTGACCGGCGCGCGGCTGCGACAGGCCGGGGTCGCCGACATCGTGTTGGTCGACAAGGCCGGCGACGTAGGCGGCGTGTGGTACTGGAACCGCTACCCGGGCGCGATGTGTGACACGGCGGCGATGATCTACCTGCCGCTGTTGGAGGAGACCGGTACGGTTCCCAGTCGCAAGTACGTCAACGGGCCCGAGATCTACGCGCACGCGCAACGTATCGCCCGCACCTTCGACCTCTACCGCGACGCGTTGTTGTCGACGGGGATCGAGTCGGTTCGCTGGGACGAACCCACGCACCGGTGGCACGTTCACACCGACCGCGGCGACGTGTTGCGGGCCCGTTTTGTCACGATGGGCACCGGTCCGCTGCACCGCCCGAAATTGCCCGGCATCGAGGGCATCGAGCGTTTCACTGGGCATTCGTTTCACACGAGCCGCTGGGACTACGACTACACGGGCGGCTCGCCCGCTGGTGAGCCGATGGATCGGCTGGCCGACAAACGTGTGGGGATCATCGGAACCGGCGCCACGGCGGTGCAGTGCATTCCGCATCTGGCCGTTGCTGCAAAAGAGCTTTTCGTCTTTCAGCGCACCCCATCGTCGATCGACGTGCGGGGAAACCACGACATCGACCCGGATTGGTTCTCGGAGCTGAAGCCAGGCTGGCAAAAGGAGTGGCTGGTCAACTTTGCGACCCTGCAGATGGGCGGTTTTGCCGACGTCGACCTTGTTAAGGACGGCTGGACCGACATCGCGCAGCGAATCCGCGACAAAGCCGTTGCTGCGGTGCAAGGCGGCGCCGAGTTTTCGGCCGAGACCTTGCTCAAGGCCTACGAGGACAGCGACGACGAAAAGATGAACGAGATCCGCGACCGCGTCGACTCGATCGTCGCCGACTCCACGACCGCCGAAGCGTTGAAGCCGTGGTACCGCCAGTTGTGTAAACGACCGTGTTTTCACGACGAGTACCTACAGAGCTACAACCAACCGAGCGCCCACTTGGTCGACACCGACGGGCAAGGCGTGCGTCTCATCGACGAAACGGGTGTCTGGGTTGGTGACACGCACTACGAACTCGACTGTTTGGTGTTCGCATCTGGGTTTGAGGTCGGCACCGACTACGCGCGCCGCAGCGGGTTCGACGTCGTCGGCCGAAACGGCACGACCTTGAGTGATCACTGGCGTGAGGGGATGCGTTCACTTCACGGCATCCACGTTGCGGGCTTTCCCAACCTTTTTGTGTTGGGTATCGCGCAAGGTGGCGCCTTGATCTCGAACATTCCTCACAACTTCGTCGAAGCGGCCGAGGCGATCGCGGCGGTGATCAACGAGGTCGACGCGCGGGGAGCGCAGGTCGCCGAGGTGACGGCTGAAGCGGAGGATGCGTGGGTTACCCAGTTGCAGTCGCGGATCGGCGGGATTTTCGGTAACCCCGACTGCACGCCGGGTTACTACAACAACGAGGGCCATCCGATGGGTCGCAAGGAGCAGCTCGACACAGCGGGTTATCCGGCCGGCCCCGTTGCGTTTTTCGACTACCTCGCGCGCTGGCGCAACTCTGGCGAGTTCGTCGGTCTCGAGTTTTCCTGAGGTCGTGGCCGCCGAAGATCGTCCGCCGATTGCCCATCGGGTTCATACCCACGAGTTGCCGGCCTTGCCGCAACGGCACTACTTGATCCCCGCGACCGCGTGGATCGAGGCACCCGCAACGCTGCTCGATCTCGGTCACGACTTTGGCGTCACGCTGGTTGCGTACAAACGGCGCATCGGCCGATATCTGCTCTGGCGGGCGGGACCAGCCGTCGGCGCCGACGCTCGTTATGCGGCGGTGCACGATTCGCTCGCCGCCCCGCTGCTCACGTATCGGCTGCACCCCGACGGTTCGGGTAGCGGCATCGGTCCCGACGCAGTGCTGTACACGCGTTTTCGTGAGTGGAAGCAGGCCCTGCTGTCCGACTCGTGAGGACGAGGGTCCCGCGCCCCTTCTCGGTTCGTGTTGGCTCGGTTCGTGTTGGCTCGGCTCGGTCGTGTTGGTAATGAGGTCACTGAGGTCTAGAGTTGCCAAAGTGGTACAGCTCAATCGTGTTGAACGAGCCGTGGTCGCAGGGATCCGCGCGGCAGTGGTAGCGCCGCGGGTCGAACCCGGGGATCGGGTCGGCGCGTGGTCTGTGCCGGCGCGGCTGGCACGGGGGGTCAACTCCGCTCGAGTGGCCGCGTGCGCCCGCGGCGACTCGCGCCCAGGGCGAAAGGTCAAAGCGTTTTTTGGCCTGCTGCTAGCAGTGCTGGTCGTGGGCGTTGTGTTGTTTGTCGTAACCCGCCAGGTTGTGGGCCTGTTGGCTGAACCTGTCGTGTGGGTCGCGCTCGCGGCGAGTGTTGGAGTCGCGTGTGCCGTCGGCCAAGGCGAATCGCTCGGCGGAATCGGCGACCGGGTGCGCACCCGATGGAGTGCGCACCGCACCCTTCGCCTCGAGGCCGCTGAACTCAGCCGCCTGCGGCGACTGCGCGAGACGATGCCCGAGCGTGAATGGCGCCGGCTCGTGATCGCGGTCGTCGAGGGTGACCACCGGCGCCGATAGCGCTACCTCGTTAGTGGCTTGTAGCGGATGGGCGTGGGTGCGACGTCGCCCACTTCCTTTCGTCGCAACGTTTCGTAGTCGCTGAAGTTGCCTTCGAACCACCGCACGGTTGAGTCGCCCTCGAAGGCCAACACGTGAGTGGCGACACGGTCGAGGAACCAACGATCGTGGCTGATGACCACGGCGCAGCCCGCGAACGACTCCAAAGCCCCTTCCAGGGCGCGCAACGTGTCGACGTCGAGGTCGTTGGTCGGTTCGTCGAGCAACAGAACGTTGCCGCCGCGGCGCAGCACCTTCGCCAAGTGGACACGGTTGCGTTCGCCGCCCGACAAGGCGCCGACGAGCTTTTGTTGATCGGAGCCCTTGAAGTTGAACGATGCCACGTACGCGCGGCCGTTCATCTCGCGGTTGCCGAGTTTGATGATCTCGTCGCCTTGGGTGATTTCGTCGTAGACCGACTTCGTCGCATCGAGTGAATCGCGGCTCTGATCGACGTAAGCCAGCTCCACTGTGGATCCGATCGTGATCGTCCCCGCGTCGACCGCAGTGTCTGATGGCGCCGCCGACGAGTCGGCCGCTGTGTTTGATGGCGCAGCCGACGAGTCGGCCGCGGCTGTGATCATCCGGAAAAGCGTGGTTTTTCCAGCACCATTGGCACCGATCACACCGACGATTCCGGCCCGCGGAAGGGAGAACGTCAAGTTCTCGAACAGCAACTTGTCGCCGAAACCCTTGGCGACGTTGTCGAACTCGATCACTTGGTCCGACAGTCGAGGACCCGGCGGGATGTAGATCTCCAACTTGTCGGGCTCGCGGCCGCTGGCCGAGTCTTGTGCGAGCAGCGCTTCATAGGAGTTGAGGCGTGCCTTGCCTTTGGCTTGCCGAGCCTTGGGCGCCATGCGGATCCACTCGAGTTCACGTTCGAGCGTGCGCTGGCGTGCTGAGGACTGCTTCTCTTGTTGGGCGAGTCGTGCCTGCTTTTGCTCCAGCCAGCCGGAGTAGTTGCCCTCGTAGGGGATCCCACGGCCGCGGTCGAGTTCGAGGATCCACTTCGCGACGTTGTCGAGGAAATAACGATCGTGGGTGATCGCAACGACAGTGCCGGGATAGTCGGACAAGAAGTGTTCGAGCCACGCGACCGACTCGGCGTCGAGATGGTTGGTCGGTTCGTCGAGCAGCAGCAGGTCGGGTCGACTCAACAACAGGCGACACAGCGCTACGCGGCGTTTCTCGCCGCCCGACAAGTGGGCCACGTTCGCGTTCGGCGGCGGACACCGAAGCGCGTCCATCGCGATGCCGACGTTGCGCTCCAGATCCCACGCGTCGGCCGCGGCGATCTTGTCCTCAAGCTCGGCTTGTTCGGCGCCGATCTTGTCGTAGTCGGCATCGGGATCACTCCACGCGGCCATGACCTCGTTGTAGCGAGCCAATACATCTCTGATCGCGCCGACGCCGTCCATGACGTTGCCGAGCACGTCTTTGTTCGGATCGAGCCGTGGTTCTTGGTGCAACAAGCCGACGGAGAACCCGGGGGTCAACCGCGCCTCGCCGGTGTAGCCGTCGTCCTCGCCGGCCATGATGCGCAGCAAGCTCGACTTGCCGGCTCCGTTGGAACCCAAGACGCCGATCTTGGCACCGGGGTAAAACGACAACGAGATGTCGGCGAGGACATCGCGATCAGGTGGGTAGTGCCGCCCGAGGCGATGCATGGTGTAGATGAATTGTGCGGCCATGGCGGGGCGCGAGGCTAAACGGGTCTCGGCGCGTCCGCGGCACGGGCGTTTCGTGAGTAATTTCAGGCATGGCTTTGGATCGACGGGATTTCTTACGTGCCGCGGCGGGCGCGGTCGTGCTGGGTGCGTGCGGGGCCGACAACACGAAGGTTCTCAAGGACGCATCGAAGGCCGCAGCAGCGTCGTCGAGCGCACGAACGGCTACGGCCGCCGGCAAACTCAGCGACATCGAGCACGTGATCATCCACATGCAAGAGAACCGCAGTTACGACAACTACTTCGGTGCCTACAAGGCGGGGAGCGGCTTCGCCGATACGCGTAACGCCGACGCTTTTGAGCAGCCCTGGGATGGCCACGCGGACGGGTTTATCTATCCCTGGCGGGCAGTCAAGCCGTGTCAGCCAGACCCGGATCATTCTTGGCGTGGCCAACACGTGATGATCAACGGCGGAGCGATGGATCGTTTCGCACAGAACACTGGTCCGTGGTCGATGTCGTACTTCGACCGTGAGCAGTTGCCGTACTACTACGCGTTGGCCGATGAGTTCACGTTGTGCGACCGTTGGTTTTGCTCGGTGGCTGGGCCGACCACGCCGAACCGTTTGTATCTCATGACCGGATCAAGTGTCGATCCCGCTGGTAACCCGGAAACGACTCGATCGAACCTTGAGTCGTTCGACTGGGAGACCTATCCCGAGCGATTGCAGGCCGCCGGGGTGAGCTGGCGGGTGTACCACGAGGCCGACGACTACGGCGACAATCCGCTGAAGTACTTCGCTCGTTTCCGCGACTTGCCGACCAGCGATCCGTTATGGGACGCGGCCATTCGCAACCGTGGGCCGTTGGACCTCGTGAACGACATCGAGGGCGACAACTTGCCGCAGGTGAGCTGGCTCGTCTCGCCAGCCGCGGAATCTGAGCACCCGGTGTGGTCCCCACAGGCAGGCGCGGCGTACACCGCGCGTTACCTCGACGCGCTGCTCCGCACAGAAAAGGTGTTTCGCAAGACCTTGTTCATCATGACCTACGACGAAAACGGTGGGTTCTTTGACCACGTGGCGCCACCGACTCCCGAGCCGGGAACTGCCGACGAATTCATCGAGGGCGAGGCCATCGGCTTAGGGCCCCGCGTTCCGGGCCTGTTGATCTCTCCGTGGACTCGTGGCGGCCGGATCGAGTCGGCGACGTTTGATCACACGTCGATCCTGCGGTTTCTTGAGACCCGCTTCGGAGTGGAAGCGCCACGGATCTCGGCGTGGCGCCGCGAGAAGCTCACCGATATCGCGGATGTCTTGGATCTCGGCGTGGCCGACCTGTCGCCGCTACCGACGTTGCCAGATCCCGCACTGGCTCTCGCCGCTGCCCAACTCGCCTGTTCCGGTCCCGCCGACGGACCGCCGGCGAATCAGAAGATGCCCACGATCGAGGCGTAAGCAGCGCCCTCGTCGGCGCTGCGCGGGCCGCGTCGATTCAGTTCGCGTAGAACTGTGCGGCCCACTTGCGGTACTGCATGATCGGCCCATCAGTGTCGGCCAACGCGGGCACCGGCAAGTAGTCCTTGTGCTCCCAGATCGGCATGTCCTCGCGGATCTGGTCGCAGACCATTTTCACGAACGCGTCGCCGACTGCCTTTGTGAAGTGTTCGTCGCCGGACTTGCGGACCTGGAAGTGGAAACGCACAACCGAGCGTTCGTCGGTGATCGCGGTGGTGGTGCTGACCAAGAAGGTGTCGATGATCCCGGAGAACAACGTTGTCTGTAGGCCGGGCCCGTAGGCCGTCACGTTGATGTTGCCGACGACGTTGCCGCGAGGCGTCACGTAGACCTGCTTGGACTCCATCTTGGAAAACGGCCCGTCGGTGTCGTAGCGCTCGATGGTCGGCACTTCGCCGGTGCGGTGAACGTAACGAAAGTGTGGACCGTCGACGGAGTTCTCCGACATCTCTTGCCACACGGAATCGATCGTGAAGTCGTGGACTTCGTAGGAGGTCCACTCGTCGTTGTTGTACTGAATCAGTTCGGGAATTTCGAAGCTCGGGGCTTCGCGCTGCGGGTGGTACCAGGCCATCACAAAGCCGTTACGTTCGATCACTGGGTAGGTGAAAACCCGCGCCTTGCGGTTGATGCGGTCCGAATAGGGGATGTTGGTGCACGCCCCTTGTGGATCGAAGGCCCAGTGGTGAAAGGGGCAGCGAATGCATGTGTCGTCGACGAAGCCGCCGTAGCCGAGGTGTGCGCCCAGGTGCGGGCAATACGCGTCTTGAACCACGACCTCGCCGGCGTTGTTGCGCCACGCGACGAGCTCTTGGCCGAAGTACATGAGCGGCTTCACCGTCCCGGGTACCAATTCGTCGGGGTAGGCGACGTGGAACCAGCCAAACGGGATCGGGAATGGGAACCTGCTCATTGTCGCCACCTCTCGCGTACCGCGATTAGAACACGTTCTACTTTATGCAGGCCGCGCGGCCCAGCCAAAACGACCTCGTCGGGATCGGTGGCGGTGCCGCCGGTAGTCAGAGCTTGAAGACCCGTTGGGCGTTCTCGCGCAAGAACTTCGGCCAGACGTGATCGCGGAAGGGAACGTCGGCCATCTCGGTCATGATGCGTTCCATCGACAGCCCCATCGGGTAGTAGCCCGCGTAGAGGATCTTGTCGGTGCCGCGGGTGTTGGCGAAGTCGATGATCGCCTTGGGGTAGTACCGCGGCGCGAAGGCCGACGTCGAGTAGTAGAGGTTCGGCCACTTCAACATGAGCTTGACGGCGAGCTCGGTCCACGGCTCACAACCGTGGCGCGTGACGAACTTGAGCTCGGGGAAAAACCAACACACCTCGTCGACGAGTTCCATGTGTTGTGGCGCTGCGGGAACGCGGGGCCCAGGGATTCCGACACACACGCAGATCGGGATGTCGAGCTCGACGCATTTCGCGTAGATCGGGTAGAAGCGTTTGTCGTTGATCGGCACCTGCGGCGTGTAGCCAGCGGGGAACGCGGTGGCTGCCTTCACGCCGTGTTCACGGACCATGAACTCGAGCTCGCGCACGCCGTCCATACCCCTGTTCGGGTCGACTTCGTAGCTGCCGAAAAAGCGCTCAGGGAAACGAGCGAGCGCTTCGTTGGCTAGTTCGTTGCCCGGCTTGGTTCCGATCATCGCTTGCGAGACGCCCCAACGGTCGAGCTCGCGCAACATCTGCTCGACGTAGTCGTCGGACTCCTCGTTGATCGGGATGTCCTTAAACATGTACTGCGCGGGCATCTCGAACTTCTCTTGGCTCTCCTTGTCGCGAAGACCAGGGGCGAGGAACGAGTACCACTTCCGCCGATCCGCGGGGCTTCCCGGCAGTCCGACCATCAGGTCGATGATTCCGATATCACTCGGCAAAGGCATGGCCCGAGACGTTAGGCCGTCCCCGCGTCTCACGGTGTGTGGTCGAGTACGGAACGTGATTACACTTTCACGCTATGTCATTGCGGTTGCCGGTTCAGGTATTCCTCGACCAGGTAGAGGCGGCTGGCCCGGATCGGCTCGAGGATCGCTCGATCGACGACGCACGGGCGGTGTTCGAGACGTTCCACAGCTTGGGTGACGCACCCGAAGCGGTCGAGCACGTGAGCGACACGGCCATCGGGCCCGTCCCCGTGCGGGTGTATCGACCCCGCCGGGTCAGTGGTCCGGTGGTCTTGTGGATCCATGGCGGCGGCTGGATCGTCGGGTCGTTGGAGTCAGCTGATCGGCTCTGTCGGGCGTTGGCTAACGCGTCGGGCGCCGTTGTGGTGAGTGTCGACTATCGCCTCGCCCCGGAGCACGCGTTTCCCGCCGCGTTGGAGGATTGCTGGGCCGTGTTGTGCGCGCTACCGCAGCTGGCGCTCGACTGGGGTGGCGATCCGGCTCGCATCGTTGTCGGCGGCCACGACGTCGGAGCGGCGATGGCTGCGGTGATGTGTTTGATGGCTCGCGGCGGGCAGGGACCAGCGATCGCGCAGCAGATACTGGTGGCGCCGATCACGCGCGTCGCCGCGCAAACGGCCTCTCGACGGGAGTTTGGGTCCGGCTACCTGCTGACCGAGGCTGCCTTGCAGCGCGCGGCACGTGTTGCGCGGGTCTCGCCCGACGATTGGCGGGCTTCGCCGCTGCTGGCCGACTCGTTTGCCGACCTGCCGCCGGCGCTGGTGTACACGTGCGAGTACGACCCGCTGCGAGACGAGGGTGAAGCGTTCGCGGCGGCGTTGGTTGCCGGCGGGGGATTCGTGATGCAGCGTCGCTGGTTGGGTCAGATCCACGGCTTTTGGGCGCAACTCGGGCTTTTCGAAGACGCTCGGCTGGCGATCGACGAAATCGCGGCCGTCGTGTCCGCAGCAGCGCGAACCGAGCAACTAACCAACGTCGGCGTGTAAGCCCAGCCGATAAGCAGGCGGAACGCACTGTCAACGGGTCCTTGACACCCACCGTGGCAACCTGTTAACAACTGAGGGGCAACTTGGTTGAGTTGCCACAGTGGAGGGGATCCGCACAGTGCGTCACACACACACAGGGTTTCGCTTTTCATAGCTGCGCTTATGGTCGCTGGGAGCTCGGTTCTCCCAAACCGGCTGATTGCGCCAGCGTTAGCGCAGGCCAAGCCCAAGGGAGACCAGGCTGCAGAGCTCAACGCCAGCAAGGTTGCACTGCTTGAATCGGTGAAGGAGAAGTCCCGCGAAGTGGCGCCGGTCGAGGGCGACTTTTGGCCGCTTCCGCCCGTGGAGTCGCCCGTCGCCGACACCTCGGCCAGGACCGAACTACCCGATGACGGCGGCTCAGCGCCGACCACGACGACGTCGGTCGCGACACCCGCCGGGCGCGAAGGCGGGAGCAACACACCGCGCAAACGAGATAAGTCAGGTGATCGAACTCAGGGTTCGAGCAATGCGTCCGATCGGGCGGAGGCGAAGAGGGCAGGGGAGTCCGGCGCGGCGTTCAGCCCGATCGTTGTCAAAGACAAGACGGGCAAGGTGCTCAGCGCAGGGCGGGCCGCAACGCTGATCGATTCCCCCGAGCCAAAAGATGATGGAAAAGCTGACTCATCTGACCGCGCCAGCGCAAGCGAGCGCAAAGTTGGCTTCGACGCGGGCAGTTCCAAGGAAGCTAGGAAAGAGGCAGCGTCGGTGATCTACGACAACGCGGACGGCTCGCAGACTGCGGTGGTCTATGGCTCGGACGTCAACGTCGCGGACGAGACCGGGAAGCTCGCACCAATCGACACCAACTTGGCCGAGAGCGCCGATGGTCGCATGAGGCCTAAGCGGGCGAAGGTCGCAGTTGAGCTTGCGAGGAGTGCTGACGATCCGGAGCTGATTTCAATAGCTGACCAAGGCGTTGAGCTGTCTCTGTCGCTAGTCGGGGCGAGTGGCGCGGAGGCGGTACTCGATGGGGATACCGCCACCTACGTTGAGGCTGTCGAAGGGATCGACCTCCTTGAGCAGGTGCTACCCGGAGGCGTCAAGGAGACCATCGTGGTCAAGGCGATCACCCCGGCCCTCGGTGCTGATGCGGCGGTCGCCAAAGTGAGTTTCGCCGCAACCGGGGCATCGCTCGAGCCCCAGGCGGATGGATCAATCGCAGTTACCGGTCCTGCGGGCCGAGTCGGCACGATTCCAGCACCTAGCGCCACTACAGCCGATGGCACTCCGATCAAAAGCGACGGCTTGTCGTACGAGGTGACGTCCGACGCTACCGCGGGATCGACGGTGCTGGCCGTGGTGATAAACCGGGAATGGCTCGCCAGCCAGGCGCTACCGCTTCTCATCTACCCCACTTATGTGTCCGTCCTCACCGGCGCGTCCGACACGTTCGTGCAAGGCGGGATCTTCGCAAACTCGAACTTTGGGGCAACCTCAATCCTGCACACCGGATATTGGTGCCAGATGCTCCCCTTCGACAACTACTGTCAAGAGCCGGCGGCCAGCCTATGGCGGCCTGCCGACATCAGTTCCTTTGTTGGTAGCCACGTGCTTCGGGCCTGTGCACGATTCCGCATCCACGACCTCGCCGAGGAGCCAGAGCTTGGTGGCCCGCGGATCGCCCTTGCGTCTCCTCAATGGGATGCGAACACAGTCACGTGGAACACGGGGCCGGGTTTCCTTAGTCCAAGTGCGGCCGAGCATCTCAACCTGCCGATCGGAACCGGCACCTGCCAGAAGCCAGGCCCGGAGTGGGTGGTATTCGACGTTACCGAAATGGTCCGGGCGCTGGCATCGGGAGCGATACCCAACAATGGTTTCCGGCTCTGGGATGAGAGCTACTTCTCCTACAGCTCTGGCTACGACTCGCAAGAGGCGCCAATCGGGCAGATCCCTCACTTACAGGTCGACTTCAATTCGCCTCCCGCGCCAGCGGTGATGCTGGCGCCGGCCGACGACTCGGTGATAGTCGATGACACGCCGACGCTCACCGTTGCTAACTCCTTCTCCGACCCCGACAACGAGCTGAGCTACATCGACGTGTGGTATCGCGTTTCCACTGGTTCTGATTGCTCTAGCGGCAACTTTGTGGCGTCGTCTGGTTGGCTCCCGGCCACAACGAACTCGAGTTGGACAGTTCCGCAAGGCTCTCTTGTCGATGGTGTCACCTATACGTGGTGTGCGCTGACCTGGGATGGATCAACTGTTGTTGCTCCGAACAAGGGCTTTTCGTTTCGATATACGAAACGATTAGGTACCTCCCAGCCGAGTCCCTTCCAGCAGGTCGGCCCAGTAGCGGTGAACGCGGCGACTGGCAACATGGTCGTAGCGGGCAGCACACGGCAGATCCCGACCGTCGGTGGCAACCTCGGCATCAACCTGACCTACAACTCTCAGGAGGAGAAGCGAGGCCTGCGTGGCGTGTACACCGGGGCTGGTGGGTCGTTCGTGCGGCTGACCAATGTTGGCTACGACACTGGGCTGCTAGAAGTCAACGGGCCAAACGTGTGGACCTGTTCGGCCACCCGGAGTGCAACCTGGCGAGGTCTGCTCACGGTTCCGACATCGGGCCAGTGGCAACTCGGCATCCTTGTAACAAACGGCCAGCCCACGTCAGCGATCGCCGATCTGGAGTTGAACGGAAGTTCGCAGTCACAGCTCGCGGTTACCGCTGGCACGACACTATGGGGACCAGCGGCGACAATGAGCGCTGCTTCACCGGCTCGGCTGGTCGCAAAGCTGTCAATGACCGGCGGAGCGCCCTGCACTCAGGTCGCTCAGCTCCTAATCCGACAAAATGGAGGCCCTAGTCAGACCCTTCCGCTCGACTGGCTTACCCCTGAATTGGAGAACACGCCCCCACGGTGGGCGCTCGTCCCAGAGTCGTCTGGCACTGGATTCACTCGTGCCTCGCGCACCGGAGACAATGTAGTGCTCACCGACTATGACGGCGCAGCGCACTCCTACACCAAGCGGCAAGTCGTCTATCCAGCGATCGTCGACGGGGACGGCAACCTGCAGTGCAGCCTTGCGTACAGCGTGTACTTGGGTGCCAACACGTGCCAAGGCCCATCTTCCGCGTACTACCCGGCCAGTGGTGAGCAGATCAGAGCGGTTATTGTCGATGGCCCAGGAGGAGAGCTTGTTGCTACCACCGAGGACGGCTTCACCACGACGTTTAACAGCAGCGGTGCGGTGCAGAGTGCGTCGAGCGGCGCCGATGACCGTAGTCCCGGCGGCCACTTGCTCACCTACATCCCCGCGCCGAACTGGGAGGCCGATCATGAAGCGCTGTTGCGCAAGGTAGAGGATCCGGTGTCCGGCCAGTCGCTCACATTGAGCTACTACGCCGTGCCGGGCGATTCGTGCTCGACACCAGCAGGCGCTTCGGCGCCTGCGGTTCCTTTGGTTTGTAAGGTCACTCAGGCGGATGGATCCGTAACCCAGTTCATTTACAACTCGGCAGGTCAATTGACCCGAATTCTGGCTCCTGGCACCTCTGCTACAGATTTTGGGTACGGCGCGAACGGGAGGATCTCCACTATTCGCACCCCCGAGGCAGTAGACGCTTTGGTGACTGGCTCGTTTGTCGGGAGCGCGGCAACGGTCAACACAGATATCGCATATGACACCTCAAGCCTTCCTCGGGTGTCGTCAATCACGTCACCCGCGCCGGTTCCGGGCGCGACCCGGCTCGTCACCTCGTTTAGCTATGGCAGTTCGTCCACCACGATCACGCTTCCTGGTGGCGTAGGGAGTCGAGTGGTCGGCTTCGACGCAGCGTTGCGTCAAACAACTGACACTGATCCAAGCGGGACCACGGCGACGGCCACCTGGCGCAAGTTCGATCAACCAGCTACGACAACCGATCCAAAAGGCAGGGTAACGACTCTGACTTACGACGACGGCATCGAGGGTCGTAGACCCGGACGTCGCCGAGGGTCGAGCGCCACCCCTGCGTCGTGGCCAACAGGTCAGCCTTGACCGAGGACAGCACGGCGGGGCCGTCCCACTCGAGGATGCCAGCGACAGCCGCAGTGGTCTTGCCCGACCTCGACGGTCCGACCAGCGCCACCGCGCCGCGGTCACCCCGGCGGGAGCGACGCCCCGTCCGGCCGACCTTGCGCTGTGTGTGAGCTGGTGGGGACTCAGTGGCGACCAGGCGTCGACCGAAACGAGCGAGGATCAGCCGCCCCGGCGTCGGACCCGATACCAATAGCGGCTCAAGATCCCGACGCTTCGCGAACCTCGTTCTGCCGTCGACGCCAAGAGGGCGGCGCCTGGCGGTCCCCACCTTCGAACGGGTCAACCAGCGGACGACGAGCGCTGCCACGCCCCCGATGACCGTGATCGCGAGTGCGGTGCAAAGCCAGTAGAGCGGCGCACCCGGGAGCGCCTCGGCGTAAGGCTCGGCCCACGCCCGGGCAGGTGTGCTCAGGTTCGCCGGGAGGCGCGGCGCAGCGTCCGCCGCCGCGGCGAACGGGAGGTGCCCCGCGCCCGACATGGCGAGCGCCAGCCACGCTCCCGCCCACACCGCCCCAACCACCACCAGCCCGATGCCGGCGATGACGACGACGAGCAGTTCAAAGCCACCCAGACCCTCGCGATCCATACCCACGTAGGCCCCTCGACGAGGCAAAACTTCGCGGACCGATCGCGTTCGGTCCGACGACGGTGCTCAGCGCACGGTGCGGTTCAGCTCGTTGAGGAGCTGTCGAACCTCGCCGAAGCTCTCGGGCAGCCGAGCGAGGACGACTCGGATGCGCTTGCGCTCCTCGATGAGATTGGCCGTGATCGCGATCATCTCGCTGATCTGCTCGCGGTTCAGCTGGGCGCAGGCGGCGCTTCGCCGAAGGCCCTCAAAGCGCTGCTCCAGGTTCCGCAATGCCTGCGACCGTATCGAACGTTTGTTCGCCCCGCTAGAGTGCAGCATCTGTCATGGGGCGGGCGTACGCTTGGCGGCATGGATGCGACGTGGAGTCGCGGCGACATCGGCACCGAGTGGACTGCCGCGACCGACCTGGCTGAGCACATCGCCGCCGGTGGGAAGTTGCCGAGCATCCCGAGTCCGGTGCTACTGAATGCGGGAGAGGTGCTCCACGCTGACCTTCCTGCGCATGGTTGGCGCTTCGAGGGAGCTGACGTCTCCTACGTCGCGCCGCGCGTCGTTGCGATCGGTGGTCCGCTCATGTTCGGGCTGACCGCAGCGGGCAGCGCCGTGGCTCGTCGCCGTGCGCGTCGCGAGGCCGAGACGCTGGCGGCACCGCAGTGGCGACCGTTGGGTGCGCTGCGAATCCTCGTGACCGACCGGCGATTGCTTGTGTGGCACAAGGGCGCGTGGGCGTCGGTCTGGTACAGCGTGATCCGTGAGTTCCGACCGGACCTGGCGACGGGTCGTCTCGACATGACCTTCGAGAGCGACCCGCCCTACTGCCTTGCGGGGCCGTGGGTGCCGTACCTGACGGTCATCGTGACGACACTCCTCGCGGGTGATCGCGGCGTTGCAGCGGTCGAGGACGCTCTCGCTGCCCCGCTTGGTGTCTGATCATCACCACGCGCTCGCGACGCGAGAGTTCGGGACGGTCGCCGCCGCGAGCGCCGCAGCCCGTCGTCGAGCGCGCCAGTGGACGGAAGCACTCGCCGCCCCTCAGTGGCGCCTCAGGGCGGCCCTATCCGCATCCCCACCACGGATCGGTGGTTGCTCTTGTGGCCCGAGGACGCATAGGCATCGGTCTGGTACCAGGCGCGATCCGCGAGTTCCGTCTGGAGTTGCCCCGATCTTGTGGACACCGTGTCCATCAGCCGCCAGCGGTTCCAAGGCATGGGTCCTCTTTCACGCCCACCGGTTGGCGGCGAGGTGGTCGGGTCCGGTCTGGGGGACGTTGCGGGGGGTGTGGTGTCCCCGCCCCGGCGGAGGCTCAGGCGGGAGGCGGGTTGCGGATCGATGCGATCAGGTGGTTGATCAGCGCAGACCATCCGTCCTCGTTGACTGCGGGGAGGTCCATGACCCCGGCGAGCCGGGCGCCGAGGTCGACGAATGTTGTGAACCGGGCGAGGGCAGCGGCGTCGACGCCGCTGTCGACGGAGCCGCTCTCCTGGTCCGAGGCGATCGCCGAGGCGATTAGGCCCTCGACCTCGAGGATCCAGGTTGTGATGAGATCCGAGACTTCGGGGTCCCGCTTGGATGCCATGATTGCCTCGACGAGGATCGGGGCGTCGGCGGGCGGCCGGGATGCGAACGAGGTGCCGACGAGAGTGAGGAACTCGATGACGTCGCCGACGAGCGTCGAGACGTCGGCGATGTCGGCGACGTCCGCAGTCAGCTCGAGCCCGATCAGATCGAGGTAGTCCTGGCGGCCGTACTCGCGAACGACTGCCACGAAGAGCTCCGCCTTCGATTGGAAGTGCGTGTACACCGAGCCCAGCGACAGTCCTGCCTCGTCAGTGATGTCGGCGATGCTCGCGCCGTCGTAGCCCTTGAGACCGAACACGCGCGCTGCGGCTTCGACAAGTTCGGCTCGGGTCTGCGCGGGGGTGACTCCGGTCTTGCGGCCCATTGTGGCTCCTGGGTTCAGGGCCGGCGCTGGGGCGCTGCCGGCACGTCGTTGGCCCTCGATGTTGGCACGGCGGCTAGCCGCGACGGTTGGCGAGTCGTCCGGCGATCACCTGGGGTGCCTGGTTCACCCAGGCCGGGAGCCGTCCGATGAGGTCGATGATCTTCCCGTCCCACCCGATGACCAGGCGCCGCTTGTCGCGCAGGACGGCTGCGAGGATCGCGGCGGCGGCGGCGGGCGCGGTGGTGCGGGCGAACTGCTGGAAGGCTTCGTTCGGGTCCTTCTTCGCCTTGCTCAGCACCACAGGGTCGATGCGTCCGTTGCCGACGATGTTCGTCTTCACCCCACCGGGGTGCACCGTGGTGCACGAGACGTGGCTGCGGTCGATCTTGAGCTCCATGCGCAGCGCGTCAGTGAAGCCGCGCACACCGAACTTGGCTGCGTTGTACGCAGCCTGTCGGGGCACGCTGACGAGCCCGAACACGCTCGACACGTTGACGATGTGACCGTCACCGGACGCCCGCAGGTGGGGCAGGAAGGCTCGCGTCCCGTGGTACACCCCCCAGAAGTTGATGTTCATGAGCCAATGCATGTCCTCGTCGCTCATGCCCTCGAACGTGTAGTCGAGCGAGACCCCGGCGTTGTTGAACACCAAGTTGACCTTCCCGTGGTCGAGCGCGGCAGCGGCGGCCCAGTCGTACACGGCCTCTGGGTCGGCGACGTCGAGCCGTGCGCTAGTGACCTTGACACCGTGGCCCTCGCAGAGGGCGACAGTCTCGGCAAGGCCGGCTTCGTCGATGTCGCTGATGGCTACCGCGCACCCCCGCCGGGTGAGGTCAACGGCGAGCGCGCGACCGATCCCAGAGGCAGCGCCGGTGATGGCAGCGACCTTTCCGTCGAAGGTCTTCATGCAGGTGCTCCTTGCGGTGCCGGGATGCTCGTTGCGGCTCGGGCAGGAACCAGAGGGGTCGGGTTGGTGAGCGTGAGGATGCCGTCGTCGACCGCGTTGAGGCGCATCGCCCGGTAGTCGCGCAGATAGTTCTGGTGGACCTGCCACGGGAATGTGTCGCCGCTCTTGGGGAACCGGCCGGCTCCTCGCCTGACGTACCCCGACGTGAGGTCAAGGAAATCCTGGGGCGCCACGGACCCACCGGTCTGGATCGGAGTCGCCTGACGGAGCCCGGTGTCTCGCATCCGGGTGAGCACGTCAGTGACGTACGCAGCCGACAGCTCGCACTTGAGGGTCCAGGACGCGTTTGTGTAGCCGAACGCGAACGCGACGTTCGGCACGCCTTCGAGCATCGTGCCCTTGTAGATGAGCCGGTCGCTGCTGATGACCTCTGTCCCGTCGACCGAGAGTGCGATACCGCCGAGGAACAGCATTTCGAGGCCAGTCGCGGTCACGACGATGTCAGCATCGATGTGCGCCCCGGATCGGAGCCGGATGCCAGTCGCGGTGAACGCGTCGATGTGGTCGGTGACGATGTCGGCCCGGCCGTTGGACACGGCGGTGAAGAGGTCGGCGTCGGGGACCATGCACATGCGCTGGTCCCACGGTTCGTAGGGCGGTGTGAAGTGGGTGTCCACGTCGTAGCCGTCGGGAAGGTGGCGGGTGACCCCCCGGCGGACCAACTTCTTCGTCGTCTTGGGGAAGGTGCGGCACCCCCAGTACGACACGACGCCTCCGATGGCGTAGAGCCAGCGCATCAGGGACCGCTTCGGGCCAGCGAAGGAACCGCCCGGCTTCAGCGGACTGAGCGGCGAGGCGGACACGACGTACGTCGGAGATCTCTGGAGCATGGTGACATGGCCGGCGTCCGCGGCCAGCGCCGGCACGAGGGTGACGGCCGTAGCCCCGCTCCCGATCACGACGACGTTCTTACCGCTGAGCTCGAGGTCCTTGGGCCAGTGCTGCGGGTGGATCGTCGTCCCCTCGAAATCGGCGTAGCCATCCCATTCGGGCAGGTAGCCGCGGTCGTAGCGGTAGTAGCCAGTGCACGAATAGAGGAAGCCGCAGGTGACCGTGGAAGTGTCGCCGGTCGCGACGGCCTCAATCTCGACCGTCCACGCAGCGTCGTCGCTGGACCATGCGGCGGTCGTCGCCTTCTGGCCGAAGCGGATCCGCTCCACGGTGCCGTCCGCTTCCGCCGTCGCGACGATGTAGTCACGGATCGAGGCCCCGTCGGCGATGGCGTCCTCGCCGTCCCATGGCCGGAACCCGTAGCCGAGGGTGAACATGTCGGAGTCGGACCGCACCCCGGGGTACCGGAATAGGTCCCAGGTGCCTCCGATCGCGTCCCGGCTCTCGACGATGGCGAAGCTCAGCCAGGGCGTCTTCTCGAGCAGGTGGTGCGCAGCGCCGATCCCTGACAGCCCGGCGCCGACGATCAGCACGTCGAAGTGCTCAGCGCCGCCCATCAAACCGCAGCTGACGCAAGCAGCTTGTCGTTCAGCTCGCCCTCGGACCCGAACAGGCGCTCGCTCCATTCGGCGAGCATCGCGTCGGTGTTGCGCTGGTCGGGGTGGAAGCCCGGGCGCTCGAAGTCCTTGATCGCCTCCCACATGTCCTTGCTGAACAGAGGGTTCTTCAGAAACCGCTTCAAGCTCGCACGCATCGCTCCGGGCTTTCGGGCGGCCTTGTCGCTCATCCACACCTGCACGAGCAGCTGCACGGCCATGATCGGAATGGTCCAGCGCATGACCTTCATCGACCAGATCCGCTTGCGCTCGCTGCCGCCGATCGCACGGTAGACGTCGAACGCGACGGCCTTGTGCTCAGACTCCTCGAGTGAGTGCCACACCAGCAGGTCCCGGATCGCCTGGTGCCCGAGCGACTCACGGACCGCCTCGTCCTCGAGGCACTTCTCGGCTAGGAGCGCTGTCATGTGCTCCGAGACCACAGTCTGCGCCAGGCACAGCTCCGGCGACAGGTACTTCTCGAACATCTCGTTGTTCCACCTGGTGAAGCTCTCAAGCTTCTCGATCGGGTACCCCAGCGTGGCCAGGTGATTGTTGAGGGCCCGGTGGACACGGCCGTGCATCGCCTCCTGCCCGATGAACCCGGCGACCTGCCGCTTGAGCACCGGGTCGGTGATCTGATCGCGGTAGTGCCGCACCGTCTTGACGAAGAAGTCCTCCCCGTCGGGGAACATCGCCGAGAGCCCAGCCCAGAAGTGGCTCGTGACAATGTCGCCGCCCCCGGCGAAGTGCTTCGGCACCTGAGCGAGATCTTCCTCGAACTGCATCCGACGGGTCTGCACCTGCCGGTCCGGATTGCTGGTCTGTTGCATGTTTCTGCTCTCCTCAAGATCGACGATCACAAACTAATGAACGTTCAGTTGTTTGTAAACCCAGGCGATCGAAAGAGAGAACTGCTTGGCGGTTGGAGTGCGGTCCTCTCTCGTGCTCGCTGATGCCCGCGCGTTCAGTGGGCGAGTAGAGGCTGCGCCGCCGCCGGGGAGGTCGCTGACGACGGTCGGGGCCGCGACCGGCCGAGCCGGTTGGCCACGGCGAGGTGCTCGCCAAGCGCAACACCGACATCGGCAACCAGCGGATCAGGCTCGTGTGCCGGATGCATGCGCTGCTCATCGAGCCGGGTCCCGGCCGGGATCTCCAAGGAGACCAACGACTCTGACCTGGACCGCTTTCTCGCCGACGTCTCGCCCGCAACACCCGCCCAGCAGATCCGGTTCGGCCAAGCCGTCGAGATCCACGACGACATTCGTCCGCTCGACGAACACTCAAGGCATCGCACACGCGGATCCGCACCGCCAGCGCGGCATGCGGGACGAGCGTCACCGATGTCCGCAGCGCCGTGACCGCAGCCGACAGCGCGTTGTTGGGGTCGCTCTTGGGGTCCGGCCCGACCCGAGCAGACGCGTCCGGGCGGCGAGGGTGGTGGGCACGTTCAGGACGTGCTCGCCGGCGACGAACTGCTGCGCGAGCTGGAAGCCCCTCCCGTCAGCACCCTCGATCGACCACGTCCGCGCCGGGATCTCCAACACCACTACCAGCACCTCGTCGCCGACGCCGCCACCCGACGCGGCTGACAGCAGGCCCGGGAGGACAAGCGGGAACGAGTTGAAGCCAGCGTGACCAGCCCTGCATCCGTGAACGGCTGGCTCTTCGGCGAGGTCACTCCCGCCCGACCCAACGCTACGACCACGATGCGACGCCGTCTCCTCGACGCGCGCCACGAAGTCTCCATGAAGGACCTCTTAGACTGGACCTCAACCCGAGATGCCCCTGACAACTTCGTTGATCCAACAGACCCGGCACTCATGCGCCGTCAGGTCAGGGCTCCTCCGGAGAATCCTCTTATCACTCAGAACCCTCTTAGAAGTGAGATTGCCATCGTTGCAAAGTCCTCGACCAAGGTGTCGGCCTCGGCGGCATCGAGCTGAACAGCGGTGAGCATGAGGCTGTCAAGTAGCGAGATGATGAGGAAGATTTGCCGCTCGACGACAGCCGGGTCCCTGTCGTCGAGGTGCGTGACATGACTGCATAGAACCTGAGCGTTCCGACGGCTGTCGGCGAGGTCGAGCGCACTTAGCTCGGCGTCGCCTTGAATGGCGACTCTGAGCCGGAGTCGAAACGGCTCATCGCGGTGCACGTGCCAATAGGCGGCAATCGACTCGCGAATTAGGTCGTCAATCGCCCCCTCCGAGGCGACGAGGGGGGTAATGAACATCTGTCGGTTGAGCTCGAGCACGGACAGCGCTAGCTCGCGGAGGATCGCCCGCTTGTTCGGGAAGTAGCGGTACAGGGCGGTAAGGCCCATCCCAGCGCGCACCGCGATGTCCGTCATCGTCGGCGGCTCGGTGCCGTAGTCCGCGATCAGCTGGGTCGCTGCAGTGAGGATGGCGTCGACGCGGTCGCGACTGCGCGACTGCTCGGGTTGGCGTCGAAGGGGACGTTGGTCGGCCACAGGTTCTTGACTATAGCCCCAAACGTGAGATACCTTCACGTCCGAAACGTGAGGACTACTCACGTGTTGGGAGGCAGTGATGGACAGTTCGAACGGGCAGGACTACGACAGTCTGGACGTTGCTGTCGTCGGAGCCGGGCCAGCCGGCCTGTGCCTCGCGCGTCGTCTCGCAGGGACTGACACCAGCTTTGCGGTGTTCGAACGGAACGGTGACGTGGGCGGCGTCTGGGACATCGATGCGCCAGGCTCGCCAATGTACGAATCGGCCCATTTCATCTCGTCGAAGACGCTGTCGGGATTCCCCGGATTCCCCATGCCAGACCGGTACCCGGACTACCCGAACCACCGCCAGATCCTTGATTACATTCGCTCCTACGCGGACCGCTTCGACCTTCGCCGCCATATCCAGTTCGACTGCGGTGTCCTCCACGCCGCGCTCGACGCCGACGGGAGCTGGAAACTCGACCTGAGCGACGGCAAATCGGTCAAAGCCCGCTACCTGGTGTGTGCCAACGGCGTGACCTGGGAGCCACACATAGTCACCTGGCCCGGGAGGTTCGACGGGGAGATTCGGCACTCAGTCACATACCGGGATGTGGGCGAACTCGCAGGTAGACGCGTCCTCGTGATCGGCGCTGGCAACTCCGGCGTCGATATCGCGTGCGACGCTGCCTTCGCTGCCGAGCAGGCATTCCTCAGCGTTCGACGCGGGTACCACTTCATCCCGAAGCACATCTTCGGGACTCCGTCGGACGTCTTCGCCCACGACGGGCCCAGGGTGCCTCACTGGCTCGAGGTGCGCGCCTTTGGACTCATGCTCCGACTAGTGAACGGCGACCTCACCCGGCTCGGCCTTCCCAAGCCGGACCACCGAGTGTTCGAGTCGCACCCGCTCATGAACACGCAGATTCTCCACTACCTCAGCCACGGCGACTGCATCGCGAAGCCAGACGTCAGATCATTCGACGGGCCCGAAGTGGTCTTCGCCGATGGCTCCCGTGAACGGATCGATCTCATCCTCACCGCCACCGGCTATCACCACGTGAGCCCCTACCTCGACGAGGGCACGTTCGAACTGAGTGGCGGGCGGCCCGACCTGTATCTCGGCATGTTCGCAAGAGACCACGCCAACCTTGCGGTGCTCGGCTTCGTCGAGTTCGCGTCAGCCGCCTACACCAACTTCGATACCATGGCGGAACTCATCGTCGCTGATGCGACAGCGCCGGCTGACTCGATCGTGCGAAGGCGCTTTTCTGACCTGAAGGCGACCCATCGCCCCGATCTCAAGGGCGGGCACCGCTACGTCAGTTCCGAACGCCACGCCAACTACGTCGACGTCGACGCCTACTTGCGTGCGCTCGCCGAAGTGAAGGCCCACGTGCTAGCCGGGGCGACTCTGCCGCCTTCAGCTCGGAGACCGCAGAGAAGAGTTCAGCTCGTAGGACGCCGCCGTTCGGTGGTCGGTCGATGAGCCCGCGACCATCAACCGCTTTGGTGACCGGCGCGGCGAGCGGGATCGGACTAGAGGTGGCGATCCGGCTGCATCGCCGGGGGCATCAGGTCGTCGCCGTCGACCGCGATGGCCAACACCTCCCGGCCGCTGTCAGTCGAATCGGCGACGGAACAGTCGCCTTCGAGTGCGACCTGGCCGACCCGGCACAGCAGCGACATCTCGCCGAAGCGCTCACGACGACATGGCGCGACTCTCTCGACCTGATGGTCTGCAACGCCGGGGTGATCGCGCCCGGCGACCTGATCCACGTCGACCCCATGACGATCGACCTTCAACTAGATGTGATGCTCCGCAGCGTCGTGCATCTCACTCGCTCTGTCCTACCCCAGTTCCTCGAGCGAAATCGTGGCCATGTGCTCGCAACCGTGTCGATGGGCGGCATCATCGCTCTTCCCACATCCGCTACCTACTCCGCGGCCAAGGCCGGCTTGCGAGCCTTCCTGGCGGCGGTGAACGCGGAGGTCCATGGCACCGGAGTACACGTCAGTGGCATCTACCCCAGCGCAGTCGACACACCGATGCTGCTTAGAGAAGCTAAGGGAGGTGGCAGTCCCCTCAACTTTCTCGGCTCCGTCCGCACCGTCACGGAGGTCGCCGACGCCTACGAGCGCGCCCTCGAGAGCCATCGCCTGGAGAACTACGTTCCCTACGCCGACAGCCTGACAACGCGGCTTCTCAGCGCTTTCCCAGCCTTGACTCCGCGAATACTTCCCATCGCAAACCGCATCGGCGAGCGCGGGCGACGCCGCTATCTCGCTACCCGACCTGATTGACACTCAGCGATTCGCCCACGAGGGATTGATCCCGCCCCATTTCCTCGACGCTGTCGCTGGCCCGCGATTCGGTGTCGCGACGTCGGGGAGGTTAGGCAGCGAACTGCCCGAGGCTTCATCGACGGACGCGGTGGGTGTGGGAGTCGATCGAGATGGCCGTCGCGATGGCGACGTCGCCGGCTCCGATCCCTGCTGCACTCGGACCGAGGATCGCCCAGTTCCGTGTCCGCAAGGTGCAGCACACGCTGACCCGACATCAAACAATCGGCTCCGAGGACGAAGTCGCCTCCGCCAGCGACAACGCCGCCATGGAATCGTTGTTTGCGCTCCTCCAGAAGAACGTGTTGAACCGCCAGTCCCTTGGTGACTCGCGACTAGCTCCGCATCAAGGATCGTGATCTGGATCGAACGCACTTAGCACCGCCGCCGCCAGACCCGACTCGGACGCTTGACCTCATCGGCCACGAGATGATCCTGTCCCGTAAGACGGCAACCGCCTCGTGAATGTCACCTCACCGCGCGGCAGGCCCCATCCGACCTGCCACCCGCCGGCCCTCCGGCCACTGCTCACGGTGATCGTGACCACGGCCCTTGCCCGCGACCTCACCCTCACGGCGATGGGCGATGCGCTCCACGTTGTGGTCAGCGGCTGACCGCCGCATCGAGCGAGGCCGATCGGTCAGCGACAGCTGACTTCACCATCTGCTGCATCCGTGACGGCCAGTCGTCTGCTTGACGCGTCATGTCGTTGAGATCGCCGCGGCCAAGATTGAGCACCAAGGCTGGGCGCTGGCGTGCGATGAGGAGAGCTTCGAGTCGGTGCGCGCCAGCTCGGCCAGCGTCATCCGCGTCGAAGGCGAGGACGAGTGGGCCCGGGAGCTTGGCAAGGGAGGCCGCAACCGCCTCATCGCTGTAGGTGGCGCTGAGGTCGGCGACGGACCGGTAGCCCGCGGCGGCTGCTGAGAGGGCGTCGATCTCGCCTTCGGTGACGACGATCTCGGGGTGGCACACGACGGCCGGACGTGCTCGCGACAGTCGCGGGTTGGCGGCGAGATCCGAGGTCGGGTTCAGGTAGCGCGGAGCATCACTCCTCGGGTGCGGGATGCGGATCTGTGCGTACACGGCGCGGCCCCCCTCGATGACCGGCAGGACGATGCCGGCTGCTCGCGGCATGCCGTCGGGTCGTTGCTGCACTCGCGGTCCAAGGTCGGCGCCGATGCGGTTCTCGACGAGAACTTCCCGCGGCAGGCCGCGGGCCTCGATGAGCCACTGTCGCATCTGACGCGCTTCGGGCTGCCAGAGGCGTTTGGCGCACTGGGCGACGTAGCGGTCGAGTTCCTCCTGATCACGGCATCCGCTTGGCGGGATGGACCGAGCAATGGCCAGCCGATCCTGACGGCGCCATCCGTCGGACTGCTCGCGGTGTCCAGCGCGTTCAGCAAGGAAAGCCATCGCGTCGCGAGCGGTGCCGCCGCGACAGGCGAGGACGAGGTCGATGGCCGTTCCGCCGTCACCACAGCCGTGGCAGCGCCACCGTTGCTCGCCGCGGCGACTGGTGAAGATGCTGACCGGCGGGGTGCGCCCGCTCTGCGCGTGCTGAGTGTTCGGGCACGGCCACATCGGGGACCGGCCACCGCCCGACCGATGACCAAGGAGGTCGTCGGCGAGGGCCCGGAGGTCGACGGCGGCCAGGAGTGCGTCGCGGTCGTACATGGCTCATGCCGCCTCGGTCCGCTCAGCCGTCGCTGTTGTTCCGTACATCCGGGCGTCGGTGTCGACGATGGGCTGCTCGCCACGACCGAGGACGTGTTGGACGACCGCGGTGCGGCCTCCGAGCTTCCACAGCGCGCGGCCTCGGGTGAGCTGGCCGACGATGGACGCTTCGGGTGCGGTGAGCCCGAAGTGGGCGACCGCGGCGTCGAGCTGATCGGGGGCCTGGCGAAGGATGATCTTGGTCGCGCTGTCGGCGAGGAGCCCAGCGGCGATCTTGCTGGTGGCGGTGCCATCGTCGGCCTGAGCCACGAGATCCGAGGCGCGGTGGGTGATGCAGAGGTTGGCGACGCCGTAGGTGCGGCCGAGCTTGAAGCTCGTCTGGAGGTAGCCGGCGGTGTGGCGGTTGCCGAGGAGCGCCCAGGCTTCGTCGAGGATCTGGACCCGTTGGGGACCAGGGCAGGCCATGAGCTGTTGGAACCAGCCGGCGGCGGCGACCATGACGAGCGGGAGCGCGTCGGAGTCGAGAGGCACGGCGGAAAGGTCGAGCACGACACCGGGCCCGTCCCA
>CAZWPY010000004.1:0-19271 GCA_964635475.1 uncultured Acidimicrobiia bacterium
ATCGACGGCGCCGCCGGGAAACAGGTAAACGCCAGCCACGTAGTCGCTCGCGCTGTTGCGCCGCATCATCAAGACTTCGAGGCCGTTGTCGCTCTCGCGCATCGGCACGACGGTTGCCGCGGGCTTGATGGGGACGGTCATGACTCCTGCATTGTGGTCGACCCAGCCGTGTGTCGCGGCCGCAACTCGGCGCGGCGTCGCCGGTTCGGTCCGCGAGGCGGCGTTGGCCGGTGCTCTCGCGCCGGTAACCTCGATTCGTGGCCCGCAAACGTGTGAGTCCCGACGCGCTCGGAAAGTCTGTGAAGGTTCCGGCGTGGAGGGGGCAGTTTCTTCCGAAGTCGGTGTTGGGGATCACCGCGCTTGTTTTGGCATTTGCCGTTGGTGCAGCCGCCAGTGGGGCGGTGTTGTACGCGTACTACGAGGATCGAACGACGAAGAACGAGCGACGGATCACCGACCTCATCGCTGGATTCGATACTCGTTACCGCCTCGCGATGGGGGCGATCGAGGGGGCGACCGCGCAAGCGCAGACCGACTTGGCGGCCACGACCGGCCCGCTGGCTGCCGTGGCGCGTGCGCCCGAAGCGCGTAAAGCACTAATCGACAAGACGTCGGCGGGAGTGTGGTTTGTGAGCACCCTCGACGAGGCGGGGCTTGCGGTTGGTGGATCAGCCTTTGTCGTGGCCTCGGATTCCCAACAGAGTTACTTGATCACGTCGTATTCGGTCGTGCGCGCGGCCACCTTCGACCCTGCACCTGCGGTGTACATCCGCAAGGAAGCCGGCAATGAGGTGCGAGTGCGGGTGTGGGCGTGGCAAGCCGAACGCGACCTCGCCGTGTTGGTCGTCGACCGGCCCAACCTGCCACGCCTGGAGTGGGACGTCGAGGCTGCGAAATCGATGCGCGCCGGCGATCGTTTGTTCGCGGTGAGCGGCCTCGGCGCCGCGGGCGGTTCGGTCGACGACGCGGTGGTTGTCGATGTGTCGGCCGGCGGAATCCAACACTCGGCGCCATTGGGAGCGTCATTTGTGGGCGGTCCGTTGGTCACCCTCGACGGCAAGGTGGTGGGCGTGTCGTCGCGGACCTACTCGCCGCTGGGTTACCCGCCGCTGAGCAACTTCTTCGCGCCACCGATCACCGCAGTGTGCGAACGCTTGCTGTCGTGCAACAACGACACCGCGACGGGTGTGGCCGGTGAAGCCGACGCCGCGGGCGAAGGTTCGGGTTCAGGCTCGCAAGCCGACTCGAGCGCGAGCGATGAGGGCTGAGACTCGTCGCCCCCTGACCTCGACACGGTCGACCGTCGGCCCGGCGTGACGGCGCGTTGGCGTTACGGCGATGTCGTGTTGGGCACTGCCTCGACGGCCTCGCCGGTCACGGGATCGATGACGGTACCGAAGGGCACGGCTCCCGGATCGAACTGGGACGTGGTTGTTGCCGCCGTGGCGGGCGTGGTTGCTTGCTCGACCACAACAGCTTCGAGTTCGGCATCGCAGGGACTACAACCACCACCGCCCGGTAGACCCGTCGGCGAGCTTTGCGGGCCGAGATTGATCCCGCCCCGTGCGCGTACTTCGAGCGCGTCGCGGATCGGCTTCAAGGCGTCGGGCTCTGAGAACGTGACTTTTGGTTGCCCCTCGGTGGCTTTACGCATGTAGCTCGCCCACGTTTGTGCCGGCAGTTTGCCGCCGTCTTGTCGAGCAGGGTTGTTGTCGGGGGAAGCGCGATCACCCATCGCGACAGCGGTTGAGAGCAGCGGTGTGTAACCGACAAACCACGCAAAAACTTGGCCGTCGGTCGTGCCGGTTTTGCCGGCCGCAGGGCGATTCAGCGCCGCGCCCGACGCTGTGCCGCCCGGCTTGAGTACACCTTCAAGAATCGCGTTGGCGTTGTCGGCGACCACCGGGTCGAGTACCTGTTCGGTTTTCGGGTTGCGGTTGTCGAGAACCGGCTCGGCCTGGGTCGGACTCGTGATGTAGCGGATGGTGCTCGGGGTTGCCTTTTGTCCTCGACCGGCTAAGACCGAGTAGGCCGCGGCCATGTCGAGCGGCAGCACTTCTTTGTTCCCGAGCGCGAATTGCGTCCCGACGTTGGTCTTGTAGCTGTAGTTGGGGTCGATGGTTGTGATGCCGAGCTTGTAGGCCATCTTCGCGATGTCGTTGAGGCCGACTTCGTCAGCGAGGGCCGCGTAAACGGTATTAACCGACTTCCAGGTTGCTTGTTCCAGTGTCATCGAACCGTAGGCGGAGCCGCCGTAGTTGCGGATATAACACGTCTTGTCGGTGGTCTTGCAGTTCTTTCGAGTCGTATACGAAGCAGGCGCAGGAAACACACGATTGGGGCTAACGCCCTTGTCCAGCGCCGTGACGAGGTCGAGCACCTTCCACGTCGACCCGGGCTGCGCCCACTTTTGTCGCGTGGTCAGGTTGACCTGTCCCCCGTCAGCGAAATAGTCGCGGCCACCATGCATCGCGCGGATGTAGCCCGTCAGCGGCTCGACCGTGACGATCGCCATTTCCATTGTGACGGGTTTGCGTTTGCCAACGGCGCTCATGGCGGCTTGGTCGGCGAGATCCTGCAGGCGGGGGTCGAGCGTGCTGTAGATCTGCAGCCCGCCTTGGAAAAGCTGCTCTTTGAAGATCGGTTCGATCTCTTCTCGCAGCCAGTCGATGAAGTAGTTGTACTCGGCTTTCACGACAAAACTTCCCTCGGCGGGAAAGACGTGGGTGGCCGGGCGATCGGTCGGCGCTTCGGGGGCTACTACAACGGTGCGCAGCAACTCGCGGTTGAACTCGTCGTCGGTGAGGTAGCCCTGTTCGTGCATCAAACCGAGCACTGTTTTGCGCCGATCCTCTGCCGCGTCGATGTTGCTGCGGGGCGCGTAACGCGAGGGTGAAGGGATCAAACCCGCGAGCAGTGCCGACTCCGAGATGTCGAGTTGGCTGACTGGTTTGTGAAAAAACGTTTGCGCAGCGCCGCCGAGCCCGTAGGCACCATCGCCGAAGTACACCTCTTTGAGGTAGCGGTGGAGGATCTCGTCTTTGTCGAGGCTGCGGTCGACTTGTGAGGCGAGGATGGCCTCGCGGACCTTACGCCACACGGTTTTCTCGTCGCCGGTGTAGGTCAGCTTCACGTACTGCTGGGTAATCGTGGAACCACCCTGCACGAGTTTGCGGTTGCGATAGTCGGCCCACAACGCACGCGCGGTGCCACGAAAGTCGAATCCGGTGTGTTCGTAGAAGTTGCGATCCTCTGAGGAGATCACCGCGTACTTGGTGATCTGCGGGATCTCTTCTTTGGTGAATTCACCGGTGGTCTCAAAGGAACGAAACGTCGCTATGAGGTTCCCCTCGGCGTCGTAAACCTGCGACGGCGCATGTTGAGCGGTCGCGGGTTTGGGCCGAGGCAACGTCGCGGGAAGGTCGGCTTGGACGAGTGTAAAAAACGCCACACCGGCAAACGCGCTGGGCGCGAGGACACCACACAAAACGATGATGGTGACGGTCTTGAGCCCGAGCCGCAGCGCCTTCCACATAAGAAACACCAGTTTCGCATGTGTGCGACCGTTGGCCGTGGCGCCACGGCCAGTTCAGCCAGCGTAAGCGGGCCGTGGGGGTGGGCGCAGGACTACGAGGCTTCGAGCGCGAGGAGTTGGCGCCGTTCGAGCTCGTTGAGACCGCCCCAGATGCCGTGCAACTCCGGGGTGGACAACGAGTACTGCAGGCAGTCGCCTTGCACCGCGCAGGTCCGACACAGATTTTTCGCCCTTGCCTCGCGTGCGTCGCGATCGGGCTTACGTTCCACGTAGGTCGGTGGAAAAAACACCGACGAGTGCGGTCCGCGGCACGCCGCGCCGACCTGCCACTGTTCCACAGGGATCGTTCGTCGTGTGAGTCCTGACATCGAGGCCCCCCTCTCCGCGACCGGCACCGTACTGGCGCGTTCGGGCGACAACAAGCCCCAATTTCACACTGGGCCAGATCGGCCCAGATTCAGTGTCGGCCCAGATTCAGTGTCGGCCCAGATTCAGGCTCGGCCCAGATTCAGGCTCGGCCAGATTTCACGCTGGGCTGGTGTCGTGTGGCTCGACTTCGAGAATCAGACCCGAGATGGCCACGACCACCACCGCCGCGCCGGTCGTCAAGGGCGTCGGCCGGCCGATCCGAGCTCGCCACAACGCTCCGTCGATCGAGACGACCCCGTCGGGCCCAAGATCGGAAACCACGTGACCCTCGCGGCCGATCATCGACTCTCGACCGACGGTCGGCGTCGCAAAACGGCTGCGACTCATCGACGAAAAACCGCTGACGCAGGCCAACCATGTGCCGACGAGACCTAACGCCACCGCCAGCCAGGGCAGCGACGCCGATGTAAATAGGCCGAAGGTGCCGACGATGCTTGCCGCGGTGCCGATGCCGGTCCAGGTGCGAGGTGCCCCGGCTTGTGAGTCGATGCAGTACCCGAGCACGCCGAGCACGAGCAGCGCGAGCGCCCATGGCCGAATCGAGTTGTCGGCGAGCCCAAAGCCGGCGACCACTACACACAACGCACCTATCGCGGCCGCGACTCCCACACCCAAACTGAAGAATTCAAACGCGACCAACACCAAACCGATGAGGAGTAGCAGGTAGGTGACGGCGGGGCTGGCCGCGTTGTGTAACCACCGCGCGCCCAAACTCGGTTTCGTGAACCGTGGCACCACGGTGGGTTGTTGCCGGGGACCCTCGGTGGTGCGAACTACTTCGGCGGTGTCGAGGAGGTGTCCGTCCACGGTCGTGCCATCGAGGCCGACGATGAGCTCGCCGAGAACGGGCCCGTCGACGTCGACCAGGCCGGCTTTCTTCGCCTCAGCGCGCGACAGCCGCGCGCGGCGCAGCTCAGGTGTGTCGGCGTCCTTCCACGGACCAATCGAGGCGCCCTCGCCGATGGAGATCACGTCGGCCGCTTCGGCTATCGCAACAGCTTCGTGTGCGGCGCGTGCCTTTCCTGGCCCGATCCACACAGCAATCGGAACGTCGGCGTCGTTGATCGTGTCGATCACAGCGCTCAAGCTGGCGCGGTCGAGTGTTGCGCGGGCGCTGTTGAGCTGGATCACCAACAGCTCGACCTGCGGGTCGGCGTCGGCTCCCTTCACGCTGCGTTGGAGGAAGTCGGCCTCGATCCTGTCGAGCGCACCACTGACTTCGGCGATGTCGACGTAGCGGTCAGTGCTGTTCGACCAGGCCAGCTCGGCCGATGCGACGGGCGCGACGAATGCCGTTGCGCTGAGGGCGAGGGTGGAGACTGTGCGTGTGAGTAGTCTGCGCAACGGGGAACTTCCGGCTGGTCGGGGTTGTTAAGGGGTTGATTCGTGGATCTGGCGCAGTTCTGCGCACAAGCGAGGCTCCTCATCGTGGCCGGGAAGGGTGGCGTCGGCAAAACCACGGTGAGTGCAGCCTTGGCGCGGCTGGTCGCGAGACAGGGCCGCACGCCGCTGCTGATCGAGATCGAAGGCAAGTCGGGTTTGGCGGCAGTGTTTGGTGGCCCAGCGCTCAACTACGAGACGATCGAGCTCGTCGCCGGATCGGCACAGGCCAATCCGATCCTGGCGCGGGCGCTCACCCCCGACCTCGCCTTGTTGGAGTATTTGGAAACTCATGGCCTTCGCCGGCTGTCCAAACGGCTGCTGTCGAGCGGAGTCCTCGACGTGGTCGCGACTGCGGTCCCGGGTTTGAAGGACCTGATTGTCCTTAGTCAGATCAAGAAGATCGAGCGCGACACAGATGCCGACGTGATCATTGTCGATGCGCCCGCGGCGGGTCATGCACTGACGTTTTTGATGAGCCCACGCGGCCTGGCCGACGCGATACGCGTCGGGCCGATCCACTCGCAAGCCACTCAGGTGCTTGAACTTCTCCACGACGCCGAGCGGTGCCAAGTCGTGCTGGTCACTTTGCCGGAGGAGACCCCGGTGACCGAGCTCATCGAAACGGCGTTTGCGGTTGAGGACCGGGTCGGCGTCGCGCTCGGTCCTGTGGTCGTAAACGGTTGTTACCCGGATCATCCGTCGCTCGAACGAGCATTACGCGGCGGGCGCCCGCGCGGCGTTTCTGCTGAGGACTGGGACGTGTTGGTTCGTGCTGCGGAGTTCCGCGGCGCCCGCGAGGCGTCGCAGGCGCAGCAGCTGACTCGACTTGATGCACAACTTCCCTTGCCCAGGGTGCAGCTCCCCTTGTTGGCCACCGCCGATTTGTGTCTCGATGATCTCGACGTGCTCGTCGACGCCGCGTTGGAGGCGCAGTGAACTCAGCTGCGGCGCCTACCCAACTAGCGCCGCTGCTCAACAGCGCCCGGGTGATCGTGTGTTGCGGGCCCGGCGGCGTCGGCAAAACAACCACAGCCGCCGCGTTGGGAATAGCCGCGGCCGCGGCTGGGCGGCGCGTGACTGTGCTCACCGTCGATCCAGCGCGACGGCTCGCGAACGCGCTCGGCCTGACGGAGTTCGACGGTCACTCACGTGTCGTCGAGGGCGCGTGGCCGGGAGAATTGCGAGCGACGATGCTCGATGCCAAGTCGACTTTTGACGGAATTGTCTCCACGTACGCGGCCGACGAGGCGCAAGCCGATCGGATCCTCAACAACCGGATCTACCGAAACCTGTCGTCGGCGTTGTCGGGGACACAGGAGTACATGGCGATCGAGAAGCTGTACGAGCTGGCCACCGCGCCCGACGCCGACTTGGTGATCGTCGATACGCCACCGACGCGGCACGCGCTCGATGTCCTCGACGCGCCCGAGCGGTTGTTGCGGCTGTTGGAGAACAAGGTGTTTCGGGCGCTGATGGCGCCGACGAAGACCTACCTGAAGGTGGTTAACGCAGCGACCCAAACACTCCTGCGCACCGTCGCTCGCACCCTGGGCTCTGATGTCATCGACGACGTCGTCGCGTTTTTCCGCGCGTTCGAGGGGATGGAGGACGGGTTCAGAACGCGAGCGCAAGGTGTGCGGGCTGTACTCGAAGCACCCACGACGAGCTTTTTGCTGGTGTGTTCAGCGCGCCGCGATGCCGTAGACGAGTCGGTCTTTTTTGCCCGTGAACTCGTCGAGCACGGGCATCGTCTGGCGGCGTTGGTCGTCAATCGAGTCCATCCGAGTTTTGACGTGTCGCCCGCGCTGGTTTCTGCTTCGGCGAACTCCTCAGCAGGGGGGTCCGAGCGCGGGCGAGGCGAGCTCGCCAGCGACGTCGCGGCGCTGGTCGACAACGCCGCGCAGATGACGGCGCTTGCTCGTCGCGAGGCGCAACACATAAGCCGAGTTGAACGTGAAGTGGCCGGGGCGATCTCGGTGAAGGTGCCGCTGTTTTTCGACGACGTGCACGATCTCGAGGGTCTTGCCGCCATCGGTTCGTTCCTTGTGGGAAGCGCCGGTAGCGTTTCAACGTGAACGAGATTCTGGTCGTCACCGACGCGAGCTGGATAGTCGACGCTGTGCGGGCCGCTGTGGGTAAGAACGACGTCGTGGTTCATGTGGGCTCTGGCGCGCGAGTGCGCGAGGTGGTGGCCGAACGCCAGCCGACGCTGGTGGTCCTCGACAGCCAAATTGGCTCGATGGGTGGCATTGCGGTGTGTCACGACTTGCGACTCGAAGAGGGAATGGACCGATTGCCTCGAACTGCGTTGTTGTTGCTGTTGGATCGGCGCGCCGACGTGCACTTGGCCCGTCGTGCCGACCTCGATGGATGGGTCGTGAAGCCGCTCGACTCGCGACGCCTCAGCCGAGCGATTCGCGCTGTGGCCGACGGCGAGCAGTTCTTCGACGATTCGTTCGCGCCGGCGGCCACTACGGCCCCCGTCGCTCCGTAGATCACCTCGCCTGAGCGCCGGTGAGTCGCTAGCTGTATGGGCAGTTCATCCTCGGAGTACCGACCGGACTACACCGTGCGAGAGGTCATGACGCCGCGTGTCGACATGGATTCGCTCAGCGTCCCGGTGACCCTTGGAGACGTTGTTCGGATCGTGAAGGAGACGGGGCACTCGAGGTTTCCCGTCTTCGACGGCGGGCCCGACACGCTGCGCGGCGTGCTGTCGCTGAAGGATCTTTTCCGAACGGGCGAGTTGGGCGAAGCCTTCGATGGCGCCACGGTCGTCAAGCGGTTTCGTAAGGCTCACCTGGTTCCCGAGACGATGGCGGTGCGTGAGGCGCTGGAAGACTTTCGCCGCCATCGAGTGGGTTTCGCGGTAGTTGTCGACGAACACGGCGGGGTCGAGGGTGTGTTGTCGACCAAGGACCTGATCGCGGAGATCGTGGGGGACTTGCCCGACGAGTTCGACCCCGACGAGGCCGACGCCATTCGCCAAGTCGACTCGTCACGTTGGCTGGTCGAGGGCGACACCGCAGTGGGCGACGTTGTTGGCGCGACCGGCGCCCCGATACCCGACGGGTCCTATGTCACCGTTGCCGGCTTTGTGTTGGAGCGGCTTGGTCGGATTCCCGCCGAAAACGACGAGGTTGTGCTGGCCGGTTGGACGTTTGGGGTGCAGGAGATGGACCGGCGCCGCATCGCGCAGATCGTTGTACGTGCGCCGTCGGGTGATCACCGCGCAGTCGGGTAACCTCTTCGACTCCGGGAAGTAGCGCAGCTTGGTTAGCGCGCAGCGTTCGGGACGCTGAGGCCGCGGGTTCGAATCCCGCCTTCCCGACCACTGTTCCAGCGGCCGTTGGGCCGCGAGCCACCCAGCGGCCGTTCGGCCGGGGCCTACAGGTCGTCGGCGATGAGTTCGGCGATTTGTACCGCGTTGAGCGCGGCGCCCTTACGCAGGTTGTCGCCGGAAAGGAACAACGCGAGCCCGTTGTCCCTCGTTGTGTCCTGGCGGATTCGACCAACAAAAGTGGGATCTGCCCCGCACGCTTGCAGCGGGGTTGGGATTTCGCTCAACTCGACCGTTGGTTGCTGCGACAGGATCTCGCGGGCTCGTTCGGGTGACAGTGGCCTATCGAAGGCCAACGTGAGCGAAAGCGAGTGGCCCGTGAAGACTGGTACACGCACGCAGGTGCACGTGACGGCCAGATTCGCCAACTCAAGGATCTTGCGGCTCTCGTTGCGAAACTTGTGTTCTTCGTCGGTCTCGTCGTCGACGAGGTTGCCGGCAAAAGGAATGACGTCGTAGGCAATCGGGCGAGCGAACTTCGTCGGTTGTCCGAGGTCGACGGCGGACCCGTCACGAGCCAGTGCGGTGGCGTCGCCACCTTTGGCGACTTGCTCGGCTAGTTCGTCGATGCCCGCGCGTCCGCCGCCGGACACGGCTTGGTAGGTCGAGGCCACCAACGACAAAAGCCGTGCCTCGTCGTGTAGCGGCTTGACCACCGGCATCGCAACCATGGTTGTGCAGTTGGGGTTGGCGATGATCCCCTTGGGTCGGCGGGCGACCGCTGTCGGGTTTACCTCGGCAACCACCAAAGGGACGTCGGGATCCATCCGCCACGCGGACGAGTTGTCGATGACCACGGCGCCGGACTGGGCGACACGTTCGGCCAACGCCCGCGACGCGGTGGCACCAGCGGAGAACAACACGATGTCGAGACCGCTGTAGTCACTCGTCTCGGCGTCTTCGACCTCAACGGTGTCGCCGCGCCAGTCGACTCGTGAGCCCGCTGAGCGTGCTGAGGCGAAAGCCCGCAACTGCGCGACAGGAAACTCACGTTCCGCGAGGATCTCGCGCATCATCGATCCGACAAGTCCGGTGGCGCCAACGACGCCCACACGTAGCTGGCTCATCGGTCGAGTCCGAATGCTGTGTGTAACGCCTGCACCGCTCGTTCCTTGTGGTCGGCCGCTATGACGGCTGTGATTCGGATCGTCGAGGTGGAGATCATTTCCAAGTTCACCTCAGCGTCGGCCAGAACGCGGAACATTTTCGCGGCGACGCCGGGATTGGTCTTCATACCCGCGCCTACAACGCTGACCGCCACGATGTCGCGGTCGGCGCTGACCTCAGAGGCGCCGAGTTCACTGCCGATCGTGCGAGCGACGTCCAGCGCATGGGCGAGGTCTGACTCAGAGACCGTGAAGCTGATGTCGGCGTGCCCGTGACTGGAGACGTTTTGCACGATCATGTCGACGTTGACGGCACCCGCGGCAAGCGTTTCGAACAAACGTGCCGCGATTCCCGGTTGATCCGGAACTCCCAAGACCGTGACCTTCGCCTGGGTCGGGTCGTCGGTGACAGCAGAGATGATCGCTTCTTCCATGGAGGGGTCCTCCTCGGTAACCCACGTCCCGGGCTCCCACGAAAAGCTCGAGCGGACATGGAGTGGAACGTGGTGATTGCGGGCGAACTCCACCGAACGTAAGGCCAGAACGCGCCCGCCGGTCGCCGCCATTTCCAGCATTTCCTCAAACGAGATTCGATCGAGCTTGTGTGCGGCCGGAACGATTCGCGGGTCGGCGGTGTAGACACCCGACACATCGGTGTAGATCTCACACACGTCGGCTCGCAGCGCGGCGGCTAGTGCAACAGCGGTGGTGTCGGATCCGCCGCGGCCCAACGTGGTGATGTCCCTGTCGGTGCTCACACCCTGGAAGCCTGCGACAACGGCCACCTTGCCGGCGTTGAGCGTCTCGTGCAGTCGGTCTGGTCGGATCTCGAGGATCTTCGCTCGGCCGTGATGGGTGTCGGTCAAGATCCCGGCTTGCGAACCGGTGAAGCTCACGGCGTCGACCCCGAGGTCTGAGATCGCCATTGCGACGAGGGCCATCGAGATCCGTTCGCCGGCGGTCAGCAATACGTCCATTTCACGGCCATCGCTGCGACTCGACACATCACCCGCGAGTCGGATGAGGTCGTCGGTCGACTTACCCATCGCGCTGACCACAACGACGACGTGGTGACCTCGCCGGTGTGTGCGTGCCACGTGATCGGCAACCGCACGAATACGTTCGGAGTCCGCGACCGACGTGCCACCGAACTTTTGTACGACCAAGCCCACGGGTCGCACAGGGTACCGCCATACACCGCTGTGTCCGCGATAGGTAGTGTGCCGCCCCATGGCATCACCCAAACGTGAACGTCAACGAGAAGCCGCGGCCAAACGTCGAGAGGCTCAGGCCGAGCAACGTAAACGAGATGCCCGCCGGCGCAGCGTGCTGCGAACCGTCGGTCTTGTTGGCGCCGCCCTTGCGCTTGCCGCGTTGTTCTCGTTTGTCATCAACCGCGATGACGATAAGTCGAGCGATGTGGCGTCGGATACGTCGGCCAGCACCGAGAGTTCGCAAGACGGCTCGGATCAAACGTCGTCGGTGTCGTCGAGCGCGTTGAGCGGTCGCACGATCAGCGGCGAGACCCCGTGCCCGAAAGCCGACGGCTCAGAGGAACGAGTCGCCGCGTTCGAGAAGGCGCCGCCGATGTGTATCGACGTCGCGAAGACCTACACGGCCACGATTTCCACTACCGAGGGCGACTACACGGCGGTCCTCGACGCAAAGGCCGCGCCCAAGACGGTGAACAATTTCGTTGTCCTCGCTCGTTACCACTTCTACGACGGCGTGATCTTCCATCGGATCGTGACCGACTTCATGAATCAAACCGGCGACCCCCTGGGAACCGGTGCGGGCGGTCCGGGTTATGAGTTCGACGACGAACTCCCAACGGGGGACAAGCCCTACAGCGAAGGTACGTTGGCGATGGCCAACTCCGGGCCGAATACCAACGGATCGCAGTTCTTCACAATGGCGACCGACTACGACTTACCACCGAACTACTCGGTTTTCGGCAAGGTGACGGAGGGAATCGACGTCGTTAAGGCGATCAACGCGCTCGGCGGAAGTGATCAAGCGGGGACCCCGACGAAATCGGTGTCGATCACGTCAGTGACGATCAGCGAGACCTGAGCCGAACCGGCTCGATTCCGGTCCACCCGTGAGCACTTCGTGACGGCCCGCCAACCACCAGGTGACGTTGCCGTACGTGGTCCACGGTGGGCCGGCATTCGTCACTAGTACGGCGGCGCCGGTCGGGAGCGCCGCGATCGGCAAGTCGGCTGGCGCGAGCTCGGCGCAACGCCGGGTCTTTTCGCTCGACCACGATTCTGCGGCCGCGATCACCGACAAGCCCGTGACCAATCCCAACCCGACGGTAAAACCTCCCCCTCGCGGGTCGACCATCGGATCGCACACCACTTCTGCGCCTGCGCCGGAGGCCACGACGGGTTTGCCGGAGCCGTGAGCGGTTTCGACCGCTTGCCATACGAGTGAATTGCGCAACACTGAACGCAGGTGCATGGCCGATCCGTCGCCGACGTAGACGGCGTCGGCTGAGTCGATGACGCTGCTCGCGACGGCGCTCATCGCGTCGTGGTGGGCCATGACCGGAACGGCAATGGCCTGCATGTCGCGCGCGCGAAAGTGCTCGATCGCGTACGCCTCGCGGGCGGCTTGATCCTCGAACGCCGCCGCGGCGGCGATCAACGCAACGGTCATCCCCGCTCGAAGGACACTGCCGTCGACCTCGCTGGCCGCGGGGTTCCACTCGCCCCCGCCCAGTAGAAGGACCGTCATAGACCCCACCCCTCCCCGTTGATCCGGCGTTTGGCTGAGCGAACCGTAACCCGCGTGCCCTGGCCCAGCACGTGCGTCGAGTGCCTCCGGGTGGCTGCTCTGGCAGTGGATTGGATGGACGCCGACAGCGCCGTTGGGCGTCGCTGTGCTCGCCCCCTAGCATCGCGGCCTATGTCGATTTCAAAAGTGGGCGTTGTCGGTTCAGGGATCATGGGCGGAGGGATCGCCGAGACCGCTGCCAAGGCGGGTTTTCAGGTGGTGTTGCGCTCGCGCCAACAAACCACCGCTGACGCGACTCTGGCCGCGTTGGCCAAGTCGCTGGCCAAACAAGTGGAACGCGGCAAGTTGGAGCAAGCAGCGGCCGACGACATCCTCGGACGGGTCAGCGCGACGGCAGATCTCGCTGAACTGGCCGACTGTGATCTGGTCGTCGAGTCGGTTGTGGAGGATCTGCCGACAAAGCTCGCGTTGTTCAAAGAACTCGATTCAGTGGTGAAACCTGACGCGATCCTCGCCACGAACACCTCCACGCTGCCGGTCGTCGAGATGGCCGTGTGCACCGGTCGAGCGGATCGTGTCTGTGGAATCCACTTCTTCAACCCGGCACCGATGATGAGTTTGGTCGAGGTTGTGCGCCCGCTCACGGCAAGCGACGAGACGATCGCCACGGCGTTGGAGTTTGCCCGGGCATGTGGCAAGAAGCCCGTCGAGGTGAAGGACCAAGCAGGCTTCATCGTCAACGCCCTGCTCTTTCCGTACCTCAACAACGCCGTTCGTCTGCTGGAGGGCGGTATCGCCACTCGTGAGGACATCGACGAGGCGATGAAGGGTGGCTGCAACTTCCCGATGGGCCCGCTCGCGCTGCTCGACTTGGTCGGGCTCGACACCTCGCTGTCGATCCTCGACGCGTTGTATGCCGAGTTTCGTGACCCCAACTACGCAGCCGTTCCGCGGTTACGTCGCATGGTTGCAGCGGGCCAGCTCGGCCGGAAGTCCAAACGCGGCTTTTACGACTACTAAAAGGTTCCTTCGGCGCCGCGTCACGCCTGTGGGTTGAGGCGGCCGTCAGAGGTGATGAGACGGTTGGTCCGACGCTGTCGGGCCCGACGTCGTGACGTTGAGAGGAGGCCGCATGGCGAGTCGGCCGTGGATGATGAGGACGTATTCGGGCCACTCGACGGCGCGTGCGTCGAACGAGCTCTACCGAACCAACTTGGCAAAAGGCCAAACGGGCCTATCGGTTGCGTTCGACCTTCCGACGCAGCTCGGTTACGACCCTGACGCACCCGAGGCCCGCGGCGAGGTCGGCAAGGTCGGCGTGCCGGTCGTGCACCTCGGGCATATGCGTGAGCTGATGGCCGGGATACCGCTGGCCGACATGAACACGTCGATGACGATCAACGCGACCGCTCCGTGGCTCTTGGCGTTGTACATCGCGGCCGCCGAGGAACAAGGAGCGCGGCCCGCGCAACTTGCGGGAACCACGCAGAACGATCTTCTGAAGGAGTTCTTGTCGCGTGGCGCATACGTATTCCCGCCCGAACACTCGTTGCGTTTGTCGGTTGACCTGATCGTTTACACAGTTCGCCACGTTCCTAAGTGGAATCCGATCAACGTGTGTTCGTACCACCTGCAAGAGGCGGGCGCGACGCCTGTGCAGGAGGTCGCGTTCTCGCTCGCCAACGCGGTAGCTGTCTTGGACGCGGTACGGGCCTCAGGGCAACTCGACGACACCGACTTTGGTGAGGTCGTTGGCCGGGTGTCGTTCTTTTGTAACGCAGGTATTCGCTTTGTCGAGGAGGTGTGTAAACAGCGGGCCTTCACCCAGATGTGGGACACGATCACCGAACAGCGGTACGGCGTCACGGAGCCGAACCAGCGGCGCTTTCGTTACGGGGTGCAGGTGAACTCGCTGGGCCTCACTGAAGCGCAACCGGAAAACAACGTCCAACGAATCGTGCTGGAAATGTTGGGCGTCACTCTGTCGGCATCGGCACGAGCTCGAGCTATCCAGTTGCCCGCGTGGAACGAGGCCTTGGGGCTTCCTCGTCCGTGGGATCAGCAGTGGTCGTTGCGGATGCAGCAGGTCTTGGCCTACGAATCCGACTTGCTTGAGTACGGCGACATCTTCGATGGGTCGACGGTCGTCGAGACGAAAACGGCCGAGCTTGTCGCCGCGGCCAACGACGAGCTGCAACAGATCCTGGCGCTCGGTGGTGCGTACGCGGCTATTGATGAACTCAAGGGCCGGCTGGTGGCGTCGTTGACGGAGCGGACCAAACGCATCGAGTCAGGCGACTTGCCGGTCGTGGGCGTGAACGTCTTTACCGAGACAGCCCCGTCTCCGCTCGGCGGTGAAGGAGCGATCTTGCGTGTCGACCCCGCCGTCGGGGAGCAGCTCAGTGCCGAGGTGCGGCAATGGCGTGCAGCGCGCGACGCCGCGGCGGTCGCCGCCGCACTCGAGCGGTTGGCTCGCGCGGCCGCAGGTGGCGAGAACGTGATGGAGGCATCGATCGAGTTGGCGCGTGCGGGCGGCACCACAGGCGAGTGGGGTCGTGTGATGCGTGACGCGTTCGGCGAGTTCCGCGCTCCGACGGGAGTGTCGGCCGGCGTCGGCCGCCGAGTCGGTTTTGCTCCAGGTGCACACACACGCGCCACGAGCCTCATCGGTGGGCCACCGCGGATTCTCGTTGCCAAACCGGGGCTCGACGGGCACTCCAACGGCGCCGAGCAGATCGCAGTCGCTGCCCGCGACGCCGGCTGTGAGGTGGTGTACGCGGGAATCCGCTCCACGCCCGAGCAGATTGTCGCGGCCGCTCGTGACGAAGACGTCGACCTCGTCGGGCTGTCGATCCTGTCGGGAAGCCACCTTGAGTTGGTCCCGGGCATAGTCGCCGACCTTCGTGCCCAGGGGATCGGCTGCCCCGTCGTTGTCGGCGGCATCATCCCCGAGGAGGACCGCGACGACCTCGCCGCGCTGGGAGTGGCCGCGGTCTACACCCCCAAAGACGTCGACCTGGGCCGCATCATGGACGACATCGTCGCGCTTGCGGTGGAGTACCGGGCGGGTTCTTAGCGCCGAGCGCCCTGGGCACACATCCCAACGGCGCGGCCGCGGCGGGCGGCGAGTGGGCGGATGACCACACTGAGCGCGATACTGGGTGTGTGGTTGGCGTTACCTGGGCGACTGTGGGTGTAGCGGCATTTGTTGGCGCCATGGCCCTCGCCTTGGTGATGGTGCTGATCGTGGTGGAGCGTCGGCAGCGGCGAATTGCGTCGTCGTTGCGCTCGTTGTCAGAGCAGCCCGCCGGGTGGTCGGGAGTGCTCGACGAACAAACCGGTCTGCCCAACGCGGCGTTTTTCCGCCTCTCGTTGCGCCAACGGATTGCCGTGGCGCGCCGCCGACTGGAACCGGTCACCATCGCGCTGATCGACTTTCCTGGCGATGTCACCGACGCGGCGCTCGCGATTCGTCGAGTTGCCCGAGAAGCAGACTTGATTTGCCGGATCGGCCCGCGCCGCCTTGGCCTGGTGCTCGACGGAGCGTCGCCGGACTCCGCGCAGGTGGCCCTGTCGCGATTGTGGGCGTCGGCCCAACTAGAACGCCGAGACGCTCATGTGGGCGTTGCGAGTTACCCCGAACACGCATTGGACGCCGCGGCACTAGTCGAAAGCGCGGAGACGGCGCTCGACGCGTTGTCGGGTTATGGCGTCGCGCCGCGACCGGGCCGTGAGGCACCGTCGAGCTGAGGTGCCCTCCGCAGCCGCGTTGCCGTGCAGTCGGCTCGTCTCTCAGCCGGCGCGGCGCAGCGGGATTTCAAAACAGCGGTCAGCACTTGTGCCGAGCGCGTAGTCGGCGTAGAGCCCGAAAAACATCTCCCGACACCGTTCGGACCAAGCAATTGCAGCGGTGCTCGAGGCGCGGTGGTGAATCTGCAAGATCCCACCCTCGTACACCTCGTAGGTTGCCCAACTCCCAGGGAAGTCCTTCGCGCATGCGACTTCGATCCACGGCATTTCGCCCGTCGCGGCAAATCGACGGACACGATTTCGGTGTGTGTGGCCCGCGGCGTAGGCGACGATGCGTGGGTGACGAGTGGTGAGTTCGATGAGCCGCTCCGACCAGTCGGGGTGGATCCCGAAGTAGTTGTCGTGGCGTTCAGTGGACCCCGGATCCCAGACGTGGTGGTGACCGAGCACGACTACCGGCTGGCGCTGGTCCGCGGTGGAGTCGGCGAGCCACTCAAGCTGATCCGCACTGAGCTGTCCTGACGAGGACCCCGGGAGGGTCGTGTCGAGCAGTGCGACCGTGCACCCGGGCAGCTCACGCAGCTGCGTCGGCCATGCGGCAAAGTTCTGGTGCTGGTACGCGTCGTGGTTACCGCGGACGTACAGGAGTTTCTCTTTGAAGCGGTCCTCGTAACAGCGCCTGAACGCCTCGAACTGCTCGTCGGTGCCCGACGCGGTTAGGTCGCCTTTGACGACGACGAGGTCGACGTCGTGTGCGGCCATGTCGTGCGCGATCGAGTCGTTCATCACCTGCGGATATGGAGTGGCGCCCGGCTCGACGGACAGGACCGGCCCGATATCGGTGCCTTCCATCTTGCCGGCCTCGGTCTCGCCGAAGTGGACGTCGTTGACGGTTGCGAAACGTGAGATCAGCGTGCCTGCGGGTTTGGCCAGCGTGCGAAACGTCGCGCCGTGGATGTCGTACTCGGTATTGGGTGTCAGATCCTGTTCAAGCAGCCGTTCGCTTCCGCGGTACAACAACGCCCACGTAGGTCCGACCGACATCACGTCGGGGACGACGAGCTCCTCGCTCGTAGTCACCTCTGCGGCTCGCTGCCTAGCTCCACGGACGGCGTCGATCAGCGGCTACCGGCCGCGGCGCCCACCACCGACCCGACCAACGCCATGCGGGTGTGGGAGCGGGCAGGGCCGGCGCCGGGGACCCGCCCGCGAGCGCCGCGATGGCCGCCACGACAGCGGCGGCCTCCTCGTCGGTCGGTGTTGGCGAGATCGACCATGCCGAGGGAGCCGTTGGGTCCTGCGCCGCGGCCGCTGATGGACGGGGTTCGACGGCGTGCATTAGAGCGGAACGTTGCCATGTTTACGTTTGGGCAGCTCTTCGCGTTTGGAGCGCAACAAGTCGAGCCCGCGCACGAGGTAACGCCGCGTCTCGGCCGGATCGATCACATCGTCGACATAACCCCGCTCGGCCGCGGCGTAAGGGTTGCAGTAACGCTCGGTGTACTCCTCGACGAGGCGAGTCCGCAACGCCAGTGGGTCGTCGGCGTCGGCCAATTCGCGGCGATTGACGATCTCCACCGCGCCCGCTGCACCCATTACCGCCAGCTCGGCGTTCGGCCAGGCAAACGCGAGGTCGGCGCCAATCGATTTCGAGTTCATGACGACGTATGCACCGCCGTAAGCCTTGCGGGTGATCACCTGGATGCGCGGCACCGTCGCTTCGCAGTAGGCGTACAGCAGTTTGGCGCCGTGGCGGATGATCCCACCGTGCTCTTGGTCGGTGCCCGGCAAAAACCCCGGAACGTCGACGAACGTGACCAGCGGGATGTTGAAAGCGTCGCAGGTTCGTACGAAACGCCCGCCCTTTTCGGATGCATCAATGTCGAGCACGCCGGCGAGCACCTGCGGTTGATTGCCGACGATCCCCACGGGGTGACCGTCGATTCGCGAGAAACCGCACACCAGGTTCTTGCCCCAGTGTGGAAAGTATTCAAAAAACTCGCCGTTGTCGACGACAGCCTCGATCACTCGGTGCATGTCGTAGGGCACGTTCGGGCTGTCGGGCATCAAGTCGATCAGCTCGGGGCAGAGCCGTTCTGGGTCGTCGCCCGCGTCGAGGCGAGGTGGTTCCTCGAGGTTGTTCTGTGGCAGGAACGACAGCAGATAGCGGATGTCGTCGAGGCAGGCCTTTTCGTCGGCTGCCACGTGCGTGGCCACGCCCGACTTCGATGCGTGTGCCATCGCGCCGCCGAGGGCCTCCAGCGTGACTTCCTCGCCGGTCACTGTTTTCACAACGTCTGGACCAGTGATGAACATGTGGCTTGTCTGATCGACCATGAAGATGAAGTCCGTCATGGCTGGGCTGTACACCGCACCACCGGCGCAGGGGCCCATGATCACGCTGATTTGCGGGATCACCCCCGACGCCTTCACGTTGCGGTGGAAGATGCCGCCGTACATCGCGAGCGATACAACTCCCTCCTGAATCCGCGCGCCGGCGCCGTCGTTGAGGCCGATCAGGGGGACGCCGAGCTTGGTTGCCAGGTCCATGACTTTGTGGATCTTCTCGGCGAACACTTCCCCGAGCGCGCCGCCGAACACGGTGAAGTCTTGCGAGAACAAGAAGACCTTGCGGCCCTCCACTGTGCCCCAACCGGTGATGACGCCGTCGGTGAAGGGCCGCTCGTCCTCGATCCCGGATCCATGAGAGCGGTGGCGGGCGAGCATGTCCATTTCGACGAAGCTGCCGGGGTCGAGGAGATACTCGAGGCGCTCGCGGGCGGTCATCTTGCCCTTGTCGTGCTGGCGGGCCACCGCACGGGGCGAACCGGCTTGTAGCGCGTGCTTCTTGCGTTCCGCTAGTTCAGCGACCCGTTGAGACATCGGGTGATCCATGGCGCTCCAGGCTAATGGCGTGGGTTTGTGCCTTGAGCCGTGCGGGCCCCGGCGCGAAAGGAGGCGCCGGTTCGAATCCGGCGCCTCCTGTTGT
>CAZWPY010000004.1:19371-34292 GCA_964635475.1 uncultured Acidimicrobiia bacterium
CTACTTCTCGAGGGCCGCGCAGACCGTGTTCGTGAGAACACGGGCGACGAGGTACGGGTCGCAGTTGGCGTTGGGCCGACGATCTTCGGCATAACCGAAGCCGTCCTTGGCGACCTGCCACGGAATCCGCACCGAAGCGCCACGGTCAGACACTCCGTAGCGGTATTCGGACCAGTGGGCGGTTTCGTGTTGGCCTGTCAAGCGGTCTTCAAAGCCGTGGCCGTACGCGGCTAGATGTTCCTCTGGCTTGCCCTTCTCACCCAGCGACTTACATGCCTTTTCGATTGCGGGGAAGCTCTCGCGCATCTCCTTGGTCGAGAAGTTGGTGTGGCAGCCTGCGCCGTTCCAGTCGCCCATGATGGGTTTCGCGGCGATCGATGCGTTGACGCCAAAGTCCTCTGCCACGCGGTAGAGCAAGTACCGCGCCATCCACAACTGGTCGGCGACTGCGACGGGGCTGAGCGGGCCAATCTGGAACTCCCACTGGCCCAACATGACTTCAGCGTTGGTGCCGGCGATCTCCAAGCCCGCGGCCAAACACGCGTCGGTGTGTGCTTCAACGACCTCGCGGCCGGCGATTTCAATGGCGCCGACGCCGCAGTAGTACGGGCCTTGCGGCGCGGGGTAGTAGTAGCCCTCCGCTGGCCAACCCATCGGGCGACCCTCCTGGAACAACGTGTACTCCTGCTCCATGCCGAACCACATTTCGTGGCTTGCGTACTTCTTTGCCACCTTCACCAAGTCGGCACGGGTGTTGGTCTTGTGCGGCTTCATCGTGTCGGGCAGCAGCACTTCACACAACACGAGGATGTCGTCGCCGCCGCGGATTGGATCGGGGCACGTAAAAACGGGCCGCAACACGCAGTCGGAGTTCGAACCGGGCGCCTGATTGGTCGACGATCCGTCGAAACCCCAGATGCCGGGCTCTTGCCCGTCTTTGACGATTTTGGTCTTGGAGCGCATTAGTGGCACTGGCACAGTGCCGTCGATCCAGATGTATTCAGCCCGGTAGCTCATGGTTCCTTCTTTGTGTTGGCCGACGGAACGTGGCCCGCCGGCGACGTGGCCCGATGGGGCGAGCCGACTCACTGTCGGCGCCAAGGGTGACACACCGCCGTTTCTTGCCTGTAACTCGATTGTGAACGGCGTATGAACACGCCGGCCGGATTGGTATCGAGTGCAGCCGCGCCGGTCGTGGGCGCAATTAGTTCTTCAGTTCGTAGACCACCTGAACCGTGACCGACACTTCTTGTGAGCCGGCCTGTACCTCGGTGCCGGCAGCGGTTGACTTGGCAACGGCGAGGTCGCCGGTATACGCCAGCGGGGCTGGTGCAAAGCTCTGCTCGGTAATGCTCACGACCTTGCCGACTTCGACGCCGGCGGCTTGCGCGAGCTGATCGGCCTGCGCGCGAGCGCGTGTGACCGCGGCTGTGCGGGCGTTTTCGGTGAGTTCTGTTGGGTCATCAATCGAGAAGCCGACGCTGTTTACGCGTACGGCGTCGCCGGCGACCGACGCGGCTGCGTCGATGAGTGGTCCCGCTTGTTTGAGGTCGCGCACCGTGACGGTGAGCGAGTTATTGACGACGTAACTGTCGATCCGGCGACCCTCGTTGTCGTAACGGGGGTAGATCGACAGTTGGCTGGTTTGCATGTCCTTTTCGTCGATCCCGGCCTTCTTCAATTCTGCGACGACCTTTGCCATCCGCTCTGCATTGTCGGCCAGCGCGGGTTGCGCCTCGGGCGCATTGGTCTCGACGCCGAGGGTGACGGTGGCCACGTCGGGCTTGCCCGCGGCGCGGCCTGTCCCTTGAGTTGTGATTGTTTGTTTCATCTCGCTCTCATCTTGGCTCGCCGCGTTAGCGACGGGCTCGCGCTCGGCGCTACAGGAACTGAGCAGAGCGGCGAGGGCGACAACGGCACCCATCGTTGCGAACCGTGAGCGGGGAAATCGAGACATCGGGCCTCCTTGGCTGGATCTACACACTCTTGTCGCGCGAGGCGCCGCGTACGTTCCCGCCGTCACCGTGGGGTCGTCGTGCGCACCGAGGCTCGTGCGTATCCGACGGGCCGAGGGTCTGGAGTGCTATCACTGCAGCGCTGTTGCTCGTTCGACCCACTCCGGACGGCCGAGGCGCTCGCTCATTTCCGGCCACCTGGCAGTGGGACCTTCCCAGCGCAGCTCATCGAGTGAGTGCATAACCGCCGCGTCGGAGCGCAATGTCGCGAGGATCTTAAAGAGGCCCGCGAGGTCGCGGCCCGAGTTGAGTGTCGCAGCGAGTTTCGCGGCCCCACGCACGTCGACCCCCCAGGTGGCGGGGTCCTCAGGGATGTTTTCGAGCGAACCCCACTTGGCCAATACGGCGGCCGATGACTTGGCGCCCCAGCCAGCAAGCCCAGGGAAACCGTCGGCCGAGTCGCCGACGAGGGCGAGGTAGTCGGGAATCGACGACGGGCCGACGCCGAACTTTTCCCAGACGCCGGCCTCGTCGATGACCTTACGATTGCGGTTGTCCCAACACACGACTCGGGACCCGCAGACGCACTGCGCCAGGTCCTTGTCGGGCGTACCGATCACCACCTCGGTGACGGTGGGGTCGTCGGCGGCGAACCGCGCGGCCGCTGCCAGGGCGTCGTCGGCTTCGAGGTCGACCATCGCCCACAGCCGCACGCCGAGAGCATCGATGGCGTCTTCTAGCAACTGGAATTGGTTCAGCAGATCCGCTTCGATGCCGTCGCCGGTCTTGTAGCCAGGCCACAACGTGTTGCGGAACGACTCGATCACGTGGTCGGTGGCCACGCCGAGGTGAGTCTCGCGGCCGAGCAAGCCCAGCAGATGGTCGAGCACGCCACGGACGGCGCCGATCTCCCCGTCTTGGGGCGAATAGTGCGGGGGCGCCCCGAAGTAGTGGCGGAATAGCTCATAGGTGCCGTCGACCAAATACACACGCATCGGAGTGCAGTCTGTCGCACACGGCCCGCGTCGGCTGGCCGCCGCGGACCCGGCGACGCGACACCGATTGACGACGGCGTGGAGCCCTCAGTGAGCGCTGTCGCCCTCCTGCACCAGTTCGATCAAGGTTCCAAACGCCGACTTGGGGTGCACGAAGGCCACGAGCGTGCCGCGAGAGCCCGGGCGCGGCGCAGCGTCGATCATCGTCGCGCCCGCGTCGAGCACGGCTTGCAGCGCGGCTTGGCAGTTCTCGACTCGGTAGCCGACGTGGTGCAGCCCCTCACCTTTTCGCTCAAGGAACTTCGCGACAGGCGAATCGTCGCGTGTGGGAGTGAGCAACTGGACGTAGGAATCCGCCACTTTCAACAACGCTTCTGCCACACCGTCGGAGGTGACCTCCTCGCGATGCTCGACCGTTGCGCCAAAGGCTTGCTCGTAAAACGTGATCGCGGCTTCGATGTCGCGTACAGCAATCGCGACGTGATCGATCTCGGTCAGCAGCATCGTCATGAGTGGCGCCGAAACATCGTGATTTTGTCCTCGCCCACCGTGGCTCGAAATTCGGGGTCAGTGATGCCGAGGCCCTCACTGGGCGCGAGGCACAACACGCCGATTTTGCCCTCGTGCAGATTGTGGTGGACCTGGTAAGCGGCTTCGCCGGCATGTTCGAGGTCGAATACCGCCGACAAGATCGGCTGGATCTTGCCGAGCGACACGAGGCGGTTCGCCTCCCACGCCTCGCGGTAGTTGGCGAAGTGTGAGCTGACGATGCGCTTGAGTTTCATCCATAGGTGACGGTTGTCGTACTCGATCATGTAGCCCGAGGTCGCCGCGCACGTCACGATTGTGCCGCCGCGAGCGGCCACAAACACCGACGCACCCATGGTCTGGCGTCCGGGGTGTTCGAAGACGATGTCGGGGTCGACGCCGACCAGTTCGCGGATCTTGCCGCCGAGGCGCCGCCATTCGCGTTCGTCTTGGGTGTGTTCGTCTGACCAGAAGCGGTAGTTCTCGGCCTTGCGGTCGATCACGGCTTCGCAGCCCAACTCATTGAGCAGGGCGACCTTGTCGGCCGACGAAACGACACCGACGGGCACTCCGCCACCGTTGAGGACGTATTGAACCGCATACCCGCCGAGTCCGCCTGTGGCGCCCCAGATCAACACGGTGTCGCCCTGTCTCATGCCCGCGGCATTGCGGCCAACGAGCATGCGGTAACTCGTGGAGTTACATAACGCGTTGCACGCGGCCTCCTCCCAGGTGAGGTGTTTGGGTTTGGGCATGAGCTGGTTGGCCTTCACGACCGTGAGGTCCGCCAACCCGCCGAAGTTTGTTTCGAAACCCCAGATCCGTTGGTTGGCGGCGTGCATCGAGTCGTCGTGCGCGCTCGGGTCCTGGTCATCAACGTGGTTGCAGTGGACGGTCACGTGGTCGCCGGGTTTCCAGTTGCGCACGGCCGAGCCGACTTGGACGACAACGCCCGCGGCGTCTGAGCCGATCACGTGGTAGGGCAGGGCGTGGCGTGCGCCCCATTCGCTCTCACGGCCGAGGCGGTCGAGGAAACCAAACGTTGGCAAAGGCTCGAAGATCGAGCTCCACACGGTGTTGAAGTTGATCGACGACGCCATCACCGCGACGTAGGCCTCGTCGGGGGCGAGTTCGGGTCGGGCCACCTCGACGGTCTTGATCGATTCGCGTGGGTCTTTCTCTGATGACGACTTGCCCTCGAACATGGCGATGTCGTCTCGTCGTACAACGGCCGCGCGGTAGGCATCGGGAAGGGGCAACGCAGCAATGGCGGCACCGTCGGCACCGGCGAGGATGGCTTCACGTATGGCGTCCATAACCACACGACGCTAGTTGGGCCAATCGGGCCCTCACGCGTCTGGACGCCGCGTGAGCCGGCGGTAGGGGTAGTCGCGGCTCGCAGGTAGAGTGCGCGTGTTGGCCGATTTCGGCGCGCTGCGAACGGTGTGTCCCGCTGTGGGCAACCGCGGCACTGGAATCCCACACCTAGACAAAAGGAGCATCAGTGGCTGGATCTGTGATTGTTGGCGGCGCCCGCACCCCGATCGGCAAGCTCTCGGGCGCGTTCGCCACGATGACCGCGATGGACTTGGGCGGAGTGGCGATCGCCGCCGCGCTCGAGCGGGCGGGAATCTCACCCGAGGTTGTCGACTACGTCTACATGGGCCAGGTCCTGCAAGCCGGACAGGGCCAGATGACAGCTCGCCAGGCAGCCGTGAAGGCGGGGATATCGATGTCGGTCCCGGCCACCACCGTCAACAAGGTGTGTTTGTCGGGCCTCAACGCGATCCACTTGGCCGACATGTTGATTCAAACAGGTGAGGCCGATGTCGTTGTCGCCGGTGGCATGGAGTCGATGACCCAGGCGCCCTACCTTCTGCCCGCGGCACGTGCTGGGTTGCGAATGGGTGATGGCGTCGTTGTCGACTCGATGATGTACGACGGTCTGACGTGCGCGTTCGACAAATGCGCGATGGGCTTGGGAACTGAGCGCTACACGGAGGGCAAAATCGCCCGGGAGGCGCAGGACGAGGTGGCGGCCAAGTCGCACGAGCGCGCGGCGCGGGCCATCAAAGAAGGACTTTTTGCCGATGAGATCGTCGCTGTGGGGGTTCCGCAGCGTAAGGGCGACCCGGTGATGGTCGACACCGACGAGGGCGTGCGGCCGGGCACCACGGTCGAGAGTCTGGGCGCGCTGCGGCCTGCGTTCGACAAGGCGGGCACGATCACAGCCGGCAACGCGTCGCAGATCTCCGACGGTGCCGGCGCGGTCGTGGTCATGTCGCGAGCCGCTGCGGAGCGGTTGGGCGCGACCCCGATCGCCGAGATTGTGTCGTATGGCCAGGTGGCGGGACCGGATCCGTCGTTGCTCACGCAGCCAGCGCGTGCGATTCGCCAGGCGGCCGAGAAGAAGTCGATCGACATCTCCTCGATCGACTTGTTCGAACTCAACGAGGCGTTCGCCGCGGTGGGTCTCGCGTCGATGGCCGACCTCGGCATCTCCGACGACATCGTGAACGTCAATGGTGGCGCTATTGCGCTCGGGCACCCCGTGGGCATGTCGGGCAGCCGAGTCGCGCTGACCTTGATCCATGAGCTGCGCCGTCGCGGCGGCGGCCTCGGCGCTGCTGCGTTGTGTGGCGGCGGCGGTCAGGGCGACGCGATCTTGTTGCGCACCCTGTAGGTCGCCACTGACGCAACCGGTGCCACTTCCAGTGGCAGTGCATGCCTTGCCACTTCCAGTGGCGCTGGTTGCCTGGCCACTTCCAGTGGCGCTGGTTGGTGGCCGTGAAGGCCGGTGAACGGTTACCAGTCCTCGACGCTGCGCCGACCCGACAGCGCGCGGCCCAAAGTGAGCTCATCGGCGTATTCGACGTCGCCGCCGACCGGCAGCCCGCTCGCGACCCGCGTGACCTTGAGGTTCAGCGGAGCGATCAGCCGCACGAGGTGTCCCGCGGTGACCTCCCCCTCAAGGTTGGGATTGAGGCACAGGATGACCTCACGCACGTCGCCGGTGCGCAGCCGGGTGAGTAACGACGCGACGTTGAGTTGGTCTGGTCCGATGCCGTCAAGCGGCGAGATCGCGCCCCCGAGCACGTGGTAACGACCGTGAAACTCGTGTGTTCGTTCGACCGCGACCACGTCACGGGGTTCCTCGACAACACACAGCGTTGAGATGTCGCGGCGAGCGTCACGACAAATCGAGCACAAGGTTTCGTCGGTCAGGTTGTGGCACTCGTCGCACCAGCGCATTCGCGCCTTCATGTCGACGATTGACTGTGCGAGCCGAGCAGCGTCCGACGCGGGGACCTTCAGGAGATGGAAAGCGATTCGCTGAGCCGACTTGGGCCCGATGCCGGGTAGTCGGCCAAGTTGGTCGATGACTTCTTGGACGGGTGCCGCGTACATGTCAACAGCGTGCGGTGGGCGCGGTGGGCGCGGAACCTGGCGCCACTCTCAGGTGGGTCATTGGCCCAGTTCAGCAACGTCGCCGGTCGCGGCCGGGTCGGCGGCAAATGCCCCGAGCAGTGCCGAGGGATCAAACTCCGCCGCGAGGCCCTGATGGGCTGCTCCGACTTGGGTGAGTGCGTCTCGCAGCGCGGCCAGGACAAGGTCGGCGAGTAGTTCTGGCCCCTCACCGAGCGCCGATTCGGCGATGTGGGCGTCGATGGCCTCGTACGCGCCAGACAGGGTGATCGTGACCGCACGACCGCCCGCACTTCCAACGAAGTGTTGTTCGGCGACCTGGTCTTGCGCGGCGGCGAGGGTGGCCTGCATTTCGGTTGCCGCGCCGAGCAACGAACTCAGATCAAAGGTGGGTTCGGTCATGTCGGCTCCTGCGGGTTGAGTAGCTGCGCGCCGGGAAAGGTGGCCGTGAGCCGTTCTAGTTGCGATTGCGGCGTAAGTGGTTCACCCAGATCGTCGCGGGTGAGTAATTCGTCCTCGAGGTCGTCGCCGACTTCGGATGTGTGTTGATTGGATGTGGCCCCCGAGCCACCTCGGCTGGTGCCGGTGCCGGCTCGGGGGTCGACACGTGAGGTGGGCGCAGAGTCCGCTGGGCGGACACGGCCAGGAGAGTCCGCTGGGCGGACACGGCCAGGAGAGTCCGCTCTCGCGCCCGACGTCGTGTGTTCGGTCGTGGCTCCGTCGGCGTTGACCGTCATGGTCAGCCGCCGCTGCGCACCCTCGGCGAAGAAGTGACTCGCGATCGCTCGTAACACCGCCGCTCGCGTCGCGTCGTTGATGCCGTGCGAACCGCGAACCGTCCACTCGACGCCGGACTCTGAGACCTCGGACCAGTAGCCGTCGCCGAGACGGCCTAAGGCCGTGCCGCCGAGGCTGGCGGAGATGTCGGGCCATGCGAGCGTGAGGTTCTCGCGGGTGAAGTCGGTCCTGGCCGCCGGCTCGGCGCCCCCGCGAGTGTGCGACTGGCTGAGCGGCTGTGCTGTGGTTTGCACGACGGGCGTGGGACCCCGCTGCGCCGCGGCGCTGCGCCCCGCGGCCCCGGGCCGTGGCGGAGGTGGGGTGGGTGCTGGGGTTGGCGACGCTGCAGGCCCGGGTTTTGCCGGCGCTGGGGCAGCTGGTGGCGAGTCGGCCGCCAACCGGGCGGGTGGTGCTGTGTCGGCGCTCGTGTGGGGCGGCGTGTCGATCGTGAGGCCGAGCAAGCAGACCTCAAGCACAGCGCGCGCGTCGAGGGCGTCGCGCATGTCGACCAGCGCCCGGCCAGTGCTCTCGATTGCGCCAACAGTGCGTCGTAGGGAGTACTCGCGCGCTCGTTGTGCGCGTTCGGCGACTTCGTCTGACGGGACCACGCACAACTCGGGTGCGATGTCGGCGAGGAAAAACTCGCGAAGTTCCGCGACCAGTTCTCTCGCGACGTTGCGTGGGTCGTGGCCCGCCGCCAGTAGTTGCGCCACCGCGTGCAAGATCCCCGCTCTGTCGTCGGCGAAGAGCGAGTTGAGCAGCGTTGTGAGGTTGGTTTGGTCGACAAGGTCGCCGGGCGCGAGTGAGAGCTGTTCGAGGCTCGAGAGGGCATCGCGGGCCGATCCCTGACCACGACGCGCGGCCGTTGCGAGCACCTCGCGGTCGACGCCCAGTCCAGCGACGTCGGCGACAGCGCTGAGGTGATCGATCAAGACGTCGGTCGCGAGCAGGCGAAAGGAATAGTGCTGGGTCCGGCTGCGAATCGTCGGCAGCACCTTCTGTGGGTCGGTTGTGGCCAGCACGAAGACCACGTGGGGTGGCGGCTCTTCGAGCGTCTTGAGCAAGGCGTTTGAGGCCGCCGTCGACAACATGTGCACTTCGTCGACGATGTAGACCTTCTGCCGGCCAGGGGTGGTCAGCGCCGCTCGGGCGGTGAGTTCGCGCATCGCTTCGACGCCGCTGTGCGAGGCAGCGTCGAGTTCAAAAACATCGAACGAACGGCCCTCGCGAATCTGCACGCACGACTCGCACTCGTCACAGGGCTCGCCGTCGACCGGGTTCTTGCAGTTGAGCGCCTTGGCCAAGATTCGAGCTGTCGACGTCTTCCCAGTCCCGCGCGGCCCGGAAAACAGGTACGCGTGTGATGTCCGGCCGTCGCGCACGGCCGCGCGCAGTGGCACGGTGACGTGATCTTGGCCGATCAGCTCGGCGAAACGTTGGGACCGAAAGCGGCGGTAAAGCGACTGGTGTTCCACAGGAGTTCCTTGACGTGCGAGCCGCGAGTGCGACGGCCAGGCTGTCTGCGGCACTCACGAAGTCACCGCTGAGGGCTGCTGCCTCTCGGCCCTGACCCGGTTCGCGGGTTCATGTCGCGCAGGACCCGACCGTCGCGCCGAGAGGATAGCCTTCGGCCCCTGGAGGGGTGCAGGAGCGGCCGAACTGGCACGCCTGGAGAGCGTGTAGGGGGCAACCCCTCGTGGGTTCAAATCCCACTCCCTCCGCTGGGCGAGCGAGAGCCAGGGCACGTGTGCCCCGGCGCTCGCTACTCGCAGGGCTGCTCGCCTCGTCGCCTTGTCGGGCACTGGCGCGAGCAGTCGTTCTGCTCGTGGGTCACGGACGGCGCGGCCGGGCGGAAAATCCGATGGCGTGAAGGGCGAAGCGGCCGATGACCGACGATCTGAGCCAGCAGTGGGATGCCGCGATGAAAGTCGCGCTCGATTGCGCTCGCGCCGCCGCCGCCCGTGGTGAAGTGCCGGTTGGCGCTGTTGTGCTCGATCGCCACGGCGAGATCGTGGTGTCGGCGGGTAACGAGCGTGAGGCTACGGGTGACCCGACTGCACACGCTGAGATTCTGGCGTTACGGCGCGCGGCGTCGCGCTTGGGATCGTGGCGGCTTGATGGCACGACCCTGGTCGTTACCTTGGAACCGTGCGTGATGTGCGCGGGCGCGGCGTTGGCCGCCCGCGTGGCCCGGGTGGTGTTTGGCGCCGCGTCGTTGGACAACGGTGCGATGGGATCGTTGTACAACGTTGCTGTCGATCCCCGCCTGGCATCGGGATGCGACGTAATTTCCGGGGTTCGTGCCGACGAATGCGCAGCGCAGCTGTCGGCGTTTTTTGACCAACGGCGCCCGTAGCTTCTCGGCGAACGGCACCGGAGACTGTTCAGGCGCCGGAGGATATTCAGCCGCCGGCGGCTATTTCGCCAGGCACGTGTGCAGCGCCAGCGGATTAACCCTTGGTCCACTGAGGCATCGACTGTCCGGGCACCCCAGATCGATCAAGGGCGCCTCATCTGGGCAGGGACCGTGCACCGGTGGCCGCGAGGCGTCCGCGACGGCCGAGTAATGTTGTCGCCGGAGGGATGCGAGAGCGGCCGAATCGGACGGTCTCGAAAACCGTTGAGTCCTCACGGGCTCCGTGGGTTCAAATCCCACTCCCTCCGCTGCGCACGGCGAGGGTTCATCCCTCGCCGTGGCGCTTTCTTGAGCTGTCCCGCTTCTCCGTGTTCGACCAGTGCTTGCCCGCCCGAGTAACGCCACGACATCGGTAACCTCGACTGGCCATGCGTTTTTCCCCACACCAAGCCCTCGGTCATGATCCAGAGGCCGTCAAGGGTGCTCGGATCCAACGAGGCACGTTGCGCAGAGTTGGTCGGTTCGCTCGACCCTATCGGCGGGTCTTGATCGGTTACGTCGGGGTCATCGCGGTGTCGGCCTTGTTGGCAGTGATCCCGCCGTTGCTGTTCCGACGAATTGTCGACGTGGCCTTACCTGAGCGCGACCGGGGGCTGATCCTCACCCTGACGGTCGCAGCAGCTGGGCTCGCTTTGCTCGACGCGGGTTTGTCACTCGCCATGCGTTGGTGTTCGGCGCGTGTGGGCGAGGGTTTGATCTTCGACTTGCGTGTCGCGCTTTTTGATCACTTGCAGCATCAAGCGCCGGCCTTTTTCACCAGGGCTCAGACGGGCGCCGTGTTGGCGCGGGTGAGCAACGACGTCGTCGGCGCGCAGCAAGCGGTGACCTCCACGTTGGGCCAAGTGGTGTCGAACACGTTGACTTTGCTGGTCACGTTGTCGGCGATGTTGCTCTTGGAGTGGCGACTGACTCTGCTCGCGTTGGTCGTGCTACCGGCGTTTTTGATCCCTGCCAAACGAGTTGGACGCCGCCTGCAGCGCCTCACTCGGGCGCAGATGATCGCCAACGCGTCGATGACCGCCTTTGCCACCGAACGCCTCGATGTCAGCGGGTCGCTGTTGGCTCGCCTTTTTGGTCGGCCTTCGGGCGAGCGCGACGAATTCGCCTCTCGTGCGGGCAAGGTTCGAGATGCCGGTATCCGCGCTGCGTTGTACGGCCGAGCGTTTTTTGTGGCGCTCGGGCTCGTGGGCGCGCTCGGGGTCGCGGCGGTGTACGGGGTGGGCGCGAACCTTGTACTCGACGGCACCATCACGCTCGGGACGTTGGTCGCGCTGGCGGCCTACGTCCGTGAGATCTACATGCCGCTGACGTCGCTCACCAACGCGCGGGTCGACATCATGACCGCGCTGGTGTCATTCGACAGGGTGTTTGAAGTGCTCGATTTCGAGAGCGCTATTGCCGATCCGCCCACCCCTCGTTTGCCAGCCGCGGCTGACTCACTCGGCACGGTGGAGCTTCGTGACGTGTGGTTCCAGTATCCGCCGTCGTCGGAGTCGGTGCCTGCGTCGTTGGCTGTGGCCGGCGACGACGATCGGGCCGGCGACGATGAGTGGGTGCTCGCGGGCGTCGATTTGAGCGTGCGCGGCGGGAGCACAGTCGCGATCGTGGGACCGACGGGAGCGGGCAAGTCCACCCTCGCGTCGTTAGTGCCCAGGCTCATCGACGCGACGAAGGGTGCGGTCCTGGTCGACGGCGTCGACGTTCGTGACTTTGCGTTGGCCGAGCTGCGGTCGCGTATCGGCGTCGTGTCGCAAGACGTGTTTTTGTTCCACGACTCGGTGCTGGCGAACCTGCACTACGCCCGACCCGACGCGTCGTTCGACGAGGTTCGCGATGCGTGCCGGGCGGCACGCATCGACGACCTCGTCAGGTCGTTGCCCAATGGGTACGACACGTTGGTCGGCGAGCGCGGGCATCGTCTCTCGGGCGGCGAGAAGCAACGTTTGGCTATCGCGCGAGTGTTGCTCAAGCGCCCCGAGGTGGTTGTGCTCGACGAAGCGACCGCCCACCTCGACGCCGAAACCGAGGCGCTGGTGCAAGACGCGTTGGCGGAGCTGCTCGCGCACCGAACAGCGATCGTTGTTGCTCACCGCTTGTCGACCATCCGCGCCGCCGACGAGATCGTGGTGCTCGACGGTGGTCGGATCGTCGAGCGCGGAACGCACGACGAGTTGTGGCGCCGCAACGGGGTGTACGCCGAACTCGCCGCACGGCAGATGAGTTCCAGCGACGAACCAGGCTCGATGGCTGAACCAGGCTTGATGGGTGAACCCGGCTTGCCAGTCGGGCTGGACCCGCCGGTCGAGCTCACGTCAGCGCAGGCGGGCTGATTCCGAGCATCGAGACGCGGAGTCGTCGTTGCCCACCCTGGGGTGAACCACTCGAGTGGAGGGGCGCGGGCGGCCGTGTGTTTCGTCGTCATACCTCGACTCGCATGGTGGTCGATGCGCGGAGCTCGAGGTCGGGGATGAGGGCGCCAACGAGTGGCAAGTCTGTGGGCTCGTGGTAACGCAACGTCACGGTCACGAGTGATCCCGGCTGGCCTCGCGGCCCGACCTCGACCTCGAGAATCTCCGGCCGCAACGACGAACCCGCGAGGGCGACTTTGCGGGCCTGTTCGACGCCGGGTTCGACCGCCACTTGGCGAGCCGCCTCACGGGCAGCATGCGTGAGCTGAAGTTGGTGGTAGGCCACCAGACCCACCTGTGCAACGCAAAGAAGGAAGGTCGCGATGAGCGGCACTACAAGGGCCAGTTCCACCGCGGCCTGGCCCTTGTCGCGCGCCGTGTAACCCCGCGCCTGACCGCGGGGCCACCTCACTTGACGTTGCCGGTGATCTTGTCGAGTACCGAGTCGAGCAGCTTGCCGATGCGATCCGACTTGGTCGCCCAACCGATCAGCAGCATGGCGACCGCCGCCGCGCCCAGCAGGACGAGGGCGTACTCCGCTGAGGCTTGGCCGGCCTCGGAATCGGGGTCGCGGGTTTCGCCGTCGTCAGCGGCAGTCATGGTTAACCACCGCGATTGGAGCTGGCAGTACAAGGCGAGAGGTGTCATGGGTGTCTCCTTAAGTGGGCCCGTGTGGTTGGGCTCCGATCAGGTCGCCGAGCGACAATGAGGCCCGAGCGGGCGAGTGGCCGAGACGCACAAGGTGCTGAGCGGCGAGGCCATGTCGTGTGCTCAAGTCGACGAACACAGACGTAGGCGAGAGAGGTGCAGGCGCAGCAAGTGGCGCCTCTGGGCCCTTAGTGAATGACCGACCGCAACGAGGTCACCAGCAAAGGGGCAATGGTCAACAGGCCAAAAGCGGGCAACGTGCAGCAAATCAGCGGAAACAGCATCTTGATCGGCACCTTGCGAGCGGCCTCCTCCGCGTCGCGGCGCTGTGTGGCTCGCGCGTCGGCAGCAAGCTGGGCCAGCGCCGACGACGTACTAGTGCCATAGCGGCTCGCGCCGTGTAACGCACGAGCGAGTGGTTCCATTCCCGGACCTGTGCGCTCGACGAAGCGGTCAAGCGCCTGCTCCAGCGTCAGGCCGGCGATCTGTTCTGCGCGGAGCTGGCGCACGTGCGTGACGAGCGCCCCGTCGCCAAATGCCGCCACCCCGTCGAGAGCGAGCGCGATGTTGAGTCCAGCGTCGACGCCGACCCGCAGCAGGTCGATCGTTTCGGGTAGCGCGGCCGCGAGTGCTTTCTGCTGACGTTGGGACTGTTTGCGGTCGGCCAGCAAAGGGAGCGCCGCGCCTGCTGCGCCAACAAACAAGGCTGCCGCGGTTCCCAGTGTGACGAGGGCAAAGCCTGCCGCGAGTAGCCCGCCGCCGACGCAGCGATTGAACACTGCAGAAACGTCGGACCGTTGACGGGTGACGAGTTGGCCGAGCCGTTCGACCGCGCCCACGCCGCGCGGAGCCACCAGGTTGCGCCGCGGGAGCGGGACTCGCCGAGCGGGGCGGCCCAGCCAGGCACCGGCTGCGACGACGAGCACCCACGCACCGCTGAGTACGACACGGATGGCCGGCGAGCTCGTCGTGGTCATGTCGTTCGAGCCAGGCGGCGCATCCATGCGGCGCCCGCAAGGTCGAGCGCGACTCCCGCGACGAGCAACGTCCAGCCGATAGGGGTCGCAAACAAGGTGTGCGCGAGACGGGGGTCGGCCCGCGAGGCGAGCAGGCAAAAGCCGACGGGGGCGACGCCGATAATCAAACCCGACAATCGGGCCTGCGACGACAACGCTCGTACCTCGGCCGCGATTTGCGCGCGGCCCCGCAGGGTTTCGGCGATCCCCGCGAGCGACGCGGCGAGGCTTCCTCCCGCGTCGAGCCCGAGGCGCCAGGCGCTCACCGCGAGCCGAACCTCGGGACATGGTCGCGCGGCCGCCCACTCGGTGGCCGCGTCGCCGAGGCGGTTGCCGAGCTCCAACGAACGTTGGATACGCAACCAGTCCTGCGCGAGCGGCCCTCGCGTCGTCGAGGCCACCTGCCCCAACGCGAGCGGGAGCGACGAGCCAGATCGCAGCGCGCGGGCGAGGTCGTCAAGTGCCACCGGTAGAGCCGCAACGACCTTACGCAAAGCGCCGCTGTGAGCTCGCCGTTGGAGTTGCTGGCGAATGACGAGACCGCTGACCGCTGCGAGAAGGACGGGCAGTGCGCCGACGACGAACACCACGGTCACACTGAGCAGGATGAGCGCTATTCGTGGCGCGACGTGTGGCTCACCGTCTGGACCTGTCGGCAAGAGGCGCCGCCACGGCCGATCCGTCATGGCCTCGTCCCAACTGCCGCGCGGGCCCCTGCGGTCGGCGCCGAGACGCCGTCTGGTTTGCGCCCG
>CAZWPY010000004.1:34392-36200 GCA_964635475.1 uncultured Acidimicrobiia bacterium
TCGGCGATATCGGCGATGCGCCGACCGCCGTTCGGGGCCCGTTCAACGAGCACGACAACATCGAGCGCCGAACGCAGCTGATCGCTGATTGCTTCGCGCACTAGCCCGGATCCAGCCAGCAGCATCATCACTTCCAAACGCCGTAGCGCGTCGAGGCAAGAGTTGGCGTGACACGTCGACATCGAGCCGGAGTGCCCTGTGTTCATGGCCTGGACCATGTCGAGTGCCTCCCCGCCGCGCACTTCGCCGACGACCAAACGGTCGGGGCGCATGCGCAGCGACGCCCGCACCAGGTCGCGAATGGTCACTTCTCCAGCACCTTCGGCATTCGGCGGCCGCGATTCGAGGCGAACCACGTGGGGGTGGTGGAGGCTCAGTTCGGCGCTGTCTTCGATGGTGATCACACGATGGTTGTGGTCGATCGCCCGCGCTAACGCGTTGAGCAGGGTGGTCTTGCCCGAACCGGTCCCACCGACGACCAACACGTTGCGGCGCTGCTCGACGAATTGACGAAGGCGCTGCGCCCACGGTTCGTCGATGAACTTCTCGAGCTCGACGTCTTTCACCGCGAAACGGCGGATGGTGACGTAGGGCCCGTCGAGCGCGAGCGGTCGCAACACCACGCTGACGCGGGATCCGTCGGGAAGGCGCGCGTCGGCCACAGGGGCCGCTCTGTCGACACGCAGGCCGAGCGGGGTGACGATGCGTTCGATGAATCGAGCGAGGTCGTCGTGGTTGAGCTCAAGGGTGGTGCGAACCAGTTTGCCTTTTGCTTCGACCCACACGGCGTTAGGTCCGTTGACCATGATCTCGTTCACGTCGGGATCGGCGAGGAGCGGCTCCAACACGCCCAGCCCGGTGAGGCGGGCGTCGATCTGCAGCACGATCCGTTCGACACGCTCTTCGGACAACAACGGCGCGTGGTGGCGGATGATGTCGGACACAGTCGAGCGATCGAGCGCTGTGTCGGGGTGGTCGAGCGCGTGCCGTTGCACCTCGCGTGTCAGCGAGTCGAGATCGAGGTTCATGCGACGAGCTTGCGCAGCGGGCGCATTTCACGGGCAAGACGGCGCCCGAAGAGGCCTGAGTCGACCGATCGGGCGATCGCACGGCAGACCTCAATCCGAGCTACCACCGGCGCTCCGACGACCTCGGTGACATCACGTTCGCTCAGTGCTCGCCCTGGCTCCTCAAGTAGGACTACGCCATCGACGCGGTCTCGGGCGCGAGCGACCTGGCGTAGTGCGAGATAACACGCCCGCGTCACCAGGATGCTGCGGTCGCTGTGGGCTATCACCTCAGCCCGGTGAGCGCCCGGGGCTGCTGCGACGTCGACAAAGCAGGGGCGGCCGTCGGCACGCAACGTTTCGAGCAGTCGTGCGAGGGCTCCGGCTGGGCAGTGGCGCTGTTCGTATGTGAACGGTCCCCCGGTGAGCAGGCCGACGGTCGTGTCACCCACCCGGATGGGCGACTCAAGACGGCTCAGTGCGTCGTGAGCAACGTGGTCAATCGATTCGAGCCAGTCGCACAACGATGGTCCCTCGGGGGAATTGACGCCCATCACTGCCGGCCAGTCGTCGCCAAGATCGACGCCAATAGCGCCGATGGGGCTCGACTCGGCTGCGGCGATCGTCGCCGCCACTGCGGTGACGGTGGTTCCCGAGCCGCCTTTGGACGACCAGTACGTGGTGATCATCCGACCCTCCCGTGTACTCGCGGACCACGACGGGGCCCGTGCAAGAGACTGTGGGAGGAAGTGCTGACGTTCTATCCCCGGGTAGGGACACAGCGCAAGCGCGAATGTCGTG
>CAZWPY010000004.1:36300-38154 GCA_964635475.1 uncultured Acidimicrobiia bacterium
ATACGGCCCTGGCTTTGCTGTGCCACGCTGACCAGATGCGTTCGATCCGCCTTGCGCTCGCGCAAATCAACCCCATGGTCGGCGACGTCGAAGGAAACGCCGACCTCGTCATCGCGACCGCCGAGCGCGCACAGGCCGCGGGTGCCGACCTGGTCGTGTTCCCTGAACTTGCGGTTACTGGTTATCCGCCCGAAGACCTCGTGTTGCGGCCCGGCTTTGTGGCAGAGAACCGGCGACAGTTGCAGCGGATCGCGGCGAGTACCGGGTCGTGCTCGGTGATCGTGGGTTATGTCGAGCAGGGCCGCGACTTGTACAACGCGGCGGCTGTGTGTGCCAACGGCGAGGTGGTCGGTACCTACAGCAAACGGCTGCTGCCGAACTACTCGGTGTTCGACGAGCAGCGGTACTTCGTGCCCGGCGATGACCCGTACGTGGCTTTTGAAATCGCGGGCGTGCTCGTCGGCGTCACGATTTGTGAAGACGTGTGGTCACCAGACGGCCCCTTGCCAGAGCAAGCCGCGGGCGGCATCGAATTGGTGGTGAATCTCAACGCGTCACCGTTTTTTGCGGGCCGCATTCGCCAACGGCAAGAGATGCTCAGCACTCGTGCAGCCGACGCCGCGTGCGTGGTCGCCTACGTCAACCAGGTTGGCGGGCAAGACGAGCTGGTGTTCGACGGCGGGTCGATGGTTCTTGATTCCGACGGGACGGTGCTCGCGCGAGCGCCGCAGTTTGTCGAACACCTTCTGCTCGCCGACGTGCAGGTCGGGCCAGTGTTTAGAAAGCGTTTGCTTGATCCGCGCGGTCGCCCGATGGCCCCGACACTTCCGACGGTTGTCGTGTCGCAACGCTCCCGCTCCAGCTCGCAGGTCAAAACCCCTACGGCGGATTCCGCAGAAGGCGCTGAGGCAAACGCCGACAATCCGCCAGGCGCGCCAGGCGCGCCAGGCGCGCCCGCCGCCCCCGTGGCTGTGCGGTTGGCGGCCGAGGAGGAGACGTATCGCGCCCTGGTGCTGGGCACGCGCGACTACGTGCGAAAAAACGGATTCTCCGATGTCGTGATCGGGTTGTCGGGTGGCATCGACTCGACCCTGGTCGCCGTCATCGCGGCCGACGCGTTGGGCCCGGAGCGTGTCCACGGCGTGTCGATGCCGTCGCGGTTCTCCAGTGACGGGTCTCGCAACGACGCACGGGCGCTCGCCGAGCGCTTGGGGATCGACTTTCAATCGATTCCGATCGAAGCCATCCACGCGCAGTACCTCGCCACGTTGGACCCGGTGTTCGCGGGTCGCGCGGCGGATCTCACGGAGGAGAATCTGCAAGCGCGCATCCGTGGCGCTTTGTTGATGGCGCTGTCGAACAAATTCGGTTGGATGGTGCTGACGACGGGCAACAAGAGCGAAGCCGCCGTGGGCTACATGACCCTTTATGGCGACATGTGTGGCGGCTACGCGGTCTTGATGGATGTCCTGAAGACCGACGTATACGACTTGTGCCGCTGGCGAAACGCGTCGGCTGGCGCTGAGGTGATTTCCGAGGCCGTGTTGACCAAGCCGCCGTCGGCCGAGCTGCGCCCCGACCAGCGCGACGACCAATCGTTGCCGCCCTATGAGGTCTTGGATCCCATCTTGCGCGGCTACGTGGAGCGCGATCTCACGATCGACGACCTCGTCGACTCGGGCTTTGCGCGCGCTCTCGTTGAACGAATCGCCCGACTGGTCGATCGCGCGGAGTACAAACGTCGGCAGGCGCCACCCGGGATCCGTGTCACACCCAAGGCGTTTGGCCGCGACCGGCGCCTTCCCATAACCAACCGGTTTCCCGGTTGACCCGCGCGGCATCAACCCGCGCGGC
>CAZWPY010000004.1:38254-43608 GCA_964635475.1 uncultured Acidimicrobiia bacterium
TCAACCCGCGCCCGAGCTAGGAAGTCGCCGATTGCGCCCGAGGTGGCGCTGCTGGTCGCGGCCGCGTTGTTCGGGTCGACGTTTGTGGTGGTGCAGGGGGCGATCGACGACAGCGACCCGCTCGTGTTCCTCACGTTGCGCTTCGCCGTCGCGGCTGGCGTGTTGTGGGCGGCGTTGTGGTTCACCCGTCGTCGCGGTGGCAGCGCCTCGCGACCGCTCCGAGCTACCGCGCGACTCTCCCGGCCCATGTGGCGCGATGGGGTTGCCGCGGGTGCTGCGTTGAGCGTCGGTTACTGGACTCAGACCGAGGGGTTGCGATTCACGACCACGACGGCGTCGGCGTTCATCACGTACTTGCTTGTGGTCTTTGTGCCGCTCATCGCGTGGTTGACGTGGCGCCGGGTCCCGAATGGTTCCACGTTGGTTGGCCTGGCACTCGCGCTGGTCGGATTGTTTGCGCTCAATCCCGGCGGCGTCTCGTTGGGCAAGGGCGAGCTGCTCACCGTCGGATGTGCGATCGCATTTGCCACCCACATCGTGATCCTCGAGGCGCGTTCGCACCGTCACCAAGCCCTCGCGCTCGCGGCGGTTCAACTCACGACGGTGGCGGGGCTGATGGCCACAGCGGCACTGCTCAGCGGCGCCGAGTTTTCGGTGACCCACGAGGCTTTCGCCGCGGCGGTCTTCACAGCAGTGGGCGCATCGGCGCTCGGCTTCTCCTTGCAGACCTGGGCGCAAGCGAGAGTCGAGTCGACTCGGGCCGCGTTGTTGTTGACCACCGAGACGATCGTCGCCGCTGTGCTCGGCGTCATCGTCGGCGAACGGCTATCAGTGCGGGAGTGGGCTGGCGTGGCGTTGATCCTCATCGGCGTCGTGGTTGCCGAAACGCGTGGCCGCGTGCCGCGTGCCCACACGACGCCGTGACGCTCGGCGAGGCCTCGACTTGGCGTCGAGGTGGTGTCGACTGACGCGCCGATAAATGGCGCCGCGAGACCGGTAATCACGGATATGTGATTCAGCATTCCTGACCCCGCCGCAACCGTCCTCTGCTACCCACTTGACCGCACCCGTACTCTTGTTGCGCCTAACTGCAACCGAAGGGAAAAACGTGGCCAAGGAGCGCGTCGAGCGCGATGAGGAAGACCTCGTCCGCCTATATCTGACCGACATCGGCCAGTACCCGCTTTTGACCAAAGACGACGAGGTTCGGTTGGCGCAGGCCATCGAAGCGGGGGCCGAGGCTCGTCAGGCGCTGGAGACCACAAAGGGCCTCACGCCGGTCAAGAAGCGCGAACTGCGGCGACTTGCCCATCACGGTGAGGACGCGCAACAGACCTTCGTGCAGTCCAATCTGCGTTTGGTTGTCTCGATCGCCAAGAAGTACCAGGCGTCGGGTTTGCCGCTGCTCGACTTGATCCAGGAAGGCAACCTCGGCCTGATGCACGCGGTCGAGAAGTTCGACTGGCGGAAGGGATTCAAGTTCTCGACGTACGCGACCTGGTGGATCCGCCAGGCGATCACGCGAGGAATCGCGAACACCGGCCGCACGATCCGGCTCCCTGTGCACGCAGGCGACACCCTGGCTCGACTGCAGAAGGCGCGAAGCCGTTTGGAGTTGAAGTACGGCCGCCCGGCCACGCTTGCGGAATTGGCGGCCGAGGTTGAGATGACCGAGGACAAGGTCACCGAAGCGCTTCGTTTTGCGGCTGAGCCGCTGTCGCTGTCGGAGCCGCTACGTGAAGACGGCGACGCGGAACTGGGCGACGTCGTCGAGGACCGCAGCGCCGAGTCACCCTTTGAGGTGGCCGCCACGTCGCTGCTGCCGGCAGAGATCGACAAGTTGTTGAGTCCGCTCGACGAACGTGAACGCGCCATCCTCGCGTTGCGGTTCGGACTCGATCGTGGTGAACCTCGGACTTTGGAAGAGGTCGGCGAACACTTCAATCTCACGCGTGAACGGATCCGCCAGATCGAGGCGCGGGCGATGTCGAAGCTGCGCCACCCCTCGAGTGATACGGGCGCTCGCGACTTGCTTTCGGTTTAGCAGCCGGCCTCGCGAGAGGGACGCGGTCGCCAAGCGACGCGGTTGCCCAGCAACCCCCACTTATCGGGTCTGTGGGCGGTGGTCGCCGTTATCGGTTTGCCATCAAGGTGTCGAGGTCGCGCAACAGTTCCTGCGGATGTCCGGCCGGGTCGGTCACCTCATAGGTGGCCGCAACTCGACCGTTTGGATCGACGGCGTAGGTGATGCGGCGCGGGTAGCCACTGTGGGGATCCGTTTCAGGCCGCCGCGCTCGGGTCAGCGTGGCCAACTCGCGTTCGGGGTCCGACAGCAGAACGCACGTCAAGCCGTGGCGCGAAGCAAAGGCCGACAGTTCCTCGGGCTGGTCAAAACTTGCGCCCAACACCACGATCCCGCGGGTCTCATAGTCAGCCGCGAGGTCGCGAAAGGCCATCGCTTCGGTGGTGCAGCCGGGTGTGTCGGCCTTGGGGAACCACCACAGGACAAACCAGTGGCCGCGCAACTCGCGGGAGGCCAGCGAGCCTCCGTCGTGGCGGGTCGCTACAAAATCGGGGAATTGCGATCCGACGGCGAGAAGGTCGGAGTTGGCGAGGCCGCTCATCGTCGTGAACCCGAAACCCGACTCAGTCGGCGATGAGTAACGCGCCGAGCTCGGCTTCGCCCTCTTCAGTGACGAGTGCGAGCACCTCGTCACCAGCGCTCAATGTCGTGTCTTCGCCGGGTGCCACGACTCGACCTTCACGAACGACGCCGACGATCGCGGTGTCGCGCGGCAGGGCAAGACCGCCGAGCGGGACACCGATGGCCGGCGACGAGTCGACGAGGGTTACGCCAACCAGGCTGGTGTCACGGAACTGCATTAAACGAACGAGGGAGCCGACCGATACCGCCTCTTCGACCATCGCCGTCAAGATGTGCGGCGTTGAGACTGCGACGTCGATCCCCCAGGTCTGGTTGAACAGCCACTTGTTTTTTGGGTTGTTGACGCGTGCAACCACACGGGGCACGGCAAATTCCTGCTTCGACAACAGCGACACAACGAGATTGTCCTCGTCGTCGCCTGTCGCGGCGACGACGACGTCGGCGTCGGCTACTCCTACGGCGTTGAGTGAGTCGACCTCACACGCGTCGGCGAGAACGAGGGGCACGGGCAGGCTTTTGGTCAGCTTTGCGACGAGGGCCGCGTCGTTGTCGAGCAACGTGACCTGGTGACCGTTGCTGTGCAGGTCAAGGGCTATGTGTTGACCGACGTTGCCGGCGCCCGCGATGACGACTCTCATGTGGGGTCACTCCTGAAGGGGTACGAGCAGGCGCTCGACATCAATGGTGAGGTGTTGTGTCGGCTGCTTCGCCATCGAGAGTTGCGACGGCGTCGGCACGCGCGAGCAAGTGGACGACGTCGCCTGCCTGTGCGATGAGATCAGGGCGACTCAATTGCGCGACCCCGCCCCTGGTGAGCGCCACTACTTTCCAGCCGTCGCCTTCGACCTGGTCGAGCCGCTTGCCCGCCCAACTGCTGGGAATAGTGCGTTCGACAAGGTGGATCGAGCCCGTCGCGTCGGTCCACTCGTGGGCTGTGTCGGACGCGAACAGCCGGCGCCGCACCTGATCGATGGTCCACGAAACGGTGGCAACGGTGGCGATCCCGAGTCGCTGGTAGATCACTGCGCGCCGCGGGTCGTAGATCCGCGCCACGACATGGGGGATCTCAAAGGTCTCCTTGGCGATCCGCGCCGTCAACACGTTGGAGTTGTCTCCGCTGGTCACGGCCGCGAGTGCCGAGGCCTCAGTGATGCGGGCAGCGTGGAGGACGTCGCGATCGAATCCCAAGCCGGTGAGCTGATCGCCAGAGAACGACTCTGGCAACCGCCGAAATGCGCTCGGGTTCTTATCGATGATCGCGACAGAATGACCCTCGGCGTCGAGTAGGGCAGCTAGCCCTGACCCCACGCGTCCGCAGCCAACCACGATGACGTGCATCCGTTGATTTGAGCACCCCTGAGGTCTGAGGTGCACATCGCGGCCCGTCGTGCTCCCGCAGTGTTGTTATCCGACGCCGACCACGACCATGGCGATCACCAACGCAAATGCCCCAGCGAGGTCCATTGCCGAGGTGACGAGGGGGATCCCGTGGTTGTCGGGATCGAGGCCGAGGCGATAGGACCCGACGCTCGCGTAATAACCGGCGGCAATCGCAGCCGACGTTGCGATTGCTCCACCCAGCATCGAGATGGCGACCATGTCGATCACGCCGGGGCTCGCCTTGCCAGCCACCGTGGCCGCCAACTGAGCGGAAAGCCCGACGAGCAAGAACACGGGCACGGCGAGCGCGCCAACCAGTGCAAAGTCCGAGCGCGCGGCGGCCTGTGGTGTGCCCGTGGGGTCGATGATCCCGAGGTGAAGTTTTGTGGAGAGCCGGCTCGTCAGGATCGCCCCGAGTGCCCCTGTGTCCTCGAGGAACGGGGGAATCATCACCAACAGCGCGGGCAGCGCCAGGAACGACTCGACGCGCTTTTCGATCGTCAAGCCCGCGACGACATCGACCGCGCCGGCTATCACCAGAACGGGTATCGACTCCCGAACGACACGGCCGAGGATCTCGCGTTTGGAGCGGATTCCCAACACGGCCACCCCAACACACACGAGCCCGAGCAACACGCCCAGCACTCGGACCGCGACGTCGAACTCGATGACGTGAGCGGCTAACCACAAACTGGGGAGCGTGACGATGTCGCCCGCGGCGGTGACGATCGGCGCGGATACCGAGTCGAGGTCCCATTCGCGGCGGGCCGCAGTTCGTGCGACTAGCAAGGTGATGGCGAGGACCAGTGACGACGAGAGCACGCCGCCAAGGACCGAAACAACAAGAAACTCGTGGATGGCTATGGTGTTTGGCAGACCAAAGCCGACAGCGACGACCTTTGCCAAAACGGCGAGCACTCCCGAGATGGCGATCGACAAACACGCCGCTGCCCACACGTTTTGTCCGACGACCGAGTCGCGAGACGCGCTGAGTTCGAACGTGCCGGTGTGAAATGCCGTCCCGAGCCGACTGCCGAGCGAGCCAAAGATGTTGCCGCGCATACCGATCGCGGCCGGAACGAGGACCAACAGACCGGGAAGATCGGCCAGGGTATGTGTGAGCGCACCCAGTGTGATGCCGGCGATGAGATCTCCGCCTGAGGAGATGAGCAGCGCAATCAGCGCTTGACGAGCGCCCGCGTCACGCCGGTGTCGCGCGACAAAGCCCCGGAGGCGGCCGGCAGTGTTGCTGAGCCGGCCCCGGCCGGCAGTGTTGCTGAGCCGGCCCCGGCCGGCAGTGTTGCTGAGC
>CAZWPY010000004.1:43708-46443 GCA_964635475.1 uncultured Acidimicrobiia bacterium
CCGGCCCCGGCCGGCAGTGTTGCTGAGCCGGCCCCGGCCGGCAGTGTTGCTGAGCCGGCCCCGGCCGGCAGTGTTGCTGAGCAGGGTGGGCGGGCGCGACGCTCGCGCGCTGCTCGCTACCTTGTGGTTGGGCTTGTTGGGGTTGGGCTTGTTTGTCGGGGACGGGCCGGCGGACCGGCCACGGGTTCCCATGGCTTTCCTCTCACGCGTCCTCCTTGGTCCCGATGCGCCCTACTGCGACGCCGTATGTGCCCCGTGGGCTTCTGCCCGCCTTGTCTTGTGCCGGCCTTGTCTGTGCCGGCCTTGTCTGTGCCTGCATAGCTTCAACGAGGTCACGGCGTAGCCGGAGCGACAGACCCGGATCGGGCGCAAACCACCGAGTGGCGGATACGTGTGCTCCGAGTTGTCAGCGACCAGGCCGCCGGGCGCCGTGCCGGGGTCACCCTAGCGTTTCGCACTCCTTGTGGGAGCGCTCGATGCCCGCGACTAGGCTGCTCCGGGCCTTAGGGGCCGGGCATCGCTGCGCCGCGCGCAGTTAGCGGCTCGGGCCCACAGCACACCAGATTCGGGCCCACAGCTCACGAGATTCGGGAAGGATCAATTCGCATGATCGGCTTGCTCGCCGGAGAGGGCGGCTGGCAGGACTTCACGCTGAAGGGAGGCGAGTGGGCAGTTCTGGGCCTCTCGGCCGCCGCAGCTGTTCTCGCCATTGTCGTAGGTCTGGGCCTCACACGAAACGTCTTGGCGATGGACCAAGGCACGCCCAAAATGATCGAAATCGCGCAGGCGATTCAAGAGGGTGCTTGGGCGTATCTGAAACGACAGTTTCGAACGATCGCCGTCATTTTGGTGCCGCTCGCGATCATCGTGTTTGTCACATCGACTGAGATCACAAAGCCCGACGGGAGCGTCGCGCTGTCGTTTGTCCAGTCGGGAGTCTTCCGGACGCTCGCGTTCTTGCTCGGCTGTTTCGCTTCCGGCTTCACGGGCTACATCGGGATGACGCTCGCCACGCGAGGCAACGTCCGTACCGCGGCCGCCGCGCGTTCGGGGTCGATGCCAGCGGCGCTTGAGGTTGCGTTTCGCACCGGCGGAGTCGCCGGCATGTTTACCGTCGGCCTCGGATTGCTCGGCGCGACGGCGATCATCATGGCGTTTCAAAACACGAGTTCGGCGATCCTGGTCGGCTTCGGATTCGGTGGTTCGCTTCTCGCGTTGTTCTTGCGGGTTGGCGGCGGCATCTTTACCAAGGCGGCCGACGTCGGCGCCGACCTGGTGGGCAAGGTCGAGGCCGGAATTCCCGAGGACGACCCGCGTAACCCCGCGACGATCGCTGACAACGTCGGCGACAACGTTGGCGACTGCGCCGGGATGGCCGCCGACCTCTTCGAGTCCTACGAAGTCACGCTCGTTGCGTCGATCATCCTTGGAGTCGCGGCGTTTAACTCGATCGGCGCCAATCCGGCGCTGGGCGTGATTTTCCCGCTGGCCGCTCGCGCAATTGGTGTGATCGCGTCGATCGCAGGCGTCTTTGCGGTGCGAGCGCGTGAGGGCGAGACGAACGCGCTGAAGCCGATCAACCGCGGATTCTTGGTCGCGGGCATCCTGACCGTGCTGGGTACCGCTGCTGTGGCCTTCGGCTATGTGGGCGACAAGGGCCCTGGTGGTGGCCATGAGGGTCTGAAGGTGTTCCTGGCCGTGGTCGTGGGTCTGGTTTTGGCTCAGATCGTCAGCCGCTTGACGGAGTACTTCACCGCCACGCACCACAAGCCGGTGCGGGAGATCGCTGAGTCGGCTCGAACGGGCCCGGCCACCGTGGTGCTCTCGGGCACTGCCGCGGGTCTGGAATCGTCGGTCTATGCCATCTTGGCGATCGCGCTTGCGTTGGGGACTGCCCTCGCGCTGGGCGGCGGCAACCTGCAGTTCTCGTTGTATTTGGTCGCCCTGTGTGGCATGGGCATGCTCGCCACGACTGGCGTGATCGTGTCGGAGGATACGTTCGGTCCGGTATCGGACAACGCTGCCGGCATCGCTGAGATGTCGGGCGAGTTCCACGGCGAGCCCGAGCGGATCATGGTCAGCCTCGACGCTGTCGGTAACACGACGAAGGCCGTGACCAAGGGATTTGCCATCGGCTCCGCGGTCATTGCAGCGGTTGCGTTGTTCGCCAGTTACATCGAAACAATCGGCTCCGAGCTCAACCTCGACAAAGAGGGTTCGGAACTTTTCCGAGACATCGCCACGCAGATCAACGTCGCCGACGTGAAGACGTTTATCGGTTTGCTCATTGGTGGCTCGATCGCCTTCTACTTCTCGGCCCTCGCGATCCGAGCCGTGGGTCGCACGGCTGGGGTGGTTGTCGAGGAGGTGCGTAAGCAGTTCGCCGATGGCGAGATCATGGCCGGGCGTCGTAAGCCCGACTACGCACCGGTTATCGATATCTGCACTGCGGCCTCGTTGCGCGAGTTGGCTACCCCGGCGCTCCTGGCGGTGCTGAGCCCAGTGATCGTCGGATTCGGAATCAGCTACCAAGCACTCGGCGCGTTCCTTGCGGCGGTGATCCTCACGGGTCAGCTCATGGCGAACTATCTCTCCAACTCCGGTGGTGCGTGGGACAACGCCAAGAAGTACATCGAGGACGGCCACGAAGGCGGCAAGGGTTCCGAGGCGCACAAGGCAGCGGTGATCGGTGACACGGTCGGCGACCCGTTCAAAGACACGGCTGGCCCGGCGCT